>NZ_DASWYS010000368.1:0-19765 GCF_036404855.1 Roseateles sp.
GTGCTCGACGAAGGCCCCGGGTTCGACGATGAACGCCTGAAGCACTTCGGCGACCCCTACCAGAGCAGCAAAGGCCAGCCTGGCCGCGGCATGGGCCTGTTCCTGTCGGTCAACGTCGCCCGCACGCTGGGTGGCCGCCTGCAGGCGCGCAACCGCCATGACCAAGGAGAGAGCGGCGGCGCCGAGGTCATCCTCACGCTGCCGCTGGCATCGCTGCTGCCTCGACAATCCCCGCCAGATGCTGCCCGCCGCTGAAGAAGACCGCTTCCTGCTGATCGTCGAGGACGACGACAGTTTTGCCCGCACGCTGACCCGCTCCTTCGAGCGTCGCGGCTGGCGCGTCGTGCGTGCCACCGGCCTGGACGACATGAAGTCCGTGCTGGATGCGCTGCCCGAGGACGAGGAACTGGGCCATGCCGTCGTGGATCTAAAGCTCGCCGGCGGCGCGTCGGGCCTCGCCTGCGTGCAGGCACTGCACGGGTGGGACCCGGAGGTGCTCATCGTGGTGCTGACCGGCTACGCCAGCATCGCCACCGCTGTCGAGGCCATCAAGCTGGGCGCCTGCCACTACCTCGCCAAGCCGGCCAACACGGACGACATCGAGGCCGCCTTCGCGCGCCGCCAGGGCGATGCCGACGTGGAGGTGACCGAACGCCAGACCGCGTCCATCAAGACTCTGGAGTGGGAACGCATCCACGAGGTACTGGCCGAGACCGGTTTCAACATCAGCGAGACCGCGCGCCGGCTGGGCATGCACCGCCGCACGCTGGCGCGCAAGCTTGAAAAGCAGCGGATCAAGTGATCAGCTCGCGCAGCGCGTCCTGAAGTTCCGCCCAGCTGTAGGTCGCTTGAGCCGCCAGCAGCCCGGCCTGGCCGAAAACGGGCGACAACCTGTAGCGCTGCAGGGCCGCCGGCAGGTCGATCCGGCCGCTGATGGCGTCGGCCAGCCATTCGCCGGCCACCGTCGTGGGCGCGACGCCATGGCCGCCAAAGGCCTGCGCAAACCACAGCCCTGGCGCCAGGCGGCCGACCTGCGGCATCTTGTGGCGGGCGTAGCTCATCAACCCGCTCCAGGCATGCTCGATGCGCACCGACGCCAGCTGAGGGTAGACCTTGAGCAGGTCGGCCTTCAGCAGCTCGGCGATGCGTGCCGGTTCGCGCTGCTGGATGGAGATGCGGCCGCCCCACAGCAGCCGATGGTCGGCCAGGGCCCGGTAGTAGTCGAAGGCGAAGCGGTTGTCGTAGAGGGCTGCCGTCGTGCGGACGGGTCTTAGGGACTCCGGCAGCGGTTCGGTCGCCATGACATAGGTGGCAATCGGCAGGCGCGCGCCAGTCAGGGCCGGCAACAGGCGTTGCAGATAGCCGCCGCCAGCGACCACGAGCTGGGTCGCGCGCAGCTCCGCACCCTGGTCCGTGCGCAGCAGGAAGCCCCCGCGCGCGCGCTGCTCGATGGCCGTCACGGCGCTGTGCTCGTGGACGTGGCCGTCTGCCTGTTCGATGACACGAGCCAGTCCCAGTGCGTACTTGAGAGGATGGAAATGGAAGGCGTCGCGCTCCAGCAGGGCGCCGCCATAGCGGTCAGTGTCCAGCCACTGTCGCACCTGGGGCGGTGCGACCTCGTCCCAGACGACGCCGAAGTTGTCGCGCAGCCAGCGCGCCTGCTCGCGCAACTGGCGCTCGGCCCGTGCGCTGTGTCTGAACCAGTTCAGCAGCAGCGCGCCGCCTTCCTGTCGTTCGCAGTCGATTGCGTGCTGGTCGATGCGAGAGCGGATCAGCGCAACGGCGTCGCGGCTTTGGGCGTAGAGCTCGCGTGCCGTCTGCAGTCCCAGGTCGCCGACGAGGTCGAACGCGTCGCGGCTGTAGCCGCCGAAGACGAAGCCGCCGTTGCGCCCCGAGGCACCGTGGCCGATGGTCTGTGCCTCCAGCACTGCCACGCTGGTGAAGCCGCGCTCCTGCAGCCCGCGCGCTGTGGCCAGACCGGCGAAGCCGCCGCCCAGCACAGCCACGTCGACGTCACAGGCCTGGGCCAGCGGAGGGAAGCTCGTCCGAGGTGCTGTGGCGGCGTAGTAGTGCTGCGCTTGCATTTGTTGCGGCGTGGACTCGGGTGATCGGGCCAATGTAGCTTTCGGCGCTGGGGTATCGGCATCGGCATCGGCGTCGAGGACGACGTGTCCGATGGCCTGCTTGACCTCGTCATCGAGCCCGACCAGGCAGGCAAGGCGTCCTGTTCCCACACCCGAGTCGAAGAAGCCCGCAATGACACCTGCCCCCAGGATTGAGGGATGGCAGCGCGTACGGGTAGTGGAACGGCTCGCGCTCGGGGTCCTTTAGAGTGATCAGCGCGGCCCGCAATGCCGTCACGAAGGAGCCTGATGATGCGTTTTTGGAACGTTCTGCGCCGCCTTGCGGCTATCTCGGCGATGGCGTTTGCAGCCACCGCGCAGGGGGCGCCGGTGACTCTGACACTGCACGGCACGATCGCTGGCTACGACTTCATCGACCTGGGCGTTGCCGCCGGTCTGACGGTTGGCACCGCAGTCGACCTGTCGGTGACCTTCAACGAGACCTGGAGCGATGGCAGTTACAGCTTCCTCGACCCGCTCGGCCCGGTGAGCGGCTCGGCAACGGTGGGCGCGAACGCCTTCAGCTTCACGGGGGGGCATCCGTTTTCCTTCAGCAGCAACGGGGTCACCGGGGAGGTGATCAACGTGCAGCCCCAGTTCACTGGCACGGGGCCGACGCTCGGCGGCGGTGACTTCTTCGGCTTGTTCGCAGTCATCACGCCGGCGTTGACCCTGGAGAGCCTGCGTCTCGGATACGGCTTCACCACCAACTTTCCCGAGGGACTGAGCGTCACCAACTACGGCTATGCGCAGATCAGCCTCGACAACTACCGCATCACCCCGAACGGACCGAATGAGGTCCCGGCGCCGGCGACGCTGTCTCTGGTGATGTTGGGGCTGCTTGCGGCAGGCTTTGCGCGCCGTGGCGCCTGAGAGCGTTCGCGGCCCATCTCGGCCTGTAGCGCCGGCTGTCTGACACCCAGCAGGTTTTCAGCTCACGCCAGGCGCGAGGCGGCCCTAGACCTGGCTGTGCTGCTGCCCGCTCAAAGCGCAGCCAGCAACTCGTAGGAACGCCGCCGCAGCGCATGGTCGTGCACTGCGCAGGCGACGATGAACTCATCGGCCTGCGTGCGTTCGCGCGTCGCGACCAGTTCGGCGCGCACGGTCTGCGGCGAGCCGACGATGGACTCGGACAGCATGCGCTGCACTTGTGCCTCCTCCATCGGGTTCCACAGCGTGTCCATGCTTGCCACCGGTGGCGGCAACTTGCCGCGCTGGCCGCGCACCATGCCGAGGAAGCGCTGCTGTGCCGACGTGAACAGCCAGCGAGCCTCCTCGTCGGTCGGGGCGACAACGATGTTCAGTCCCACCATCGCGTGCGGCGTGGGATGGCGCGCGCTGGGCTTGTAGGTGGCGCGGTAGATCTGCAGCGCCTGCATCAGCATCTCCGGGGCGAAGTGCGACGCGAACGCGAACGGCAGGCCCAGATAGGCGGCGAGCTGGGCGCCGTACAGGCTGGAGCCCAGCAGCCAGATCGGGACCTCGGTGCCCTGGCCGGGGACGGCCCGCACCACGGCGTTGTCGGCCACCGGCGCGAGGTAGGACTGCAGCTCCAGCACGTCGTTGGGGAAGGCATCCTCGCCCGTGGTCTCCAGGCTGCGGCGCAGTGCGCGCATCGTCGGCCGGTCGGTGCCCGGCGCACGACCCAGGCCCAGGTCGATGCGGCCGGGGAAGAGTTCGGCCAGCGTGCCGAACTGCTCGGCGATCGTCAGCGGCGCGTGGTTGGGCAGCATGATTCCGCCCGCGCCGACGCGGATGCGGCGCGACGCGGCTGCGAGCTGGCCGATCAGCACCGCCGTGGCTGAGCTGGCCACGCCCTCCATGTTGTGGTGTTCGGCAACCCAGTAGCGGGTGTAGCCCAGCTCGTCGGCCAGGCGCACCAGGTCGAGGCTGTTCAGCAGGGCTTCGCGGGTCGTGGCGCCTTCGACGACGGGCGCCAGATCGAGGATGGAGAGCGGGGGCAGGGCAGACATGTCGGCATCTTGCCGGCCGCGGCTTGGCCCTGTCAGGGCAGGGGCTTGCGCAACCGCGTGTGGAGCCAGGGACCGAGGCGGGCCTGGTAGGCCGCGGCGTCGAAGCCGTGCAGGTCGACGTGTGCCGCGCCGTGGACGGGCCACAGGGCCTTGGGCTGTGGCGCGGTCGCAAATAGCCGCTCAGTCTCGGGCCAGAGCGTGTGCAGATCCTCGGTACCAGACGCGATCAGCAGCGGCGCCCTGACCGCGGCAATGGCGTCGACGGGGCGCAACTGCGTGGCGCTCAGGTCGAGCCGTAGCGGCAGCTGCACGAGCAGCAGCGGCGAGAGCAGCCGACCGGCCAGTGGGCCCAGGCGCATGGCGAGGCGGTCCTGCACGGCGTCTTCGATGGTGGGGTAGACCGACTCCAGCACCAGCGCATCCAGTTCGGGCCGGCGTTCGGCAAACAGCAGCGAGGCGCCGCCCAGAGACACGCCAACGGCCCCGACCTTTTCGCCAGGCAGACGTGCGCGCAGCCAGTTCAGCGCCGCGTCGGTGCCCGGCGCCTCAAGGCGACCGAAACCGATGCGTCCACCGCTGCTCTCGCCGTGCGAAGGCAGGTCGACGAGAAGGTTGGCGATGCCTTCGCGTTGCAGCCAGCGGGCGCGTGCCAGCATCTGCAGACGGTTGCCGCGCACCCCATGCAGCAGCAAGACGGCGCCTTCGCCGGCGCGACCGGGCAGGAACCAGCCGCTGAGCTGCTGCTCGTCACCGTAGGCGATGCGAACAGGTTCTGCGGCGAGTTCCGGCGGTGCCGGGCCGATGGCAGCGCGCGACGGGCGCGTCAGGAGGCTGCCTGCCGCCAGGCTGAGTGCCAGCAGACCTGCCACCAGCAGGCCGCCACTGATCAGGAGTCGTCGCATGCCGGCATGATCGCCGGTTGTTCGAGACTCAGGTCCAGCACCGTGCGTACCAGCTGCGGTCCGTCGGGATGCGACCTCAGGCGGGCACCCTGGTCGCGCATCAGCGCCAGCATGCGGCGGTTGTCGGCCAGCACGTCGCCGTACAGCTCCCGTACGCCATGCTGTCGCGCGTGCGCGGCCAGGTGCGTGATGAGGCGCCGGCCCAGGCCGTGGCCCTGCCAGGCGTCCGCCACGGCGACGGCGAACTCGGCGCGCCAGGGGTGGTGGGCATCGCGCACGTAGCGCGAGTCAGCCACGACCGGAAAGCCGGGCTGAAGGGACTCGGCCACCCAGGCCCGGTGCAGCCGCTGGTCCACATCCGTCAGCGATGCCAGCAGAGCGGGACTGAGTTCGCGCAGGCCGACGTGGAAGCGCTTGTGGCGCGAATCCAGCGAGAGGTCGCGGAAGAAGGCCTGTTCGGCGCCGGCATCCGTCGCAGCGATGGGGCGCAGCCGGATCCAGCGCTCGCCAGGCAACGCCCAGGTGTCTCGGGCCGGTAAGACGAGCAGCGCCGGCAGCTCGATCGCCGTGCTCACGCCTGCGCTCCAGTGGTGGCGGGCCGCAGGTCCAGCACAGCGGGGCCGCTGAGCGCACTGACGGTGACGGCCTCGCTGCTTTGCACGACGAAGCACTGGCCAGGCTCCAGCACGATGTCGCGGCTGTCGTGATCGATGGTGATCCACAGCGTGCCAGCGGCGCTGCACAGGTGGGTGGCGCGGGCCTCAGGCAGGCGTGAGATCTGGCCGCGTTGCAGCAGCAGCCGGGTAGAGGGGACGTCGATCAGCATGGTGAGCTCCTCGGGCGGCCTCGCAGGCTTTGGCATGCAGGGTTGGCATGCTTGCGTGGAGACCGTCTGGCGCGGATAGTGGCGGCAGTCTCCCGAGTCGACAAACGATGTTTGGGAAGGATTCGCATTCCTCCAGATCATGTCAACCAGGCCACTGGACCGTCTACCACCGCTGCAGCTGCTGGCCGCCTTTGAGGCAGCGGCGCGCCACCTCAGCTTCACGCAAGCAGCCGAGGAGCGCTTCATCACGCAGTCCGCCATGAGCCGCCAGATCCGTGCGCTGGAGGAGGAGCTGGGTGTGACGCTGTTCGAGCGCCGCCACCGCGCCTTGGCGCTGACCGAGGACGGCCAGCGCCTGCATGCCGCCTGCTCGGCCGCGTTGAACACCCTGCGCGTGGCCGTGCGCGCCGTGCGCGAGCCGCACCAGCGCCAGGTGCTGGCCCTGACGACGACGCCCGGCTTCGCCGCGCTGTGGCTGATCCCGCGGCTGACCGCGTTCACGCGGGCTCACCCGGGGATCGACGTGCGGCTGGATGCGGGCCTGGGCAACCGCAACCTGGCCAGCGAGGGCTTCGATCTTGCCATCCGCTACAGCCCGGTGGGCGCGGCGCAGGGGCGGCAGCTGTTTGCCGAATCCATGCTGCCCGTCTGCAGTCCGCGCCTGGTGGGCGAGCTGGGCCTGCCGCTGCGCGAGCCGGCCGATCTGGCGAGGCATACGCTGCTGCACCTGGCGATGGACGGCGACAGTGCCGGCATGCCGGCCGAGTGGGAGCCTTGGCTGGGCGCCTGGGGCTTGAGCGACCTGCGGCCGGTGGCGAGGCTGAGCTTCTCCAGCTACTCCGAGGCGATCGCCGCCGCGGTGGCTGGGCAGGGGGTGGCGCTGGGGCGCCGGCCGCTGGTGGACGCGCTGCTGGCCAGCGGCCAGCTTGTCACGCCGTTCGACGCCGGCATTTCGTCGGCGCGGGCATACCGTCTCATCGTCGACCCGGCAGCCAGATCAAGGCCGGCGGTCAAGGCCTTCGAGCAGTGGCTGCTGGCGCAGTGCGCCGCCCAACGCGAGCGTGAGGCTTAGCCCGCCAGCCCGGCGTACACGTTCTGCACGTCGTCATTTTCGTCCATCGCGGACAGGAAACTCTCCACCTCTTCCAGTTGCTCCGCGCTCAGCGTCGTGGCGTCGACGGGGTTCTTCGGCCGATAGCCGAGTTTGGCGCTCAGCACCGTGAAGCCGTGCGCTGGCAGCGCGCGGCTGACCAGATCGAGGTCGGCCGGGTCGGTCAGGAACACGGTGACGCCGTCTTCGTCAGCCGGCAGTAGATCCTGCGCGCCGGCCTCGATGGCGGCGGTGTCGGCATCCGCGCCCGGCGTGGCCGGCTCCGCCTCGATCATGCCGAGGTGATCGAAATCCCAGCTCACCGAGCCGCTGGTGCCCTGCTGGCCCTTGCGGAACAGCACGCGCATGTCCGACGCGGCGCGGTTCAGGTTGTCGGTCAGCACCTCCACCATCACGGGCACTCGGTGCGGGGCAAAGCCCTCGTAGATGGCCTGCTCGAAGTGCACCGCCTCGCCGGTCAGCCCCGCGCCCTTCTTGATCGCGCGCTCCAGCGTGTCCTTGGGCATGGACACCTTGCGGGCCGCCTCGACGGCCATGCGCAGGCGGGCGTTGTCCTTGGGGTCAGCGCCGTTGCGCGCCGCGATCATGATGTCCTTGGCCAGCTTGCCGAACAGCTTGCCCTTGGCATTGGCAGCGAGGTCTTTGTGCTTGGCTTTCCATTGCGCGCCCATGGCGAGGTGTCCTGTCTGTCGAGTGAAGTCGGGCCGGGCGCCAAGGGCGCGCCAGCGGGGTGTTACTTTACGGCGCTGCGTTCCAATGCCTTCAGCGCAGCGTCCGCCTTGGCAAACTGCAGCTCACTGAACACCTGCACACCCGCCTCGCGCAGCAGCAGGGCCGTGACGCCCATGCCGGCCACGCGTGTGCCTGTGAACGTGCCGTCATGGACGTTGGTGGAGCCACAGGACGGGCTGCCGTCCTTCAGCACGGCTATGCGGATGCCGTGTGCCTGAGCCAGCGCGAGGGCCTGCCGGGCGCCAGCGACGAAAGCAGCGGACACGTCGTCGCCGGACTGCGTCAGCACGCGGGCGACGCCGGCCCTCACCTGCGCGCCGCGGATGCCGCGAATGATCTCCGCGGCCGGCCGCGGCACCGGCAGACCCCCTGCCATTTCCGGGCAGGCCGGCACGACCCGTCCTTCCGAAAGCCAGCGCAGCAGAATGGCGCTGTTGGCTTGCCGGTGCGTGCCATCGAAGCGGACTGGGCGACCGAGCAGGCAGGCGCTGACGAGGACGGGCTGCACGACGTGAACTGTTGCCTTCAAGGTTGCAACGGCGGACCGGCCGGGAAACTGGCACGGGTTGGCATCTGGGGCCGCTACTTTAGGGGCTGGGTGCCAACCCTATCGGCCTGGGGCGGGGTGGCCACGGTGTCGTTCGCTTCAGCCTCGCCATTCCAGGGCGGAACGAACCTATCTTCACCTCGCGCAGCCGCCCGATGTGCAGGATCCATCTCTCGTACCTCGGGTCGGCGCGCGGCATAGCGATCAGGGCGTCTCCCAGCGTGTCGAGCCCGGGTCAAGGTGGGTCTTCGCACACGTTGCGGGCTGACGATCAGGAACCACGGTCGGTATTGGTGGATCCGCGCAACGCGCCTACTTAGGGCGGCCGGAACGCGTGCCGAGCGGCCGTCGGTGCCAGGCTGCGAGCGGGCACTAGGCGGACCTGGCAACTAGAAACTCCACATCAGCGGTCGGCTGGGCGATGCGGATCCTGCGCCGGCTGGCGTCGCGTCGGCTGGTGGCCGCGTGGGGCGGCGGACGTCGCGCGCTGTCGACGGGCGATGCCCGCGCATCCGCAACGAGCGACTGTCGGGGCAGCGCTGCAAGCCGAAGCAAAACCACCCACATTGGTTTGGGGTCCCGGAGTGGCAGCGCCGCGGGCGCAAAGCGCGGGGCGTCGGGAGCTTCAGTCGGAACTTCCCAGTGTCACGACCACCTTGCGCGTCTGCCCGGCCCGCCACACCGCCAGCGTCACCTTCTCCCCGATCTGCCGGGTCTCGATCAGCGACAGCATGTCATCCAGGTCCGCCACCGCCTGGCCATCGACGGCCGTGATGACGTCCCCCTGCACGATGCGACCGCTGCGGTCGCGGCCGTACGGCCGCAGGCCGGCGGCTGCGGCCGGACCGTTGCGCGCCACGTTGAGCAGCAGCACGCCCTTGGGCGCACCCAGTGCCTTGGCAAGGTTCTCCGGCCCCGACGTGACGCCCAGCGCCGGCCGGATGAAGCGGCCGTCGCGGATCAGGCGCGGCACGATGCGGTTCACTTCGTCCACCGGGATAGCGAACCCAATGCCCGCGCTCGCGCCGCTCGGGCTGTAGATGGCCGTGTTGACGCCGATCAGCCGCCCCGCCGAATCCAGCAACGGCCCGCCCGAGTTACCGGGGTTGATGGCAGCGTCGGTCTGGATGGCGCCCTTGATGGTGCGCCGAGTGACGGACTCGATCTCGCGGTTCAGCGCCGAGACGATGCCGGTGGTCAGCGTCTGGTCCAGCCCGAAGGGGTTGCCGATGGCATAGACCTTCTGGCCCACCTGCAGCTCCCGGCTGGTGCCGACGGCGATCGCCGGCAGCTTGGCGCGTGGCGCCTCGATGCGCAGCACGGCGATGTCGCGGTCGGGGAAGGCGCCGACGAGCCGGGCCGGGTAGCTGCTCTGGTCGGCCAGCGTGACGGTGGCCCGGTCGCCGTCCTGGATGACGTGGAAGTTGGTGACGATGTGGCCGGATTCGTCCCAGACAAAGCCGGTGCCGGTGCCGCTGGGCTGCTCGCTGGTGCGCAGCGAGAAGAAGTCGCGCTGTACGGCCAGCGTCGTGATGTGCACCACGGACGGGCTGACACGCTTGAAGACACTGATGTTGTTCAACTCCTCTGCATCCAGCGCGACGCGGGGGCTGACGGCGCGGGGTTGCGCGGGAGTCTGGGCTGGAGCGAGTCCGCAGGCCAGCGCCATGAGGAGGGCGAGGGTCGGGAGTGGCTTGGGCATGAACCGGGCGGGGGGAGCGGTGGAATGAGGTCTATTTTGGTGGGCGATCGCTTCACCCGCCGCCTCGCCGAAGAGACGATGTGGTGCCTTCGCCGGATGCGGCTCTGGAGGGGCCAGAATCCGGCGTCCATGCCCAGCCCCTGATCAATGTCCGCGTCCCCGTCCCGTTCCGACCGTCTCGACGCACTGCGCGGCCTGGCCATCGTCTGGATGGCGGCCTACCACTTCGGCTTCGACCTGAACTATTTCGGTTGGATACACCAGGATTTCTACCGCGATCCGGTCTGGACCTGGCAGCGCACCTGCATCGTCAGCCTCTTCCTGTTCTGCGCCGGCGGCGGCCAGGCCTTTGCCGTGCTTGCGGGGCAGGTGGCCGGGCGCTTCTGGAAGCGCTGGGGTCAGGTGGCCGGCTGTGCGTTGCTCGTGTCGGCGGGGTCATGGTTCATGTTCCCAAACAGCTGGATCAGCTTTGGCGTGCTACATGGCATCGCGGTGATGCTTCTGCTGCTGCGCCTTGGCCTGAGCCGGCTGCCCAACCCGGCCCTGCTCGTGCTGGCGGCGCTGGCCATTGCTGCACCGCGTCTGGTGCAGGGGAGCGTCTTCGACACCCGCTGGACCAACTGGGTGGGCCTCGTCACGCAAAAGCCCATCACGGAGGACTATGTGCCGGTGCTGCCCTGGCTGGGTGTCATGCTGGTCGGGTTCGTCGTCACGCGCGTCCGGCCGCAGCTGTGGGCCGGCACCGCGCCCAGGCCAATGGCGGTGCTGGGGCGCTGGTCGCTGAGTTTCTACATGGTCCACCAGCCCGTGCTGATCGGTTCGCTGATGGCGGTGCAGTTCCTGCGTTGAGGAGATGTGATGCGAAAGATGCTGCTGGCCGCGCTCGGCCTGTTCGTTGCGGCCACCACCACGGCGGCACCCTTTGCCTGGCAGGGCGGCGCCAAGGCGGCCGTCAGTCTGGGCTACGACGATGGTCTGGACAGCCAGCTCGACCATGTCGTCCCGGCTCTCAACAAGCGCGGCCTGAGGGCCAGCTTCTACGTGCCCATCAACGGCCCGACGCTGCCCGCTCGCCAGAACGAGTGGAAGGCCGCCGCAGCGGCAGGCCACGAGCTGGGCAACCACAGCCTCTTCCATAGCTGCTCCGCCAAGGGGCCGGGGCGCGAGTGGGTGCAGCCGCACCGCGACCTGGACCGGCAGATGGCGGCGCAGGTGCAGGAGCAGGTGATCGCCGCCAACACCTGGCTGCAGTCGCTCGACGGCAGGACGCGCCGCACGTTCACGCCTCCGTGTCTGGACATGCAGGCCGGTGGGCAGGATTTCGCCGCGGCGCTGCGGCCTCAGTTCGTCGCCTACCGCGCGGCCGGCCCCGGTCTGGTGACCGACACCGCCCAGCTCGATCCCTACGCCATGCCGGTCTACTTCGTCGAAGGCATGAATGGGGCGCAGTTGATCGACATCGTCGAGCAGGCGGCGGCCAAGGGGGCGGTGGTGTCACTCCTTTTCCATGGCGTCGGTGCCGAGCATCTGAGCGTGACGCGCGAGGCCCATGACCAGCTGCTGGACCACCTGGCCCGGAACAAGGCGCGCTTCTGGACCGACAGCTTCGTGAACATCATGGAGAACGCGCGCATGCAAGCTGGCCGCTGAGCCGACAATGTGCACGATGAGCAGCCCCAAGTCCGTCCTCTTCGGCTTCCACGCCGTCACCGTCCGCCTCAAGACCCATCCTGACTCCGTCGCGGAGGTGCATTTCGACCCGGCACGGCGCGACCAACGCATGCGCGCCTTCATCGATCGGGCCAAGGAGGCGGGCGCCAAGCTCGTGGAGAGCAGCGACGAGCGCCTGAGTCAATTGGCCGGCAGCCCGCGCCACCAGGGCGTCGTGGCCCGTGTGTCGACCCTCGCGCAGCCGCATTCGCTGGACGACGTGCTCGACGCCGTGGAAGGCCCCCCGCTGGTGCTGGTGCTGGATGGCGTGACCGACCCGCACAACCTCGGCGCCTGCCTGCGCGTGGCCGATGGCGCGGGGGCGCACGCCGTCGTCGCGCCCAAGGACCGCGCCGTGGGCCTGAACGCGACTGTGGCCAAGGTGGCCAGCGGCGCGGCCGAGACCGTGCCCTATCTGATGGTGACCAACCTGGCCCGCACGCTGAATGAGCTGAAGGAGCGCGACATCTGGGTCGTCGGTACCTCCGACCGCGCCGAGCGCTCCATCTACGACCTTGACCTGAAGCGTCCCGTGGCCCTGGTGCTGGGCGCCGAAGGCGAGGGCATGCGGCAACTGACGGCCAAGACCTGCGACGAACTGGTGCGCATCCCGATGGCCGGGGCCGTCGAGAGCCTGAATGTGTCCGTTGCCTCGGGCGTCTGCCTGTATGAGGCGCTGCGCCAGCGTTCGTCAGCGGGCAGTCGATAATTCTGACTATTCAGAAAGAATAGGAAATTCGCCATGGCCGTCATCGAAGTCAAGCATCCTCTCGTTAAGCACAAGATCGGCCTGATGCGCGAGGCCGAGATCTCGACGAAGAAATTCCGCGAGCTGACCGGCGAGGTCGCCCGCCTGCTGGCCTATGAGGCGACGGCCGATTTCGTGACCGAGAAGGTCACCATCGAATGCTGGAGCGGCCCGGCCGAGGTCGACCAGATCGCAGGCAAGAAGGTCACCGTGGTGCCCATCCTGCGTGCCGGCCTCGGCATGCTGGACGGCGTGCTGGACATCCTGCCCAACGCCAAGGTGTCGGTCGTGGGACTGGCTCGCGACCACGAAACGCTGAAGCCGGTGAACTACTTCGAGAAGTTCGTCGGCAACCTCGAAGCCCGCACGGCGCTGATCATCGACCCGATGCTCGCCACGGCCGGCAGCATGATCGCCACGGTTGACCTGCTCAAGCAGCGCGGCTGCAAGGACGTGCGCGCCCTGGTGCTGGTGGCCGCGCCGGAAGGCGTGAAGGCGCTGGAGACGGCCCACCCCGACGTGCGCTGCTGGACGGCCGCCATCGACAGCCATCTGAACGACATCGGCTACATCATCCCGGGCCTGGGCGACGCCGGCGACAAGATCTTCGGTACGAACTGACCCCGAGAAGGGTCAACGCAGTACCGCGCCCAGAGCGCGACGCAGCAGCGCCAGCCCTTCGTCCACCTCGGCCGCGCTGATGTTGAGCGCTGGCATCAGCCGAATCAGGTGCGGCCGCGGTGCATTGAGCAGCAGGCCCACGGGTTCCAGCGCTTGCGCGGCCGCCACCACCTGATCGGCCAACGGGACGGGCAGCGCCAGCGCGCGCAGCAGGCCGAGCCCGCGTTCTTCCACGAGGCCATGCTCGCGCACGATGGCCTGCAGGCCTGCCGACAGTTGTGTAGAACGCGCCCGCACGCCGGCCAGGAACTCCGTGCGGCAGATCTCCTCGACCACCGCCAGGCCCACCGCCGCCATCAGCGGGTTGCCACAGAAGGTGCCACCCTGGTCGCCGGGCTCGAAGCAGTTCAACGCCTCCTTGCACAGCAGCGCCGAGATCGGCACACCGCCGCCCAGACCCTTGGCCAGCGTCATCACGTCGGGTTCAATGCCGAAGTGCTCGTAGGCGAACGCTGTGCCGCAGCGGCCCACGCCGGTCTGCACCTCGTCGGCGATCAGCAGCACGCCGCGCTCGGCCGTCAGCGCGCGCAGCTCGCGCACAAACCCCGGGTCGGCGACGACGACGCCCGCCTCGCCCTGCACGAACTCGATCATGACGGCCACCGTGTCGGCTGAGATGGCTCGCTCGACCGACGCGATGTCGTTCAGCCGCGCCTTCGTAAAGCCCGGCGGCATCGGCGCGTAGATGCGGTCCCAGCCCGGCTTGCCGGACGCGCTCATCATGGCCAGAGTTCGGCCGTGGAAGCCCTGCTCGAAGCTGACGATGCCGTGCGCGCCGCCGCGGTGGCGGCTGCCCCAGCGCCGTGCCAGCTTTACGGCACCCTCGTTGGCCTCGGCCCCCGAATTGGCCAGGAAGACGCGGTCGAAGCAACTGATGGCGGTGAGACGTTCTGCCAAGTCCAGCAGCGGCCGATTGAAATAGGCCGGGCCGGGGTTCAGCAGCCGCTGCGACTGCTGCAGCAGTGCCTGCGTGATCAGCGCGGGGCTGTGGCCCAGGCTGTTGACGGCCCAGCCCTGGATGAGGTCCAGGTGGCGCTTGCCGTCCTCGTCGGTGATCCAGGCGCCCTGGCCGTGCGAGAACACGGTGTCGGGGCGGCGGGTGATGGTGAGGAGGGCGTTTGCGGCGGTGCTCATGGCGTGTCGTTCCAGTCGTAGTCCATCTGGCGGGCCGTGCGTGCGGCGAGTTCGTGTCCCTGCAGCCGTCGCACCAGGTGCAGGCTCATGTCCATGCCGGCCGAGATGCCGGCTGACGTGACGACCAAACCTTCGTCGACCCAGCGCACGCCGTCGCGCACCGCCACCGCGGGCCGCAGCGTGCGCAGGGCGTCAAGGTCTTCCCAGTGCGTGGTCGCGGCCAGGCCGTCCAGCACGCCGGCCGCGGCCAGCAGCAGCGCGCCGGTGCACACCGACGCCACGATGGGCGCGCGGCGGTGCTGCGCGGCGATCCATGAGAGCACCTCCTGCCGCTGCAGCTCGGCATCCACGACACCGCCCGGCACGAGCGCGCAGTGCAGCGGCGGATGGTCGTGCAGCGTGAAATCCGGCTGCACGCGCAGGCCGGCACGGGCCCGCACCGCGGCAGTCGCGGACGCGATCGTGACCACCTTGAACAGTGGCGCCGTGCCTGCGGGCTGGCTGCGCCCTTGCACCCGGGCCGCGGTAGTGAACACCTCGTACGGACCGGCCATGTCCAGCAGTTCCATCTCGTCGAAAACCAGGATGCCAATGTTCATCGGAAGGCGACCTCCTGCCGCCGGTGCGTACTGACGTCGGGCAGTGTCTGGTGCGGTGCCAATGGCTGCAATGACGCGGTTCCCACCTTTTCTGCCAAGATGCGGCATGACCTGCCGCATCGCGTTTGTCCTGTTTCCCGGCTTCCAGCAGCTCGATCTGGCGGGGCCTATGGCCGTGTTCGAGGTGGCCCGCCTGGCGCGGCCCGGCAGCTACGACTGGCGTCTCGTGGCCAGCGCGCCGCCCGCCGTGCGCAGCTCTGCCGGCATCGCCTGGCCGGTGAAGGCCTTGCCGCGTCAGTTGGGCGACCTGGACCTGGTCATGGTCATCGGCGGTGACGGCGTGGACGCCGCCTGCAGCGATGCCCGCCTCATCGCCTGGCTGCGGCGGGCGGCACTGTCCGGGGCGCGTATCGCCAGCATCTGCAGCGGCAGCCTCGTGCTGGCAGCGGCCGGCCTGCTGGACCACCGCACGGCCACGACGCATTGGTCGCGCAGTAGGCAGTTCGCGACCGACTTCCCCGCCGTGCAGCTTCAGCCCGACCGCATCTACGTGCGCGAGCCCGCCTTGCGCGGCCGGCGGCGGCCTGAGCTCTGGACCAGCGCCGGCATGACGGCCGGCATCGACCTCTGCCTGGCGCTGCTGGCGCGGGACCACGGCGAGGAACTGGCCCGCGAGGCGGCGCGCCAACTGGTCGTGGAGCGGCGTCGCCCGGGTGGGCAGTCGCAGTTTTCGCCGCTGCTGGACCTTCAACGTCCCGAGGGGCGGTTCGGCGCATTGCTGGATGAGGTGCGCGCCGACCTGCGGCACGACCACGGTGTGGAGGCGCTGGCGGCGCGGGCTTGCATGAGCCCGCGGCATTTCGCGCGCTGCTTCCGAGCCGAGACCGGGTCCACCCCGGCGCAGGCGGTGGAGCGCCTGCGCGTGGAGGCGGCCCGCGCGGCGCTGGAGAACGGCGCGACGTCGGTGCTGCGGGTGGCCGAAGAAGCAGGCTTTGGCAGCACGGAGCGCATGCGGCGGTCGTTCCAGCGCCTGCTGGGCCGCCCGCCTGCGGCTTTCCGGCCGGGGGGCGTGGCGGTGCGGGCAGCCTGAGCCGGGACGTCAGACCAGGCCGAGCGCGCCGAGTACGCCGCCGGCCAGCACCATCCAGACCAGACCCAGCCGGGTCTTCAGCACCAGCATGACGGTGACGGCGATCAGGGCCAGGGTGCCCCACCGGTGCGCCTCGACCTTCAAGAAGGGTTGCGCCAGCAGCCAGCCCGTCGCGATGACGAGGCCCAGCGTCAGTGGTGTCATGCCGGCGGAGAAGGCGCGCAGGCTGATGTGTTCGCGGTTGTTGCGCGCCCAGCGCGTGGCCGTCAGCGTCAGCACGCTGGACGGCAGCATCATGCCGGCCATGGAGGCCGCGGCGCCTGGGAGGCCCGCGACGTTGTAGCCTAGCACCGCTACGAAGAGGATGTTGGGCCCCGGTGCCGCTTGGGCCAGCGCGATGGACGCGGTGAACGAGGTGTCCGTCAACCAGCCTGTCTTGTCGACGAGATAGCGGTGCATCTCCGGCACCGTCGTGATGCCGCCGCCAATGGCCAGCAGCGACAGCGTCAGAAAGTGCAGGAAGAGGTCAAAGAGGTTGACCGGCGTCGTCACCGCTTCAGCCTCCACCAAGCTAGTGCCATGCCACCGCCTCCGAGCACCACCAGCACGTGGATCAGTGGCCAGCGCAGCAGACCGATCGCCACGAACGCCAGCAGTGCCAGGCCCAGCGCCAGCGGTCGGCCCAGCGGGCTGGTCTTCAGCGCCGGCAGCAGCTTGATGCCGGTGGCCAGGATCAGTCCGGCCGCCACCGCCCCCATGCCGCGCAGGGCGTCCACGGCCACCGGGTGCCGCGCGAGTTCGCCATAGACCGCCGCCAGGCCCAGCACAACGGCTGCCGGTGCCAGCAACATGCCGGCGAGCGCGACTATGGCGCCGCGCAGGCCGAAAAAGCGGTCGCCGATCATCATCGACAGGTTGACGACGTTGGGCCCTGGCAGCACCTGCGCGATGGCCAGGGTCTCGACGAACTCTTCCTTGCTCAGCCAGCCCAGGCGCTCGACCAGCTCCCGCTGGGCCACCGCCAGCACGCCGCCGAATCCCTGCAGGGCCAGGCGCGCAAACGCCAGATAGAGCTGGGCGAGGGACTGCGGGCGGTTCGGCACGGGCGCTTCAGCGGTGAACCTTCAGCGCCTCGGGGTTGACGATGTTCGTCGGCTGGGCCTGGATGAAGTTCAGCACGTTGTCGAAGGCCGCGTCGAAATAGATCTCGTAGCTGTCCTGCTCCACATAGCCGATGTGAGGCGTGCAGACCGCGTTCTCCAGCCGCAGCAGGGGGTGGCCCTGCAGGATGGGCTCGCTCTCGAAGACGTCGATGGCCGCCATGCCGGGCCGGCCGCGGTTCAGTGCCGAGACCAGCGCGTTCTCGACGACGAGCTCGGCGCGCGAGGTGTTCACGAACAGCGCCGTCGGTTTCATGTGGGCCAGGTCTTCGGCCGTGACGATGCCGCGGGTCGCGTCGCACAGCCGCAAGTGCACCGACAGGACGTCCGATTCGGCGAAGAAGGCCTCGCGGCTGGACGCGGCCTGGTAGCCGTCAGCTTCCGCCCTGAGGCGAGAGGCCTCGCTGCCCCAAACCATGACCTGCATGCCGAAGGCGCGGCCGTAGCCCGCCACGAGCTGGCCGATCTTGCCGTAGCCCCAGACGCCCAGCGTCTTGCCGCGCAGCACCATGCCGACGCCGAAGTTGGCCGGCATGGATGCTGCCTTCAACCCGGCCTGCTGCCAGGCGCCATGCTTGAGGTTGCCGATGTACTGCGGCAGCCGGCGCATGGAGGCCATGATCAGTGCCCAGGTCAGCTCGGCCGGGGCCGCCGGGCTGCCTACACCCTCCGCCACGGCAATGCCCAGCCGCGTGCAGGCGTCGATGTCGATGTGATTGCCGACCCGGCCGGTTTGGGAGATCAGCTTGAGCTTGGGGAGCTTCTCAAGCAATTGGCGCGGGAAAGCGGTGCGCTCCCGGATCAGCACCAGCACCTCGGCGTCGCGCAGCCGCACGGACAGCTGTCCGATGCCCTTGACCGTGTTCGTGAACACCTTGGCGTTCAGCGGTTCCAGCTTGGTGGCGCAGCGGAGCTTCCTGACAGCATCCTGGTAGTCGTCGAGGATGATCACATTCATGGCTGGGGGGCATTGTGCCCCGGGGCGCCATGGGTGATCGGCATGCTGGCTACCATCGGTTTCCCTCAATGGAGAGCACCCGATGACCACGATTTCCATGCACGCCGCCAGCGCACCGGCCTTCGCCAAGATGCTGGGCAACATGCTCAACTGGCTGGAAGCGGCCAAGGCGCACGCCGAAGCCCGCAAGTTCTCGCCCGACGCTTACCTGGCGTTGCGTTTGGCGCCGGACATGTTGCCGTTCACGAAGCAGATCCAGATCGCCAGCGACGCCGCCAAGGCTTGCGTGGCCCGTCTGGCCGGTCAGGAAGTCCCCAAGTACGAAGACAACGAGGCGACGCTGGACGACCTGGCCGAGCGCATCCGGAAGACGCGTGACTACGTGCTGTCCGTGCCTGCCGAGGCCTTCGTGGGCAGCGAAGAGCGCGAGATCACCATTCCTCGCCGCTCCGGCGATCCCCTGAAGTTCGACGGCCTGAGCTATCTGCGCCACTACGCCACGCCCAACTTCTACTTCCACGCCACGACGACGTACGCGCTGTTGCGGCACGCCGGCGTGCCGCTCGGCAAGGGCGACTACCTGGGCGGCTGAGGCGCGGTCTGAAGCCGGCGCGCGCTCAGGGCGCGGCGGTCGCGGCCAGGCCGTTGTCAAAGTGCGCGATGACGAGCCGCCGGCAAGCCTCGGCGTCGCGTTCGCGCAGCGCCGCGAGCATGTCGCGGTGCTCGGCCAGCGATTCCGCCAGCCGTCCCTCGCGGAACAGCGAGTGGTGGCGGTTCAGCTTCATCAGCCGGCGCAGGTCGTGCAACATCTGCTGGCGCCAGCGGTTGCCCTCCAGCTCCAGGATGCGCAGGTGAAAGCGCTCGTTGGCCGCGAAGAAGGCGTCGCGGTCAGGCAAGGCGGCTTCTAGCTGCTGGTGCAGGGCGGCCAGCTCGGCCAGCTCGGCGTCGCTGGCGCCAGTAGCGACACGTGCGGCTGCGTCGCTTTCCAGCAGCGCGAGCAGTTGATAGGCTTCCCGCACGTCTCGCTCGCTCATCTCGGTCACGTAGGCGCCGCGGCGTAACTTCATCGTCACCAGGCCCTCGGCGGCCAGCACCTTCAACGCCTCGCGCAGTGGCGTGCGGCTGATGCCCAGCTCGCCGCTGAGCTTGAGTTCGTCTATCCACGCCCCCGGCTCCAGTTCACGCGCCAGGATGCGCTGACGCAGCCGGTCGGCCACCTGCTCGTACAAGGCGGTGGAAGTGAGGGGGGCGACGGTCTGATCTGGCATGGCGAAGGGAAATGTCAGCTCAGTGTAGTGCTTTTGAATTCATAATTATGAATCACGGGCCGCTATGATGTCGGGCCAGTTACAGGAGAGTTTCGATGTCGGACGCCAGCCGCGCCGGGGACGCCCCGGAGTTCAAGACCGCCACGCTGGAGCAGTGGAGCAAGGCCGCCGCCAAGTCTGCTCCAGGCGGCGACGTGGCGGCACTAGACTGGGTGACGCCTGAGGGGCTGACGGTCAAGCCGCTCTATACGGCTGCCGACACCGCCGGCCTGCCGCATGCCGACACACTGCCCGGCTTCGAGCCCTTCCTCCGCGGCCCACAGGCCACGATGTACGCGGCCCGGCCCTGGACCATCCGACAGTACGCCGGCTTCTCCACCGCCGAGGAGAGCAACGCCTTCTATAGAAAGGCGTTGGCGGCTGGCGGGCAGGGCGTGTCGGTGGCCTTTGACCTGGCCACCCACCGCGGCTATGACAGCGACCACCCTCGCGTGACCGGCG
>NZ_DASWYS010000369.1:0-3390 GCF_036404855.1 Roseateles sp.
CATGAGCATCTTCGACCCCGGCCGTCTCGTGATGGTCGACATCCCCGGCCAGTCCCTGGACACCGAGACCGCGGCCTTCCTGCGGGAGCAGAAGATTCGTTCGGTCTGTCTGTTCCGCAAGAACCTCGGCAGCGAGGACGAGGTCAAGGCGCTGATGCGTGACCTCATCCAGGTGCTGGGTCCCGAGGCGCTGATCGGCATCGACCAGGAGGGGGGCGCCGTAGTGCGCGCGACCTTCCTGCCGCAGCCGCCGTCGTCCATGGCGCTGGGCGCGGGCGGCGAGGCGGCGCGGGCCGAGGCCGTCGGCGCGGCGGTGGCGCGCGGGCTCAGATCGCTGGGCATCAACTGGAATTTCGCGCCAGTGCTGGACGTCAACAACAACCCGGCCAACCCCGTCATCGCCGAGCGCAGCTTTTCCAACGACCCGGCCGAGGTCAGCCGCCTGGCTGGCGCGTGGATGCGCGGGTCGCTGGCGGAGGGGGTGGCCTGCTGCGTGAAGCACTTTCCCGGGCACGGCGACACGCACGTGGACTCGCACCACGCGCTGCCCACCGTCGACAAGTCACGCGCCGAGCTGGACGCACTGGAGCTGAAGCCCTTCAAGGCGCTGGCGGCCGAGGCACCGGCCATGATGACGGCCCACATCGTGTACCCACAGATCGACCCTGACCGCCCGGCCACGCTGTCGCCGCAGTTGCTCAAGGGAATCCTGCGCGACGACTGGGGCTATGACGGTGTCGTCATCACCGACGCGCTGATGATGAAGGCCGTGGCCGAGCGCTTCGGGTATGCCAAGAGCGCCGTCATGGCCATCGAGGCCGGCGCGGACATGGTGCTGGCCCAGGGGTCGCAGGAAGAGCAGCTCGTCGCCATCAATGCGCTGCGTGAGGCCTTTGCCAGCGGTAGGCTGACGCCGCGGCAGGGCGAGGTCGCGAATGCCCGCCTGGACAGGCTGGCCGCCGCCTACCCGGCGCGGGCCGTGGACGACGCAGCCACCCGCGCGGCCGACCACGCGCTGATGGCGCAAGCCTGGGCCGCCGGTCTCACTGCGCTGCGCGGCGCACGCCCGCCGGCGCTGTCCGCGCCGATCCGCGTCATCGTGCAGGGCGACGTGCCCACCGACATGGTCTCCGAGGCCGGCCCCACGGGCCGTCAGGCGGTGGCACTGTTCGACGCCTTCAGTGACGCGCAGATCCAGATGGTGGACGACATCGCCAAGCTCGATTGGGCCAGCGTGCCGAGCGACGACCGTCTCAACGTGCTGGTCTCCACGCGCCGCGCCCGCTACGGCCTGGCCGCCGCTGGATGGCGACCCGACCTGCACCTGTCGCTGTGGAATCCTTACCAGGCGCTGGACGTGGCCGGGCCGACACTGCTGAGCTGGGGCTTCGCGCCCGGCGCGCTGGCCGGCATCAAGGCCTGGTTGGAAGGCCGTTCCAACGCCACCGGCCGCGCGCCGCAAGGGCTGCAGTGATGATGGACGCGAAGAACCCGATGCGCTGGATCCCCAGCCTCTACTTCGTGCAGGGGTTGCAGTTCTTCGTCGTCATGCTGATTGCCGGACTGATGTTCAAGCAGATGGGGGTGGCCAACGACCAGATCGCGCGCTGGACCGGGCTCATCGGCTTGGCTTGGGCCTTCAAGCCGTTGTGGAGCCCGCTGGTGGAGCTGGCGCGCAGCAAGAAGACGGTCGTCGTCGCGATGCAGTTCAGCGGCGCAGTGGGCCTGGCGCTGCTGGCGTTGGCACTGCAGGCAAGTGCCTTCTTTGCGCTCAGCATCGCGGTGCTGTTCTTCCTGGCCTATGCGTCGGCCACGCACGACATTGCCTGCGATGGCCTCTATATGGGCGTGTTGGATGCCAAGCGCCAGGCGGCCTATGCGGGCTGGCAGGGCGCATTCTTCAACGCCTCCAAGTTCCTGACGCTGGGCGGCCTGATGGTGCTGGCCGGGCGGCTGGAAACCCGCATGGGCGTGTTCAATGCCTGGAGCCTGATCTTTGCAATCTTGGCGGGGCTGCTGGGGGTGCTGGCCGCCTGGAACGCCAAGGTCCTGCCCAATCCGCAGCGTGTGTCGACCGAACCTGTGAAGCTGCCAGAGATCGTGGCCGACTTCCTGGGCAAGCCCGGCATCTGGAAAATGGTGCTCTTCATCGTCATCTTCCGCCTCGCGGAGGGCCAGGTGCAGACCATTGGCCCGCTGTTCCTGATCGAGCCCCGCGACAAGGGCGGCCTGGGCCTGACGAGCGAGCAAGTGGGCGGCGTCTACGGCACGGTGGGCACGGCGGCCTTTCTCGTCGGCTCCATCCTGGGCGGCTATTTCACGTCCTGGCTGGGCCTGAAGCGAGCGATGCCGGTGCTGATCATCGCCATGGCGATCCCCAACGCGGTCTTCTGGGCGCTCAGCCTGGCATTGCCGACCTCGATCTGGACCATTGGCGCGGCCGTGGGCCTGGAGATGGCGGGTTATGGCTTCGGCTTTGTCGGCATGATTCTCTACATCATGCAAGTGGTGGCGCCGGGCCGCTTCCAGACGGCGCACTATGCGCTCGGCTCGGGCGTCATGCAGCTGGGCTTCATCCTCAGCAAGACCATCAGCGGTGACATCCAGCTCGCGATGGGCTACCAGCACTTCTTCCTTTGGACGCTGTTGTGCGGCGTGCCAGCCCTGCTGCTGCTGCTGTGGGTGCCCATGCCGCGCGCCAGCGCGCCTGCACAGGAGGTGCTGGCATGAGGGCACTGCTGCTGGGCCTGTTGACCTTCCCGGCGCTCGCGGCGCCTTCCGGCGGTGAGTTCTTCGACGACTTCTCCCAGCCCGACCTCGACGCCCTGCGCGCCAGCGGGTGGGTGCTGCGCGACGGCACGGGCCATCCCGGCTTGCCGGGCTCGCGCTTCACGCCGGGCCAGCTGACGCTTGACGGCGGCCTGCTCAAGCTCAGGATCTCCACAGACGGCACGCCGGGCAACACGGCGCTCGCCCAGCTCTGCGCGCCGCGCAAGTTCCTCATCGGCACGACAACGGCGCGCGTGCGCCTGCGTGACTCGGCCGGCGCGCGAGACCCGGTCATCCAGAGCTTCTTCCTGGCCAGTCCGCTGAAGCATGATTACGACCCGGACTTCAGCGAGGTCGACTTCGAATACCTGCCGCACGGTGGCTGGGGCGAGCCGGAGACGCGGCTTTATGGCGTCAGCTGGCAGACTGTACGCATCGACCCCTGGCAGTCTTTCAATCAGGCTTCCATCGTGAAGGGCTCGTTCGACGGCTGGCAAGTGCTGACCGTGCAGGTCGAGGCGACGCGCACGCGGCACTACGTGAACGGGCGGTTGATGGGTGAGCACACCGGCCGCAACGTGCCGGCCAAGCCCATGGCGATCAGCTTCAACCACTGGCTGG
>NZ_DASWYS010000370.1:0-8966 GCF_036404855.1 Roseateles sp.
GCGGGTCGACGAAGACGTTGAACTCGCGCGTCAGACGCAGCGGGCAGCCCAGCGCCAGCGTGATGCGCAGGGTCGGCTCGTCGATGCGTGCCTGGCTCTGAAGCCGGATGTACTGCTGGCCCGGCTCGCCCTCGAGGCGCAGCTGCAGCAGTCCGGCCGGCACGCGCGCCTCGCCCGCCGACACCTCGGCGCGCAGGCAGGAATCGGTGAGCTGCTCGCCCTGCGCCAGTGCAAGCGGGATGCTGACGTCCAGCGGTTTGCCCAGTGCCGAATGGAGGGTCGGCCGGCCCACGCCCAGGGCCTGGGCCTCCTGGGGAGGCAGGCCGAGCAGCAGTGCCAAGGCGGGTGTGAGGGCACCCAACAACGTCGGGCGCAGGGCCGTGATGGGCATTGACTGCAGGCGGCTCGCGATGCGGTTGAACGAGGGGTTGGAGACAGCGCGGATCACTCTAGCATGGGGGCATCCACCGCCGCCCCCGTCTTCCGGGGGGCCACGGGCGGCACAATGCCCCAACCCATGAACGCACTCAGCCTCACTCCCGCCGAACGCCAGCAGATCGACCAGGGCGCCTGGTTCGCCAAGCTGTCCGAGCCCCTGCGCAACGACATCCTGCAGCGCGCCTTCGTGCGCCGTCTTGCCGACGAGACCATGCTCTCGCACCGGGGAGAGCCCGCCGAAGAATGGTGCGGCGTCGCCAAGGGCGCCGTGCGCGTCAGCTCCGTGTCGCTCGCGGGCAAGCAGATCTCGCTCACCTACGTCGAGCCCGGCACCTGGTTCGGCGACATCGCCCTCTTCGACGGGTTGCCGCGCACCCACGACGCCTATGCCCATGGCGACACGACGCTGTTGTGCGTGCGCAAGTCCGACTTCCGCGCCCTGCTGCAGGCCCACTCCGAGCTCTACGACGCGCTGCTTCGTCTGAACTGCCGCCGCCTGAGGCTGATGTTCGACATGATCGAGGACCTCAACACCAGGCCGCTCGCCGCACGGCTGGCAAAGCAGGTGCTGCTGCTGGCCCGCTCCTACGGCGTTCAGGAGGGCGAAGGCGACGAAGCCGTGATCCGCATTGGCCTGCAACTGGCCCAGGAAGACCTGGCCCAGTTGCTCGGCGCCTCGCGCCAGCGCGTCAACCAGGAATTGAAGGCCTTCGAGCGCGAAGGCGCCGTACGCGTGGAGCCGACCCGCCTGGTGGTGCTGAGCCGCGACAAGCTGCTCGCCGCGGCTGCGCGCTGAGACTGGCGCACAGGAGACACCCCCGCCGGCCCCCGCCTCTCACAATGGAAAGTTCGCGCCCCTCAAAACAACGACGACCTCCATGGAAGCATTCACCGGCACCCGTCCCCTGGCACAAGCGCTGGACACCGCAGCGCTCGAAGGCTGGCTGTCCGCCCACGTCGACGGCTTCGCCGGGCCGCTGAGTCTCGAACAGTTCAAGGGCGGGCAGTCCAACCCGACCTATCTACTGAAAACGCCAGGGGCACAGTACGTGATGCGCAGCAAGCCCGCCCCGGTGGCCAAGCTGCTGCCGTCGGCACACGCCATCGAGCGGGAGTTCCAGGTCATGGGCGCGCTGGCCGGTACCGACGTGCCCGTGCCGGCCATGCTGGCACTGTGCGAGGACGAGGCCGTCATCGGCCGCGCCTTCTACGTCATGGAGTTCATGCCCGGCCGCGTGCTCTGGGACCAGAGCCTGCCCGGCATGAACAACGCCGAACGCGCGGCCCTGTATGACGAGATGAACCGCGTCATCGCGGCCCTGCACCAGGTCGACTTCAAGGCCCGCGGCCTGGAAGGCTACGGCAAGCCGGGCAACTACTTCGAGCGCCAGATCGGCCGCTGGAGCAAGCAGTACCTGGCGTCCGTGACCGACCCCAACCCGGCAATGGACGCGCTGCTGGCCTGGTTGCCGGCCCACATTCCCGCCTCGGCACGCGACGAGGGTGAGATCAGCATCGTCCACGGCGACTACCGCATGGACAACGTCGTCTTCCACCCCACCGAGCCGCGCATCATCGCCGTGCTGGACTGGGAGCTGTCCACGCTGGGGCATCCGCTGGCGGACTTCAGCTACCACTGCATGAGCTGGCACATCCGCACCTCCGGCGCCGCGCGCGGCCTGGGCGGCAAGAACCTGGCCGAGCTGGGCATCCCGAGCGAGCGCGAGTACGTTCAGCGCTATTGCGAGCGCACCGGGCGCGCCGACGCCAGCGCCGTCATGGCCGACTGGAACTTCTACATGGCCTACAACATGTTCCGCATCGCGGCCATCGTGCAGGGCATCGCCAAGCGCGTGGTGGACGGCACCGCCTCCAGCGCTCAGGCCCGGGAGACCGCGGCGAGCGCCAAGCCGCTGGCCGAGCTGGCCTGGACCTTCGCGCAGAAAGCCTGACGGCAGGCCGGGACCGGCCGCTCAGTACACGTCGCCGGGGCGCGTCGAAGGCGTGAAAGCGATGGAGGTCGTAGTCGGCCATGCGCCTGCATCGGCCACCCGGCCGTTCAGGCGCATGGCCGCCCGTGCGGCGCATTCGAGCAGACGCACCAGGCCCTGCAGCTTGGGCAGCTCGGCCTCGCCCATCTCCGTGCGCAGATAGAGGTTGCCGCGCATGCACATCAGCACGAAGGGATGGCCGTCGGGCAGCAGGTCCTGGCTGGCCTGAACCAGGGCCTCGCTCAGTTCACCCTCGATCCAGGCGCCGGTCAGGTCCTTGGTCACGCCAACGATGCCGCAGCGCTGGCGCAGGATCTGCGACGAGGCATTGTTGAACTTAGGGAACATGACCAGCCAGCGCATCTCTTCCGGCGTGTCGGTATCGACGCGGGTCTTGAGCGTGTCGGTGTAGGCCTCGAAGACGGCGCGCTCGAGGTTTTCCATCAGCCCGCGGCACAGCACCATGAACTGCAGATCGGAGTGCAGTCTCATTTCGCAGCGCATGCGCAGCTCGGTGCCCGGCAGGTAGCTGCGCTGGGACGCCCCCCATTCGATGCGCAGCGGCCCTGGGACGGCTTGCCGGTCCTCGATGAGAAAGCCCATGCCGTCACGCGTTTGCGTGAATTCGGCGCTGCGCGCCTCGGCCCAGGCCTGGATCGCGCGCCAGCGCGCTGCGTTGGCGCGCGTCACGAACCAGTGCTTGACTTGCTTTACCACCATGAGTCGTGAGAATCGGCCTAGTTGCTGACGGAGTCGACGAATGATCGAAGTGTATTCATGGCCCACGCCCAATGGCCACAAGGTGCACATCATGCTGGAGGAGTGCGGCCTCGCCTACCGGGTCCATCCCGTGGACATCGGCGCTGGCGAGCAGTTCGCACCGGGTTTCCTCGCCATCAGCCCCAACAACAAAGTTCCCGCCATCACCGACCCCGATGGCCCGGACGGTCAGCCGATGTCGCTGTTCGAGAGCGGCGCCATCCTGCTCTACCTGGCCGGCAAGACCGGCAAGTTCCTGCCCGCCGACGTGCGCGGCAAATACGAGGTGCTTCAGTGGCTGATGTTCCAGATGGGGGGCATCGGCCCCATGCTGGGCCAGGCTCACCACTTCCGCATCTACGCGCCCGACAAGCTGCCCTATGCCATCGAGCGCTACACCAACGAGGCCCGTCGCCTCTACGGCGTCCTCAACAAGCGACTGGCCCACTCGACCTACATCGGCGGACACGACTACTCCATCGCCGACATCGCGATCTTCCCCTGGCTGCGCTCCTGGAAGAACCAGGGCGTGGAGATGGCCGACTACACGCACTTGAAGGGCTGGTTCGACGAGATCGCCAGGCGCCCGGCCGTGCAGCGCGGCGTCGCGGTGCTTGCGGGCGCGCGCAAGCCGCTGACGGACGACACGGCACGCGAAGTGTTGTTCGGCCGCCGCCAGCTCGAACAGCGCTAGATCGGCACCAGGCGCAGCTCGCGGTTCGCCGGCCGAGCTCAGGACGTCCGGCGCGCCCAGGCCCAGCGATGCTGCCGCCATCGTCAGGATCGGCATGGACGCGCAACTCGGTCGGCGTCCCTTGCGACCGGGGCAGGTGCAACCCCAGTCGCCCTTGCGCATCGCCGGCCCGCCGTCGCGGCGGTCACCCTGCGTGTCAGGGGCGCACGCCCGGCGGCTGCATGGCCATGCCCGTCGAGCGACGCGCGAGATAGATCTCCAGCGCCAGCAGCTCGCGGCTGTCCCAGTCCCAGGCGGTGGCACGCACCCCGCTCAGGCAGCCGCGCAGGCGGCGCTGCAGGCTGCCCAGGGACTGCCATTCGAGGCGGTAGACCGGGTAGTCGTCCACATGGCCCTCCGGAATCAGGCTGCCCCCCAGCCGCAGGCCCGCGCGTTCGTCGTGGCACTGCGCACAGGACAGGTTGAGGGCCCCGATTCGCGTCGTGTAGAGGCGCTGGCCTTGGGCGGCGGCCTGGTCCAGCTCGGCGCCACGCTGGGGCTGGACCGGCAGGCCGCGCGACTGCTGCGCCACCAATGCCGTCAGGGCGAGCAAGGGCTCGGCCTCGGGCTTCCAGGCCGGCAGCGCCTGGTGGCGCACGCGGCAGCGCTGGATGCGGCCCGGCAGGTCGAGGAGGCCCTGGTCCCAGGCCGGGTAGCGGGTCGCCGCGCCGCGCAGCGTCTCTGGCGCGCCGTGGCAGCTGGCGCAGGACCGCTTGCCCTGCTCCCACAGGTCCCGGCCCAGGGCCAATGCGAGCTGGGCCGGATGCTGGGCATCGTCGGCCTGCAGCGTGCGCAGGGCCTGGCTCATGGTGTCGCGGCCGGAGCGGCGCTCGTCGGCGCTGGCGGCCAGCGCGATGAAAAGCAGCAGCCAGGCCTTCATGCGACCGTCAGGGCGCGCGTCTCGCGATGCTCGAACCCGTTGTCGCCGCGCCAGCTGAAGGTCAGCTCGCAGGACTGGCCGGCCCGCATCCAGAATGCCAGGTAGGGATTGGCGGAGATGGCGGCATACAGGTCGGCTGCGAAGACGAGTTCGCCATCCAGTCGGCATTCGAATCGGCGCACCAGATCGCGCGGCAGGCGCGTGCCATCGTCGCTGGTGCGATAGCCCGTCTCCATCGCATGGGCCACGGTGGCTCGCACCTCGAAGACTTTGCCGGCCTTGACGGGGTTGGGCAGGGTGATGACGGCACGGGTGACCATCAGGGTTCCACGCAGGCAGCCAACGTCACGATCACATCCATCCCCGCTTGCCAGCAGCGCCCGTCCGCCGCCCGGGCGACGGCCACGATGCGCTGGCTGCGCGCCAGACGCATGCGGGTGCTGAACTCGGGCCTGGGGCAGTCCGCGGCCAGTGTGATGTGTGCGACCTCGGGTTCCGGATTGAGCGACGTGAACAGCGCCAGGCCCGTGACCGGCTCGGTCGCGGCAATGCGCACCGGCACCGCGTTGCCGTTCTCCACCAGTGCGGCAATGTCGATCTTCAAAGCGCCCGTCTCGGGATCGCGGCCGGCCCAGGCACGGATGGCTGCGCGCATGGCCTCCTCCGTCGCCTGCGCCTCGGGCAGCAGCGCGAGCGCCGACGCGGCCATGACGAACTCGCGCCGCCTCATGGCCTCGCCAGCGTGCCGAGGTAGGCCACGATGTCGTCGAGCTGCTGCTCGGTCAGCGCGGCGCGGCCCGACCAGGCCGGCGCCACGTCGCGCAGGCCGTCCGTCGATCGGAAGGGCGGCATGACGGTGGCCGGGTTGAAGCGGCGCATGTCGGCGATGCGCTCACGCAGCGCCTTGGGAGGCAGCGTCGCCACCGTCTCCAGCGGCGGCGCGAGATTGCCCTGGTTGGCATCGCCCGCCGCCGTGAGCGCGTGGCAGAGCAGGCACAGGCTCTGCGTGCGGTCGGCGACCAGCGCCCGGCCGCGCTCGATGTCGCCGGCCTGCGCGCCGGCCGCCAGCAGCAGCGCCAACCATCCGCGCATCACACCAGCTTGTGCTTGGCCAGGGGCAGGTCGCGGATGCGCTTGCCGGTGGCCATGAAGATCGCGTTCAGCACGGCCGGCGCGGCGACGGCGATGGTCGGCTCGCCCACGCCGCCCCAGAAGCCGCCGGACGGCATGCAGATCGTCTCGACCGCAGGCATGTGCTCCATCCTGACGACGGGATAGGTGTCGAAGTTCTGCTGCTCGACGCGGCCGTTCTTGAGGGTGATCTCGCCGAACAGCGCCGCCGACAGGCCGTAGACGAAGCTGCCTTCGACCTGGGCCGCGATCTGCTGCGGGTTGACGGCATGGCCCGGGTCGGTGGCGGCAACGATGCGGTGGATCTTCAGGTCGCCCTGCTTGCTGACCGACACCTCGGCGCAGGCCGCCACATAGCTGCCGAAGCCCATGATCTGGGCCAGGCCCAGATGGCGGCCCTTGGCCCGCGGCTTGCCCCAGCCGGCCTTGGCGGCTACCGCGTTCAGCACGGCCAGATGCCTGGGAGAGTTGGCCAGAAGCTCGCGGCGCAGCTCCAGCGGGTCGCGCTTGGCGGCGTGGGCCACCTCGTCGATGAAGCACTCCAGGTAGATCGCGTTCTGGTTCAGGTTCACGCCACGCCAAAAGCCTGGCGGGACGGGTGGATTGCGCATCGCATGGTCGATGAGCAGATGGGGCACGGCATAGCCCAGTGCACCTTCAGCGCCACCGGCGCTCAGGCCCTGGAACACGGCCGGATCCTTGCCGTCACGGATGTTCTGCGGAAAGATGCCCGCGATGATGCTCTGGCCCGAGATGCGCATGTGCAGGGCCGTCAGCTTGCCCCCCGCGTCCAGGCCCGCCGTCAGCTTGCACTGCGTGACCGGGTGGTAACGACCATGCGTCATGTCCTCCTCGCGGCTCCAGATCAGCTTGACCGGCGTGCCCGGCAGTTCACGGGCGATGGCCACCGCCTGGCGCACCCAGTCGTGCACGGCACCGCGCCGGCCGAAGCCGCCGCCCAGGTGCAGCTTGTAGACCTCGCATTGCGACGGCGACAGGCCCGAGGATTCCGCGGCCGCGGCCAGGGCCGCCTCGCCGTTTTGCGTTGGCGTCCAGACCTCGCAGCGCTCCGGCGTCCACTTGGCCGTCGCGTTCATGACCTCCATCGTCGCGTGGTTCTGGTGCGGCGTGCTGTAGACGGCCTCCACCTTGGTCGCCGCGCCAGCCAGTGCCCCGGCCACATCACCCTGCGAGCTGCCAACGGCGGCTTCGGGGGCGTCAAGGCCGGCCTTCAGCGTCGCGGCCACGTCGGCGCTGCTCAGCGTCGCGTTGGGACCCTCGTCCCAGACGATGGGGAGCGCGTCCAGCGCGGTCTTGGCTCGCCACCAGGTATCGGCCACGACGGCCACGGCCGTGTCCCCGACCTTGACGACCTTCTTCACGCCGGGACGCTTCTCGACCTCCGTCGCGTCGAAACTCTTGAGCCTTCCGCCGAAGACCGGGCAGTCCTTGATGGCCGCATTCAGCATGCCGGGGAGTTGCAGGTCCATGCCGTAAATCTGCGAACCGTCAAGCTTGGCGCGGGTGTCCAGCCGCTTCATCGGCCGGCCAGCCAGTTGCCAGTCCTTCACCGGCTTGAGCTGGATGTCGGCCGGCGCGGCCAGCTTGGCAGCCTCGGCGGCCAGTTGGCCGTAGCTCAGGCGCTTGCCCGCATGCACCACCCAGCCCGACGCGGTCGAGCATTCCACGACCGACACGTTCCACTGGTTGGCCGCCGCCTGGATCAGCATCGCCCGCGCCAGCGCGCCGCCCTTGCGCACGTACTCGTGCGACTCGCGCACGCCGCGGCTGCCGCCCGTGCTCATGCTGCCCCAGGCACGATTGCGAGCGAGGTTCTGACCCGGCGTCGGGTACTCAGTCTTCACCTTGGCCCAGTCGCATTCCAGCTCTTCGGCCACGAGCTGGGCCAGGCCAGTCAGGGTGCCCTGCCCCATCTCCGAGCGCGCGATGCGGATCACGGTGGTCTCATCCGGCAGCACCTGCACCCAGGCGTTCAGCTCGGGCGGGACGTCGCCCTGGGCCAGGCCCGGCACATGGAAGCCCACCATCAGGCCGCCGGCCGCAGCGCCGGTGGTGTGCAGAAAGGCTCGACGCGACAGCACGGTGCTCATGCCCGGCCTCCTTCGATGACGATGGGAATCTGCTTGCGCTGCACCTGGCCGGCGGCCAGGTGGATGGCCGCGCGGACGCGGTTGTAGGTGCCGCAGCGGCAGATGTTGGTCATGGCCTCGTCGATGTCGGCGTCGGTCGGCTTGGGCTTGGCCTTGAGCAGCGCCGCAGCGGCCATCAGCATGCCGCTCTGGCAGAAGCCGCACTGCGGCACGTCGAGCGCGTCCCAGGCCTTCTGCAAGGGGTGCGAGGCATTGGGGGCCAGGCCCTCGATGGTGGTGATCTTCTGCGCCGGTGTCAGCGCCGAGGCCGGCATCACGCAGCTGCGCACCGGCGCGCCGTCGATGTGCACCGTGCAGGCACCGCACTGCGCGACGCCGCAGCCGTACTTGGTGCCGGTGAGGCTGAGCTGCTCACGCAGCACCCAGAGCAGCGGTGTGTCGGCTTCCGCCTCGAACTGCATCCGCTTGCCGTTGATCGTCAATTCCGCCATGCCTGCCGCTCCCACTCCGCCACCGTTGACGGGCGCGGGCAGCCTAGCAGGATCGTCGCCCGCCCGCCCAAAGAAAGCGTCGAGCCAGGCCGGGCCGCCAGGCTTTCAGCGGTTCAGCTCGCGCCAGCCCCGCCCCGACATGCATTGCTTGTAAGCGTTGCCGGCCTCGGCGGTGGTCTGGATGCGCTGGGCCTCCGCAAGGCTCTGGCACATCGGACCGTCCACGCAGTTGCGCGCGAGCGCCTGGTTGCCCAACTGGCTGAGCCGCCCGATGCGTTCGGCGTCCTTGTCACAGGCGACCTTGTCCGCCTCCAGATCGGCGCCCGGGTTCGCCGGGTTGATCCAACGGGGCGACGCGCAGGCGCTCAACGCGACGCAAAACAGCAGAAGGACTCTCATGGGCAGCAGCAACAAGTCGGGAGCCAGACATGC
>NZ_DASWYS010000371.1:0-2680 GCF_036404855.1 Roseateles sp.
CCAATGAGCCGCAATCTTTACCAAGGCCTGCTGTGGGTATTCGGCCTCGGCTTCGCCGTGGCCTTCAACCTGATCGTGATGCCCGCCCTGCTGCGCGACGGCGACATCCTCGGCGGTTTTGCCGCCGGCTTCGTCAATCCCTATGCCTCCGGCTATGCGCTGGACGCGATCCTGTGCTGGTGCGTGCTGGCCAGCTGGGTGGCCTACGAAAAAGCCACGCTGGGCATCCGCCACGGCTGGATCGCGCTGGTGCTGGGCGTCGCACCCGGCGTGGCCACCGGCTTCGCCCTGTACCTGCTGCTGCGGCTGCGTCAGCAGGCCCCGGCGGCGGCGGCGACTCCGCCTACTTGAGATAGGAGCCGATGATGCCGACGAGCTGCTCCATCTCGTCTGCGTCCGTGCCCTCCACCGGCGCGAAATGCTCGCGCAGGTGATCCTCCAGCACCTTGGCCATCAGGCCGTTCACCGCGCCGCGCACGGCAGCGATCTGCTGCAGCACGGCAACGCAGTCCGCATCCCCGTTCAAGGCCTCCTCGAGGCTGCCCAACTGTCCCTTGATGCGCCGGATCCGCGCCGTCAGGGCCTTGGCGTCGCGCGCGACATGCGCCATGGCTTGGTCTCCCTATATACTAGGGGGGAGTATATACGAGAATCCCCCCGATGACCGCCCCCACCCACTCCCACGCCTTCAACGACACCAACCGCGGCGCCGAGAGCCGCACGCTCTGGGCCGCGCTGCTGACCGCCGCCGCGATGGTGGTGGAGATCGTCGCCGGCTGGCGCTACAACTCGATGGCGCTGCTGGCCGACGGCTGGCACATGAGCTCGCATGCGCTGGCACTGGGCCTGTCGGTGTTCGCCTATGTGATGGCACGGCGCCTGGCGCGCGACTCGCGGTTTGCCTTCGGCACCTGGAAGATCGAGGTGCTGGCGGGCTACACCAGCGCGGTGCTCCTGCTGCTGGTCGCCGCCTCCATGGCCTGGCAGTCCTTCGCCCGCCTGGTGCAGCCCAGCGCGATCCACTACGACGAGGCGATTCCCATCGCCATCGCCGGCCTGCTGGTCAACCTGGTCTGCGCCTGGCTGCTACGCGACAGCCACGATCACCATCACGGACATGAGCACGGTCACGCCCATGGACACGGCCATGGCCATGGCGATCACCGTCACGACATCAACCTGCGCGCTGCCTACCTGCACGTGGTCGCCGACGCCGCCACCTCGGTGCTGGCCATCCTGGCGCTGCTCGGCGGCAAGTACTGGGCCTGGGCCTGGCTGGACCCGGTCATGGGCCTGGTCGGCGCGGCGCTGGTGTCGGTGTGGGCGGTGGGCCTGCTGCGCGAATCCGGCCGCGCACTGCTCGACGCCGAGATGGATGCCCCCGTGGTCGAGGAGATTCGCGAGGTCGTTCGCGACAGCCCGATCCCGGCCGAGATCAGCGACCTGCACGTCTGGCGCGTGGGCCGCGACAAGTTCGCCTGCATCCTCGGCGTGACCACGGCCGCCCCGGCGCTGCCCGAGGACTTCCGCCGGCAGCTCGCCGTGCACGAGGAACTGGTGCACATCACCGTCGAGATCAATCCCGCAGGCTGATCCGCGGCCGGCTTGACACCTGCCGCTGCTCATCTTAATACTTCACCATATGGTGAACTATAAGCAGGACCGGCTGGACCGCACCTTCTCCGCCCTGATGGACCCCACGCGGCGCGCGATGCTCGCGCGGCTGGAGCGTGAGGACGGCCTCACGGTGAGCGAACTGGCGCAGCCTTTCGAGATCAAACTGCCGGCGGTGATGAAACACCTGGACGTGCTGGATGCCGCCGGGCTGATCGTCCGAGCCAAGTCCGGCCGCACCGTCACCGTCACACTGTCGCCCGAGCCGATGAGGGAAGCCATGGACTGGTTGAGCCGCTACGAACGCTTCTGGGCCCCGCGCCTGGACCGCCTCGTCGCCTTTGCCGAGGCAGAGGAAGCCAAGGCCCGGCGGAGGGGCAAATGACCACCAGCCTGATCCTGGTGCGCCGCATCGCCGCGCGCCCCACCATCGTCTTCGACGCCTTCGTCACGCCCGAGGCCATCCTCCAATGGTGGAGCCCGGACGAAGGCCCGGTGCTGGAGACAGCGGTCGACCTGCGTGTCGGCGGCCAGTTCCGCGTGCGCTTCCGCACGCTGGACGGCAAGGAGCACGAGGGCAACGGGCGCTACCTGGAGGTGGAGCGGCCACGCCGCATCGCCATGGCCTGGCACTGGAGCCACAACGGCGAGCTGGACGAGCGCGGCGAGAAGTCCCATATCGAGATTGACCTTCGCGAGATCGACGACGGCACCGAGCTCACGTTTACCCACGCACGGCTCAAGACCGAGGCCTCGCGCGCCAGCCATGAAGAAGGCTGGACCGGCGCACTGTCGAAGCTGTCGGCCCTTTTCGAGCGCCAAGGAGATCGTCATGCCTCATGAAGTCGTTTCGCGCGAGGACTGGCTTGCCGCCAGCCGCGCCCTGCTGGAGCAGGAAAAGGCCTGGACCCGCGAGCGGGATCGCCTGTCCGCCTTGCGCCGCGCGCTGCCCTGGGTACGCGTTGGCAAGGAATACAGCTTTGAGGGCGAGCAAGGCCCGGTGACGCTGGCCCAGCTCTTCGACGGCCGCTCGCAGCTGATCGTCTACCACTTCATGTTCGGGCCG
>NZ_DASWYS010000372.1:0-3434 GCF_036404855.1 Roseateles sp.
CTTGAGCTGCTGCTCCTGGTGCCAGCGGCCGGCGTTGTAGCTCTGCCGCAGGTTGGTCTCGTAGATGACCCGGCTGCGCCAGTTGCGCCCGCCGTTGTAGTCCCAGCCGTGCTTCGCCACGATGCTGTCGAAGCGGGTGCGGAACTGCGCCAGCGTCTCGCCGTCCTCGATGGCGGCGCGCACTGCCTGGCGGAAGTCCGCCAGCAGGTCGATGCGGTTGGCCCCCGCCACCATGAAGCCGTTGTCGTGCTGGGCCTCCCACAGGTCCAGCCAGCTGTCCGTCAGGACGTTGGTCTTCTGCCGGAAGAACGCGATCTGCTGCTTGAACGGCAGCGAGCCGTAGGCGACCGTGGCCACGTCAGCGCTGCATCAGCTCGTAACGGCCGGCCAAGTGCGCGGCGGTCATCGCCTCGGCGAACGCCTGGGCGTAGTCGTCCAGCTCCATGTCGCTGGCCAGCGACAGCAGCCCGGCCTCCAGCTCGGCGAAATCGGCGGCCTTGTCTACCAGCGCACGGACCTGGTCGTTCCAGCGCTTACCGGTGGGGTTGACCCGCGCGTTCAGCTGGCGGCCCATGCGCACCTCGATCGCGTCCTCGCCCTCGGCGAACTGCACGCCATGTCGACGCAGCAGGTTGACGACGCCGCGGCCCACGTCGGCGAACTCGGCGCCGGCGATCGCGCTGGGCGTGCCGGCCTCGCCGGGCTGCAGTTCCGCCGGTGCCTGACGCTCCACCCACTCGCCGCCGTACTTGTCCTTGATGTACTTGAGCGTGGGCTTGAAGCCCCAGCGCTGGATCTTGTCGTCTCGCTCGGCCGCGGTGTTGAGGTCTTCGTCTTCCTCGGTCACGCGCCACACGCGCGGCAGCTCGGCGTCGGGGAAGTTCCAGGCCATCAGCTGCGGCACGATCTGCTGGTTGAAGCTCTCGCACACCAGGTCGGCGTCGGCCTTGATGATGTCGTCCCGCACGTCGCCCTGCAGGTCTTCGTTGCCCAGCTTGCCGGGCGTGCCCTGCGTGCTGGCGGTCTGGCCCAGCGTCGCCTTCTGGATGGCGGCGTTCATGGTGTCGTGCAGGGTCTTGTAATCGGCGGTGCCGCTGCGTGCGGCCTCGATCAGCTCCAGCTCCATGCCGGTGGGGATGATCACGCCGCTGTCCTGGTGGATGGCGCGCGTGGCGGACAGCAGCGCCTGTTTCTCGGCGGGCGTCGCCTCGTTGGGGTACTTGCCCAGCCCCGTGGGCATGCCGAACTTCTCCAGGAAGGTCAGCCAGAACTTGATCCCGTTGCGCTTGAACAGCACCGGCCAGTAGAGCCAGTGCGCCAGGCCCAGGCCGTAGGGCTCGTCGTCGTGGTCGGCGCCGCAGCAGAAGTCCCAGAAGTACGGGCGCTCGCAGGGGATGCCCTCGAACATGCTGGCCTGCGTCAGCAGGCGCAGGTCGCCGTCCTTGCCGTAGCGGAAGCGGCGGCGGTTGCGCACCTTGATCGCGCTGATGCCGATCTTGCCCTCGTCCACGCCGTAGATCAGCTCGGCCACGGCGTAGCCGTAGAACACGCCGAACAGCATCTTCTCCGTGGTGTTGTCCCAGCGCAGCTTTTGCAGCTGCTGCTGCAGCCACTCGGCCGCCTGCTTGTCCTTGCGGCGCTCGCCGCCGGCGTCGACGCGGAACTCGCACTGGACCACCGCGGACTGGCGCTGGCCGAAGGCCGCCTTCACTTCCTCGTCGCTGCGCACCTGCTCGTAGATGGCCAGGTCGCCGCCGCGGTTGCGCAGCACGCTGTCGAACGGCTGCAGCAGCGGGCCGGTGTAGCCGCGGGTGATGTCGATGCCGTCGCGGGTCGTCGCAATCTCGCGGTTGAGCACGGGGCGCGGGGTATTGGTCAGGTCGTTCACAGGTAGCCCTCGAAATCGTTGCCGCCGCCCACGCCACCGAAGCCGTCCGCGGTGAAATCGCCCGCGCTGGCGAAGGAGCGGCGGCCGGTGGACTGGAACTCGATCTTCACGCCGGCGGCGTGGTTGAGTGCGGCGAACTGCATCAGGGCGCCGGCGATGGCGCCGTCGCCGTGGCGCACCAGGTCCGCATCCTTCAGGTCCTTGCGCTCCAGCTTGGGAACCATCGGGATGCCGTCCACGTATTCCACCGCGCGGTGGTCGTCCTCGAGCGAGGCGTCGCGCGGCAGCGTAATGAACCCGTCCTCGAACAGGTCGACGTACTTGCCCATCCATTCGCCGTACCACTTGCGCGACAGCGTCACCTCATGGATCGGCCCGCCGGAGTAGCGGCCGGTTTCTTCATCCAGCACCGCTCGTCCGTAGCGGTCGCCGGTGTATTCCATCAGCGTCTGCCCGGGACCGGTGGCATCGCCGGCAAACGACCAGCGGCCCTGCGCGTTGGCCTTCAGGTGGTCCAGGAGCGCCCAGAGAATCTGCTCCTGCTGACGCGCGGGAGCGTTTGCCAGCTCGACCAGGAACGGCGCGTCGCGGCGCAGCTCCGCGTCGATGCGGGCGGGGATGATGACCGAGAAGTGGCGATGCCTGGCGAAGTCCATGCCCAGGGCCCAGCGGCCCTTGTGGCCCTCGCACGCGGCCTCGATGACCGGCATCAGCTGCTTTGCGATCCACGTCCTGCACCAGGTCTCACGCTCGCTTTCGGTCCGCTTCGGGAAGTCGTCGTCGAACACGATGCGCAACACCGGGCGCACCTCGGGCATCGCGCGCTCGATCCAGACGGAGGGGATCACCGAGCCGTCGCCATCGCGCGGAATGACGTCCAGCTCCTCGCGCATCGCGGCCTTGCGCGGGCCGTAGGCGGAACGGATTCCGGTGTACCAGTCCTTCTTGGCCTCGGGGGTAGCTTCGACGCCGCGCATGGCACACACGCGTTCGTACAGCCCATTGGCCACGGCGTCATCGAAGGTGATGCGGATCGCCTTGGCCTTCTTGCCGTAGCGCCCCGCCTGCACGTCCTTGACCAGCGCATGGAATGGGTTCTTCTTGCCACGGTGCGAAGACCACACGCGGATGCGCCCGCCCCAGATCAGCAGGGCGGTGGCGGATTCCAGCACCTTCGAGACGTCCTTGTGCAGCGCCGCCTCATCCAGATCGACGTCGCCCTGCAGGCCGTGGATGTTCTCGGGCCGAGAGGACAGCGCGGTGATCTTGAAGCCGCTGGCGAAGCGGACGCGGAACGCCTGGATGTTGCGGCTTGTGCCGTCCGGCGACTGGTCCACGAAGATGTGTTGCTCGATCCGGGTGGCTTGGCCGCGCGCGATGATCGGCGCGAACTTGGCCACGTAGCCGATGTACTCGAGGCCCTTTTCCTTGGTGTCGGCCGCGTACCAGATGTTGCGGCCTCCGGCTTCCTTGGACGTGGCTGCCGTGATCGTGTCGGTCATCGCCTGGGCGAAGGTGATGCCAGTGCGCCGGCCCTTCTCGCAGA
>NZ_DASWYS010000373.1:0-4070 GCF_036404855.1 Roseateles sp.
ACTCGCGGCCGGGCCCGGGACCGCTAGGCTTCGCCTCATCAACCGCTAAGGAGCCTCAGATGAACGACGCAGAAGAACTCGGAAAGCTGGCCGACCTGCACGCCCGCGGCGTGCTGAGCGACGAGGAATTCGCCAAGGCCAAGGCCCGCCTGCTGGGCGGTCATGCCCCGAGCGGCACGGGTGGCGCCCCCGCGCCCAACCTCGGCGCCGTCAACGGTCTGCGCCGCTCCCGCGTGGACCGCTGGGTCGGTGGCGTCTGCGGCGGCGTCGCCCGCGCCACCGGGCTGGACTCCTGGGTCTGGCGCCTGATCTTCACGGTGCTCTTCCTGGCCTTCGGCAGCGGCATCCTGCTCTACATCCTGCTCTGGATCTTCGTGCCGGAGGAGTAAGCCCACCCTCGACCGGCCGAGGCGGCCCCCAAGGGGGCCCGCCTGACGGATCTCAAAGGATCTCAAGGCCGGATTCGCACCAGTCGCTGGCGGGGTCGGCCCGGAGGGCCTCCTGAGGATTCATCGGTATGCTGGATCGCAAATCCAGGAGACAACGATGAAGCAGCTTGCCGGCCTCGACGCCAGCTTCCTCTATCTCGAAACGCCGCAGATGCCGATGCATGTCGGCGCGCTGCATCTGCTGCAGTTGCCTGCCGGCTACGACGGCGACTATCTCGAGGATCTGCGCGAGCACATGCGTTCTCGCATGCCGCTGCTGCCGGCCCTGCGACGGCGGCTGCTGGCGATGCCGCTGGGCCTGTCCAACCCGGGCTGGGTGGACGCCGACCCCGACCTCGAGCAACACATCGTCGAGATCCCTTTGGCCGATGGCAGCGGCATGGCCGAGCTGGAGGCCCAGGTCGGCGCGCTGCACCCCGTGCTGCTGGACCGCAGCCGGCCGCTTTGGAAGTTCCACGTCTTCACTGGCCTCGAGCCCGGCCCTGAGGGTCAGCCGCGCGTGGCCCTCTACACCCAGCTCCACCACGCCGCGGTGGACGGCCAGGCCGCCGTCGCGCTGGCCCAGGTCATCCTCGACCTCAGCCCCGAGCCGCGAGCCATCGAGTCGCTGGCCGCCCGCGGCAAAAAGCGCGGCCAGCTCGGTACCGTCGGCATGTTGCGTGCCGCGGTCTCGCAGCAGTGGCAACAAACCCTCAAGCTGGCACGCTCCCTGCCCAACGCGGCCACCATCCTTGGCGGCATGGCGGTCAAGTCGCTGGGGGGCGCGGCGGCCGAGGCCTCAGTGGACAAGTTGCGCACCTTGCTCGCCAGCGTCGCGGCGCAGACGACGGCGGTCGTGCGCGGCAAGAAGGCGGTCGCCAGCCTGGGGCCGGCCCCGCGCACGCGCTTGAACGTCAGCCTGTCGGACACGCGCGCATTTGCCGGCGTCACGCTGCCGCTGGCCGAGCTGAACCGCACACGCCGGCGCCACCAGGCCAGCCTCAACGACGCCGTCCTCTTCATCATCGGCGGCGCCCTGCGGCGCTACTTCACCAAGCACGGCCCGCTACCGCGCAGGAGCCTCATCGCCGCCGTGCCCGTGTCCACCCGCGCGGCCGGCGACACCACGTCGAACAACCAGGCCACGATGACATTCATGAGTCTGGGCACGCACCTGGCCGACCCGGCCGAACGCCTGGCCCACGTCATCGCGTCGGCGAAGGCCATGAAGGCGCAGATGACCCAGCTCAAGAGCCTGATGCCCACCGACTTCCCCAGCCTCGGCATCCCCTGGCTGATGCAGGCCGGCGCCATGCTCTACGGCCGCGCCCGCGTGGCCGAGAAGCTGCCCGTCATCGCCAACGTCGTCATCTCCAACGTGCCAGGGCCGCAGGTGCCGCTCTACCTCGCGGGTGCCGAGATGCTGACCAACTATCCCACCTCCATCGCCGTGCACGGCCTGGCGCTGAACGTGACGGTGCAGACCTACAACCAATCGCTGGACATCGGGCTGATGGCCTGCGGCGAAGCGCTGCCGGAGACGGCCGAGCTGGCGGCCTATGTCGAGGCAGCCTTCATGGAATTCCAGGCGCTGCCGGAGGCCCAGGTCGACGCGCCGGCGCCGAAGAAGGCGGTGGCGAAGAAGGCGGCAGCAAAGAAAGCGCCCGCCAAGAAAGCGTCCGCCAAGAAGGCCCCGGCCACAAAGGTGACGGCCAGGAAGACGGTCGCGAAGAAGGCACCGGCCAAGCAGCGGGCGGTCAAGGCGGCCTGATTGGGGACGGACGGGCAGGGCTGGGACTGAACCGGTATCGGAGCACTGCTGCCGGGAGGCGCTGGATCCAGCTGCGGCGGCCCCGCCATCCTCGATGGAGGAGCGGCTTGCACGCGAGCCCCCGAGCGCAGGCGCCGGTTTCATCCCAGCCCCGCGCGCAATCACCATGAAGGACAGCGGCCGGCGACGACGCGGGCAGCCTGCGTCTTTGATCGTCGCCCCCCGCAGGTGCTGCGGGGGCGCGCGGCCAGATGCCACACACCCCGCGGACCAAGCCTTGCGCAGCTGACCCAACGTCACCCAGGCGACACCCAAGGCCAGGGCAAGCCCACTGCGGAAACACGCGACGGCTGGCTAACATGGCTGTGCCTCGCCCGATTCCGTTTTGTCCAGCATGCTCACCCCCCGCTCGCCGCGCTTCTCGCGCTGGCAACAGACCGCCACCCTCCCCCATCCCGACTGGCCCGACCTGCGCGCGCCCAATGCCTGGTTGCTGATGCTGGAGGGGCGCGCGCCCTGGGAATACGCGGCGCTGCTGGCCACCACGCCCTGGCTCAGGAAGCTGCCCCACGGCGATGGCCATCCGGTCCTCGTCTTCCCGGGCCTGGGCGCCAACGACCTGACGACGGCACCGCTGCGCGCCATGCTGGACTCGCTCGGCTACGCCACGCAGCCCTGGGGCCAGGGCTTCAACTTCGGCCCGCGCGCCGGCGTGCTGGAGCAGATCAAGGCCGACCTGCAGGCCCTGTATCGTCGCCATCACCGCAAGGTCAGCCTGCTGGGCTGGAGCCTTGGCGGCATCTATGCCCGCGAGCTGGCCAAGGAATGCCCGGAGCTGACGCGCTGCGTCGTCACGCTGGGCACGCCCTTCACCGGCCACCCACGCGCGACCAACGCCTGGCGTTTCTTCGAGCTGGTCAGCGGCCACACGTCCAACGACCCCGAACTGATGGCGGCCATCCGCCAGGCACCGCCGGTGCCGACGACGTCCATCTACTCCAGGACCGACGGCGTCGTCGCCTGGCGCTGCAGCGTCAACGAGCCCTCGCCGCTGGCCGAGAACATCGAGGTGCAGGCCAGCCACATCGGCCTGGGTGTGAACCCGATCGCGCTGTATGCGCTGGCAGACCGCCTCGCGCAACCGGAGGGGCAGTGGAAGCCCTTCGAGCCCAAGGGTGCGCGGCGCTGGTTCTACAAGACGCCGGTGCAGCCGGAGTGAAGGGCGCGCACGCCTGAGGCGGCCACCATGCCCTGGACCTTTGCCCACCCGGCTGCCATCCTGCCGCTGCAGCCGCTGTGCCCCCGCTGGCTGTCCTGGCCAGCCCTGATCCTCGGGTCGATGGCGCCCGACCTGAGCTACTACGTGGGCCTGCACGGCTGGGCGTCGACGTTCTGCCACACGCCGCTGGGCGTCGTCACGGTCTGCCTGCCGGTGAGCCTGCTGCTGCTCATGCTGATGCTGAGCTTCTCTGCGCCGCTGACCATCCTGCTGCCCGAACCGCACCGGGCCATCGCCCGCGAGGCGCTGGGACCACGGAGGCGCGCAGACTGGGCGAGCCTGGCGACGGCGGTACTGTCCATCCTGCTCGGCGCAGCCACCCACGTGTTCTGGGACTCGTTCACGCATCCCGGCCGCTGGGGCCTGGAGTGGCTGCACGCCCTGAATCGCCCGGCCTTCGCCGCCGTGGACCGGCATGTGCACGTCGTTTCGCTCCTCCAGTACCTGAGCACCGTCGTAGGGGTCGCTGCGTTGGCCGCGATGTACCGGCGCACGCTGCGGGCGCGGCCCCGGACTGCGCCGACGCGGCGCGACGCGCAGCGCGTGCGGGTGCTGCTGGCCTGCCTGGCTGGCGCCCTCGCCGTGGGCGCAC
>NZ_DASWYS010000374.1:0-71648 GCF_036404855.1 Roseateles sp.
GCACCCAGGTCTGGGTGCGGCCGAACAGCGGGGCGCCGATGTAGCCGCGCACCTCGAGGCGCTTGCCACCGTCGACCGGCTTCAGGCGGGTCCTGTAGGTCTTGCCGTTGTTGGGGTCGAGGATCTCGCCACCGCCCCACACACCATCACTCTCAGCCTTGACGCCTCGGATGATCTGCAAGCCCAAGACCGGCTTGTCCTTGCGATCGTCGGTGCACTTGTCGCACTTGGAATCGATGGCTGTCTTGGGGTCCAGCAGCTTGTCGATGTTGCCGACAAGCACACCGCCCTGCTCGCCGATGCGCACCAGCGACTTCTCGGTCTTGCCATCGTCGTCGATGGTCTTCCATAGGCCGACTGGCGTGGATTGTGCGAACGCGAGGACGGGCGCCAACAGGCAGGCCGCGAACAGGGTTTTCATGAGCTTCGTCTCCTTGTTGTTGATGGTGCGCCGCCGCGTCAGAACAGCGCTTCGTCCAATTCCATCAGCGGAGCCAGGCCCGCACGGCAGGTGCGGATCAGCGTCGCCGTCTCGGGCAGCAGTTTGGCGAAGTAGAAGCGCGCCGTGGCCAGCTTGGCGGTGTAGAACGGGTCGCCACTGTCCTTCTTGTCCAGGGCGATCTTGGCGGCCTGGGCGAAGAAGTAGGCGAAGGTCATGTGCCCCACCACGCGCAGGTAGTCCACCGCCGCTGCGCCCACTTCGTCGGGGTTGCCGAAGGCCTTCATGCCGATTTCCTGCGTCAGCTTGTTGACCTTGTCGCCCAGGTCGGCCAGCGGGTTCACGAACTCCTGCATCGCTTCGTTCGTGCCCTCTTCCTCGATGAAGGCGGCGATCTTCTTGCCGAACTTCTTCAGCGTGGCGCCGTTGTTGCCCAGCACCTTGCGGCCAAGCAGGTCAAGCGACTGGATGGTGTTGGTGCCCTCATAGATCATGTTGATGCGCGCGTCGCGCACGAACTGCTCCATACCCCATTCATGGATGAAGCCGTGGCCGCCGTAGACCTGCATGCAGTGCGAGGTGGCCAGCCAGCCGTTGTCGGTGATGAAGGCCTTGATGATGGGCGTCAGCAGTGCGACCTCGGCATCCGCTTCCTTGCGCTCATCTTCGTCGTCGCTCTTCAGCGCCTTGTCCAGCTGCAGCACGGTGTAGCCCTGCAGCATGCGGCCACCCTCGGCGAAGGCACGGGCCGTCAGCAGCATCTTGCGCACGTCGGGGTGGACGATGATGGGGTCAGCCGGCTTGTCCGGCGCCTTCGGGCCCGACAGGGCGCGCATCTGAATACGGTCCTTGGCGTAGGTCACGGCGTTCTGATAGGCCACTTCGGTGAGGCCCAACGACTGGTTGCCCACGCCCAGGCGGGCCGCGTTCATCATGACGAACATTGCGGCCAGTCCCTTGTTGGGCTGCCCCACCAGCGTGCCGGTGGCCCCTTCCAGCACGATCTGGGCGGTGGCGTTGCCATGGATGCCCATCTTGTGCTCCAACCCGGCGCAGAAGATGCCGTTGCGAGAGCCCAAGCTGCCGTCGGCGTTCACGTTGAACTTGGGGACAACGAACAGCGAGATGCCCTTGGAGCCTTGCGGCGCGTCCGGCAGGCGGGCAAGCACCAAGTGGATGATGTTCTCGGCCATGTCGTGCTCGCCGGCCGAAATGAAGATCTTGGCGCCGGTGATCTTGTACGTACCGTCGGCCTGCGGTTCCGCCTTGGTTCGCAGCAGGCCCAGGTCCGTGCCGCAGTGCGGCTCGGTCAGGCACATGGTGCCTGTCCATTCGCCGCTGGTCAGCTTGGGCAGGTAGGTCGCCTTCTGCGCGGGCGTGCCGTGAGCGTGCAGCGCCTCATAGGCGCCGTGGCTCAGGCCCGGGTACATGGTCCAGGCCTGGTTGGCCGAGTTCAGCATCTCGTAGAAGAACTGGTTCACCAGCAACGGCAGGCCCTGGCCGCCGTATTCCGTGTCACAGGACAGCGCCGCCCAGCCGGCTTCGACGTATTGCTGGTAGGCCTCCTTGAAGCCCTTGGGCGTCGTCACGGCGTGCGTGGCCTTGTCGAGCGTGCAGCCCTCGGCGTCGCCACTCAGGTTGATCGGGGCGATGACTTCAGCTGCGAACTTGCCGCCTTCCTCAAGCACCGCGTTGATCGTGTCGGCGTCGATGTCGGCATGGGCCGGCAACATCTTCAGCTCGTCGACGACGTTCAGCAGCTCGTGCATGACGAACTGCATGTCACGCATGGGCGGTTGGTACTGGGGCATCGGGTACTCCTGGGCTACGGGTGGTGGGTGGTGAATCGGTCAGCGCTTGGCAGCGCCGTTCTTGGAGGCGGATCGACTGCGGTCGATCTCCAGGCCCAGCGGGGTCGCATAGAACTGGATGGTCCGCTCGAAGCCATTGCCGGCGCGTGACAGCGCGCCGGGGACGCGCATGAAGCGCGCGTCATGATGCAGGGACAGGATCAGGCCGTGCAGCTCGAAGACGATCTGGTCCACGTCCGCGTCGACCTTCAGGTGGCCCTCGTCGCGGGCCAGCACGATGGCCTTGTGCAGCGCCGCATGCCAGGCCTTGACCATGCCCGCCAGCGCGTCGCGCACGGGGCCGGGCCGATCATCGAACTCGACAGCGCCGCTGATGTAGATGCAGCCCGAGTCGACTTCGACCGACACGCGTCGCACCCAGCGCTCGAACATCGCGCGCAGCCGCGGCAGGCCGCGCGGCTCGCGGATGGCGGTGAAGAAGACTTCCTCTTCGAACTTGGCGTGGTATTCGGTAACGACCGCGATCTGCAGCTCCTCGCGCGAACCAAAGTGCGCGAAGACACCGGACTTGCTCATGCCGGTCACGTCGGCCAGCGCTCCGATGGACAACCCTTCGAGCCCCATGTGCGAAGCCAGGCCCAAGGCCGCCTCCAGGATCGCCGCACGGGTCTGCTGGCCCTTTTGCAGCGAGCGCGCCACGCGTGCCGGCTTGGCGGCACGCAGCGGGGCGGCTTTCTTGGCGGGAGCAGGGTGGATCGACACGGGGCAAGAATAAAACGAACGATCGTTCTATTTTGCAGGTCACTTCCGTGACAACGCCAGCATGGCCCCCCGATTTACTAGGGTGATGTACCTAATACTGCCGCCAAGCTAGGGAACACCCGAAGTCCGGGGCTGTCATGCACCCACGCTTGAGCGCTGGCCCGGTTCTCGCTAGGCTCGCGGCAGGAGGTAAAGCCCAGTGGATGTGCTCCAGCTCGATGTCTCCGGCCGGCCCCAGGCCTGGATCACCACGCGCGAAGCAGCGGTGATCTATGCCTGCGACGGCGTCGCCTGGACCCTGGGCGACCCCTGCCAGGTCCTGCGCGGCGGTCTCCAGCGCGTCACCGGGCGGCAATCCCGCATCGAGGTGCACTCCATCATCGCCGTGCGCGGCGCCGTGCCCAGCCGGGCCTGGCGGCAGGCGCCTGCGTTGACCAACAGCAAGCTCTTCGTACGCGACCGCTTCGTCTGCGCCTACTGCGGCCACCGCCGCCTCCCTGAGGACCTGACCCGCGAGCACATCCAGCCCACATCGCGCGGCGGCCAGGACAGCTGGATGAACTGCATCACCGCCTGCCGCCCCTGCAACGGCCGCAAGGGCAGCCGCATGCCAGAGGAAGCGCACATGAGCCTGCTCTACCTGCCCTATGTGCCCAGCCTGCATGAGGACATGATCCTGCGCGGCCGCCGCATCTTGGCCGACCAGATGGAGTTCCTGCTCGCCAGCGTACCCAGGAGCTCGCGTTTGCACGGTTGACAGGCAACGGTAAAGAGTTGTGCCTTACGGCATCCAGCCGTCAACGGCGAGACAATCCGGCGCGTTGGGCGGCTGTTCTGCCCCCTGGAGACGTTGAATGTCCAAGCTCATGACTTCCCTCACCCTGGCCGCGGCCCTGGTGCTCTCGGCCTGTTCGACAACCAGCCCCGACGTGGTCCAGCGCGGTGACGCGCAGCGCCTGTCGCAGGTGCAGGATGCGACCGTGCTCTCCTCGCGTCCCGTCACCGTGGACGGCTCGCAGAGCGGCGTCGGCGGCGTGGCCGGCGGCGTGACCGGCGCGATAGCCGGCGGCTCGGTGGGTGGACGTCGTGAAGGTCAGGTGGCAGGCGTCATCGGCGCCGTCGCCGGCGCCGTCATCGGCAACGCCATCGAACGTTCCGCCACCCGCGAGGATGCGCTGGAGATCATCGTCCAGCTGCGCAACGGCGAGCGCCGCGCCATCATTCAGGCCAGGGGCAACGAGACCTTCAACAGCGGCGACCCGGTCGTGCTCGTGACGACCGGCGGCAAGACCCGCGTGACCCGCGCCCCGGCCGTTGTGCCGGCGGCTCCCGGCACCAACGGCTGAGGCACGGCGCGTGAGCGGCGGACAATGGCGAGCTTTGCCCCGCCACTTTCCGCCTATCCATGAGCGAGCCCGACGAACCCCTGTATGAAGCGCGCCTGTGGCGCGACAACGGCTGGACCGCCCAGGTCATCAAGAACGAAGACGATGAAGGCTGGGCCGTCGCCATGTTCAAGGCCGGCGAGAGCGAGCCAGCCCTGGTCGGCCCCTGGACCATGGGGCGCGACAAGAAGAACCCCAAGCCCCTGGACGTCAACGCCTTCAACACGCTCGTAAAGACAGCCTCCGAGGTCATCCGCCGCCACGAGCTGCAGCTGCACGCCCAGCTCAACAAGGCCCTCTATGTCGCCCGCGACGGCAACTGGCTGAAGATCACGCTGGAGATCGTGCCCGCGGAGGACGAGCCCTACGCCTGGCTCAGCGCCTTTGACGCCGCTGGCGACCGCCTGGCCCAGGTGAAGGTGGCCGCCAGCTTCCGGTTCAACCAGTCGGCGGCCGAGGCCTGGGTGGACGCCGGCTTCGAGCGTCCCGCTGCCCGGGACTGACTGCAGGTCCGATTGCGGCCAGACGGCCGCTGATCGCCGCAGAAGAATGGCGCATTCCCCTGAGGAGCACGCCTTGTCGTTCCGCATCACCGGCCTGCCGGCCCAACCCTTTGCCCACCTCTTCGGTCTGAACGACGACGACCTCGCCCGCCACGGTGCGCAGCGCTTCCTCGGAGAGGGCCTGCCCGACCGCGTCGAGTTGCGCGACACCACGGTTGACGAGACCGTCCTGCTCGTCAACTACGAGCACCAGCCAGCCGACACGCCCTACCGCTCGCGCCACGCCATCTTCGTGCGCGAGCACGCCGGCGCCACCTTCGACGCCACCGACACCGTGCCCGCCGCGCTTCGCAGCCGGCTGCTGTCGCTGCGCGCCTTCGACGCGCAACATCTGATGGTGGATGCGGATGTCGTCGAAGGCGTAGAGGTCGAGGATCTGATCGAACGCCTGCTCGCGCGCTCGGGCGTTGCCTACGTGCACGCACATTTCGCGCGTCGCGGCTGCTACGCGGCGCTGATCCGGCGCGCCTGAGTCCGGCTCAGGCTGCGACCTCGAAGCTCAGCCCCGCGCGTTCCTGCAGCCGGCGCACCAGCGCCAGGCCCATCGCGCTGCCAGGCGTCCAGACGCCGCCTGGCGTCGCGTCCCGGCTGATCTCCTGCATGAGGCACAGCGCGGCTTCGCTGATGAGCTTGCAGGTCGAGCCATAGCCCGGGTCGCGGTCGCCCTTGACGACGACGCGCAGCGTCTCGCCGCGGGCCGACTTGCCGGTGAACCAGAGCGTGTAATGGCCGGCCTCGCGTGCCGCCTTGCCTGGCCCGTCGCCGGGCTGGGTCAGCACGAAGCGCCGCAATAGATAGCGCGTCGGACCGAAGCCCAGCGCAAGGTTCTGCACCTTTGTGAAGCGGGCCAGCGCGAGCGCCTTTCTGCGACCCTTGTCGCCCTGGCCGGGCTTGCCGGTCAGCAGCTTCTCGCTGTAGACGAAGTTCGCGCCCCACGGATGGCCGCGCAGCGCATTGCTGCGGTGCACGTTCTTCGTGTTGATCGTGGCCATCACGAAGGGCCCGCTCCAGGCATCGGCCCAGTCGTCGAAATCCGCACCCTGGTCGGCAGGCTGGCGCGACCCCTTGAAGCCCGGGGTCAGCGCGAAGGGATTGGCCATCAGCCCGATGAGGCCCGGCTCGCGGCGCACGGCCGCCAGGGTCTCCATCATGCTGGCCAGCGTCCCGCCCGAGGCCGCCCCCTTCATGCGCACGACGCGACCGCGCACCTCGGGCAGCGGCGCACCGAAGCGCCGCTGGGCCTCGGCCTGCAGGTAGACGACGCCCAGGTCGAAGGGAATGGAATCGAAGCCGCAAGAGAACACGATACGCGCGCCGCTCTTCTCGGCCAGCGGCGTGAGCTTGTCGATCATGCGGGCCATCCACAGTGGCTCGCCGCAGAGGTCCACGTAGTCCGTTCCGGCTTCGGCGCAGGCGGTGGCGAGCGACTCGCCGTGGAGCTGGTACGGGCCGACCGTCGTGATGACGACCCGCGCACGCCTGACCAGCATCTGGAGCGCCGCCGCATCGCCCGCGTCGGCCTTCAGCAGCGCGACCGTCGGCGGCAGCTGCAGCTCGTCGCGCACCTTGCCGAGCTTGTCGAGACTGCGCCCCGCGATGGCCCAGCTCGCGCCGGCCGCGCCGCTGAGCTGCAGATACTCTGCGACGAGCCGGCCCGTGAAGCCGGTCGCTCCGAAGACGATGAGGTCGAATTCCCTATCGGTGCTCACGTCTTGCCTCTCATTGCCAGCCAGTCGCCGCGCACCAGCGCCAGCGAGTGGCAGTCCACGTACTCGCCGGCCACGAAGACGATGCCGCGCTGGATGCCTTCATGCTTGAAACCGCACTTCTCGGCGACGCGCCGCGACGCATGGTTGTGCACCGACATGCCGCAGGAGAGTCGGTTCACGGGCCAATTCTCGAACAGATAGTCCACCAGCAGCGCCGCCGCCTCGGTGGTCAAGCCCTGGCCGCGCATGGCGACGTCCGCCATCGTCCAGCCGATCTCGCGCGCCGTCGTGTAGCGGGCGGCGGCGAAGTGCATCACGTCGCCGATGACGCTGCCGTCGATCAGGTGACAGATCAGCAGCCGCTCCGCGTCCTCGCCGGAGAAGCCGTTGTCCTTCCAGCGCTGTTCGATGGTCTGCGGCGGCAGCATGCGCGTACCCATGAACTGGCCGCGGATCTGCGGATCGCCGGTCGTACGCTTCAGCCAGGGCAGATCGTCTTCCGTGACGTGGCGCAGGCCGACGCGTTGTCCTCTCAGCATGGTTCGTCCTCGCGGCGGAAAAGGCCCAGCCCAGGCTGGACCTGGACGGAGTGTCGCCGCTCAGAAGTGGATGCCGCGCATCATCTGCTGCAGCGCGATGGCTTCCGGCGACAACCCGCCGGCCTTGCCCTTCTCGCCCTTGGCCGCGTCGCTGTCCGGGAACATGCGGAACGACGTGTTCATGACGATCTGCGCAATGCGCGGCGCCGCGGCGTGCAGCATCTCGCCCGAAATACCCAGGCGCGTCGCGATGCGCACCGGCTTGCTGATGCAGGCCTGGGCGATCATGTCGGCCGCCTCTTCCGGCGACAGCGTCGGCACGTTGTTGTAGATCTTCGTCGGCGCGATCATGGGCGTGCGCACCAGCGGCATGTTGATGGTGGTGAAGGTGATGCCGGTGTCCGCGAACTCGCTGGAGGCGCAGCGCGTCCACGCATCCAGCGCCGCCTTGGATGCCACGTAGGCGCTGAAGCGAGGCGCGTTGGTCAGCACGCCGATGGAGCTGATGTTGACGACATGGCCTCGGCGCTTGGCCACCATGCCGGGCAGCAGGCCCATCGTCACGCGCAGGCACCCGAAGTAGTTCAAGTCCATGGTGCGCTGGAAGTCGTGGAAGCGGTCGTAGCTGCTCTCGATGGCGCGGCGGATGGAGCGTCCGGCGTTGTTGATGAGGAAGTCCACACCGCCAAAGTTCTCGGTGCACCACTGGATCAGGTCGGCGCATCCGCCCTCATCGGCGATGTCGCAGGCAAAGGCGTGGACCTGCGCCTGCTTGCCGGCCTTGTCCTTGATTTCCTTGACCGCCTCGTCGAGCTTCGCCTGGTCGCGGGCGCAGATCAACGTGATTGCGCCGGCCTCGGCGAACTTGATGGCCGCAGCCAGGCCGATGCCCGACGAGCCGCCCGTCACCAGCACCACCTTGCCAGTGGTCGCCCCCTTCAGCGAACGGTCGATAAAGAGATCGGGATCCAGGTGGCGCTCCCAGTAATCCCACAAGCGCCAGGCGTAATCGTTCAGGTCGGGGCAGGCGATACCCGAGCCCTTCAGCGCGGCGTCGGTGTCCCGGCAGTCAAAGCGCGTGGGATAGTTGATGAAGGTGAACATGTCCTCGGGCAGGCCCAGGTCCTTCATCACCGCGTTGCGGATTCGGCGCACCGGTGCCAACGCCATCAAGCCCTTCTTCACGCTCTTGGGAATGAAGCCCATCAGCGCCGCGTTGATGAACAGGTTCATCTTGGGCGCGTGCGCAGCCTTGCTGAAGATGTCCAGCACGTCGCCGACGCGGTAGCCCTTCGGGTCCACGAGGTGATAACAGCCCTGACCCTTGCTGACCTTGTGCGAGATGTGGTCCAGCGCGTCGACGACGAAGTCCACCGGCACGATGTTCATGCGGCCGCCTTCCAGGCCCACGCTGGGCATCCACGGTGGCAGGATCTGGCGCATGCGCTGGATCAGCTTGAACACGTAGTACGGCCCGTCGATCTTGTCCATCTCGCCGGTGGTCGAATCGCCAACCACCATGGCGGGGCGGTACACCGTCCAGGGCCGCTTGCACTCCTTGCGCACGAGTTTCTCGCTCTCGTGCTTGGTCATGAAGTACGGGTGATCGAGGTTCTCGGCCTCATCGAACATGTCCTCGCGGAACACGCCCTCGTACAGCCCCGCCGCGGCGATGGAGCTGACGTGGTGAACGTGCCCCGCCTCGATCGCCTGCGCGAACTCCACCATGCTGCGGGTGCCCTCGATGTTGACGGCGACCTGCGACTCCTCGTCGGCGGAGAGATCGTAGACCGCGGCAAGGTGGTACAGATGGTCGATCCGGCCCTTGAGGCCCTTGATGACATCGCCGGCCACGCCCAGCTTCTTGCTCGTCAGGTCGCCATGGACAGGGATGGCACGCGTCTTGGACACGCCCCAGTAGGCCAGCAGATCGGGGACCTTGCCGGCGCTCTCCTCGCGCATCAGGAAGTAGACCGTGCTGCCACGCCGCGCCAGCAGCTTCTTGACGAGTCGCTTGCCGATGAAGCCGGTAGCGCCGGTGACGAAATACTGCATGCGGGTCTCCTGATTGTTGGATTGAGAGGCGGTCTCGCTTGATTCTTCCCCATCGTCGGAAGCACTCCGCTGCGCACTTTCCCCAGGCGCCATCGTAGAGCGCGCACACTAGGAATCGCCGTGCCGGAGTCGTTGCAGGCCGCTACAGTGCCGTCACCGACTCGCAAACCTCGCAAGGACATCCACCATGGTCAAGAAGCTCCAGAAGATGGCTGACAAGAAGAAGGCCTCGGCTGCCACCGGCTTCCCCGCTGGGCTGCTCGACGGCGCGATGGCACAGAACGTCAAGGACAGCGCCCAGCAGATCTGGGCTGCCGGTCTCGCCTCCTTCGCCAAGGCCCAGGGTGAAGGCTCCAAGGTCTTCGAGGCCCTCGTCTCCGAAGGACTGAAATTGCAGAAGAAGACCCAATCCGCCGCCGAGGAAAAGCTCAGCGCCGTGGCCAGCAAGGTCAGCGGCATGGCGGGCGACGTCGGCTCCAAGGCTGGCCAGCACTGGGACAAGCTGGAAAGCATCTTCGAGCAGCGCGTCGCCAAGGCCTTGAAGAGCCTGGGGGTGCCGTCCGCCGGTGATATTGATAACCTCATCAAGCGCATCGACGGCCTGGCTGTGACGGCTGGCCTGAAGGCAGCTCCCGCGAAGGCGACCAAGAAGGCCGTCGTCAAGAAGGCGGCTGCCGTAAAGAAGACCGTCGCGAAGAAGGTCCCTGCTGCCAAGAAGGCAGTGGCCAAGGCCGCCGCGCCCGTCAAGGCCGTGGCCAAGAAGGCGACTCCGGCCAGGAAGGCCGCGCCCGCCAGGAAGACTGCACCAGCCAAGAAGGCGCAGGCCACTTCCGAAGGCAAGGCCGCGCAGGCCTGAGCTAGTTCCCTCCCACGATGAGCCAACCGAAGAAGATCGGTCTGGCCCTGGCAGGCGGAGGCCCACTGGGCGCCATCTATGAGGTTGGCGCCCTTTGTGCTTTGGAGGAGGCCATCGACGGCCTGGACTTCACCGCCTGTGACGGCTACATCGGTGTCAGCGCGGGCGGCTTCATCGCCGCGGGCCTGGCCAACGGCATGACGCCGCGCCAGCTCTGCGCCGCCTTCATCGAGAACACCGCCGAGGCACCGGACCGCTTCGACCCCGCGGAACTGTTGCAGCCGGCCTGGGCCGAGTTCGGCGAGCGACTGCGCCTGCTGCCGGGCCTGCTGGCCGACGCCGCGCGTGAGGTGGTGCTGGAGGGCCGCTCCATGCTCGGCGCCGTCGAACGCCTTGGCCGCGTGCTGCCCACCGGGCTGCTCTCAAGCGACCGCTTCGGTGCAGCGTTGCAGCGGGTCTTTGCCGAGCCCGGTCGCAGCAACGATTTCCGCGCGCTTCGCCACCGCCTCGTGCTGGTCGCCACCGACCTGGACAGCGGAGACGCCATCCCGTTCGGCGCCGAGGGCTGGGACCATGTGCCCATCGCCCAGGCCGTGCAGGCCAGCGCCGCACTGCCAGGGCTGTTCCCGCCGGTCGAGATCGACGGCAGGCACTACGTGGACGGTGCGCTGAAGAAGACGCTGCACGCCTCCGTACTGCTGGACCGCGGCCTGGACCTGCTGATCTGCCTGAACCCGCTGGTGCCTTACGAGAGCAACCGGATGTCGCCGCGCGACGCGCGTTCGCGCAAGGCGAAGAAGCTGGCCCACAAGCTGGGCCGCCCCGCCGTGCGCGCGCTGCAGCCGCGTATCCACCGGCTGGTGGACGGTGGCCTGCCGCTGGTGCTGTCGCAGACCTTCCGCTCCCTGATTCACTCGCGCCTGGCGCTAGGCCTGAAAGGCTACGAGCGCTCGCATCCGCAGACCGACATCGTGCTGTTCGAACCCAATCCGCGCGACGCCGAGATCTTCCTGGCCAACACCTTCAGCTACGGCCAGCGCCGTCGCCTCGCCGAGCATGCCTACCAGGCCACGCGCGAGCTGCTGCGCCAGCGAGCCGACACGCTGAAGCCGCAGTTCCGGCGCGCCGGGCTGACGCTGCGTGAGGACAAGCTGGCCGACCTCGAGGTCCGGCTGCTGCCCGTGCCGGGCGAGACGCGCATGGAGCAGGCCCTGCGCTCGCTGCGCGGCTCGCTGAGAGTGCTCGAAGCTAGGCGTCCACCAGCCGCCGCGTGATTGCCGCGCGGAGTGGTGGCACGTGCCGGGCCAGGTCGATGACGGCCCGACGCAGCACCAGCACCGGCGCACGGTCATCCGTGAAGAACCGCACCAGCGCATTGGTGCCGGCGTACAGCGGACCGGCCGCACGGCGGTGTTCGGCCTCATAGGCCAGCAAAGGCGCCATCTCGCCCGGATCGCGCCCCGGCGCCAGGCGCCTCGACAGCGCCTCGATGCCGTAGAGCCCCAGGTTGTAGCCGTGCGCAGTGACCGGATGCATGCCCACTGCCGCGTCGCCGATCAGCGCCAGGCGCGGCGCAACGAAGCGCTGCGCCCAGACCGCGACGAGCGGATAGACATGGCGCGCCCCGGCGACGCGCATGGCGCCCAGCCTCCCCTCGGCCGCGGCCTCGATGGCACCCGCCAGCGCCGCGTCGTCCATCGCCGCGATCTGCGGCAACCGGGTGTTCTCCACAGTCCACACGGCCGAACTGCGGTGACCAGTCTTGGGCAGCAGCGCCAGCGTATGGCCCTCGAGAAAGCACTCCTGCGCCAGGCCTTCGTGGTCGCGCTCGTGCTCAAGTGGCACCAGCAGCGCGCTGCGGCCGAAGTCTTGGTGGCGGGCAGCGATGCCAGCGAGGCGTCTCAGCGGCGAGAAGCGGCTGTCGGCGGCGACGACCAGCAACGCCTCGTGACGCTCGCCGCAGCGCGTCTGCACGGCTGCGGCCCCGGCCTCGCGCCGGAAGCCGGTGACCACCTGCCCGCAGCGGATGTCGATGCCACGCTGCTGCGCCGCCTGCCAGGCCGCGGCGCGGATGCGATGGTTTGGGGCCAGCCAGCCGAGATCCTGCCCGTCGGCCTCGAAAGGCAAGGGCGTGCGCGTGCCGCTGGAGCGCACGCTGGCGCGGCGCAGCGGCGCGATGTCGCCCAGCCGCTCCCACAGACCCAGTTGCTCCAGCATGCGACGCGAGCGGTGGGTCAGCGCGATCTCGCGCCCGTCGTCCGCCGGACTTTGCAGCGCGTTGGCATCGGACTGCTCAAGCACGCGCACACCGAGGCCGCGGTCGTGGAGCGCGCAGGCCAGCGCCAAGCCGGCCGGGCCGGCGCCGCAGATCAGGACTTGGGGCGCAGGGGCGGTGGGGTCGGCGAGGGCATTCATGGCCGCACAGCCTAGGGCGGCAGGCGCAACACCGCCTTGACCCACATCAGCCCGGCTCGGGATCGTCCTCGGACTCCTCCAGCGTCTGCAGCTCGACGAGACGGCGGTACAGCCCGCCGTCCAGGCCCATCAGCGCCTCGTGCGTGCCGCGCTCCTGCAGGTGGCCGTGATTGAGGACGAGGATCTGGTCGGCCGCGCGGATGGTGGACAGGCGGTGCGCGATGGCCACCACCGTCACGCGCCCGTGGAGCGCAGCCAGTGCCTCGCCGACGAGCCGCTCGGTTGCGCTGTCGATGTTGCTGGTAGCCTCGTCCAGGAACAGGATGCGCGGCGCGCCGGCCAGTGCCCGTGCCATCGCGAGCAGCTGCTTCTGGCCAGTGGAAACGCGAGCGCCGCCCTCACCCAGCCGGGTGTCATAGCCCTGTGGCAGTGCGGCGATGAAGTCGTGGGCGCGGGCAGCCCGGGCCGCATCCTCGACGTCCTCTTCCGAGATGCCAGGCCGGCCCATCGCGATGTTGTCGCGCACGCTGGCCGACATCAGAAAGGGCTCCTGCGGCACCAGGCCCACCGCATCGCGGAAGGCGGCGTCGGGGATGGCGGCCAGAGACTGGCCGTCCACCGTGATGCGGCCCAGCTGAGCCGTGTAGAAGCGCAAAAGCAGCGACAGCAGCGTGCTCTTGCCGCTCCCCGTGTGGCCCACGATGCCAACAAATGTGCCAGCCGGGATGTCCACGTCCACATGGTGCAGCACGGGCCGATCCGGGTCGTAGCCGAAGCTCAGGCCCTCGATGCGGATGCCGCCCTGAGCGATTCCATGGCCGTCCTGTGCCGGGCCGCGGCGCTCGTCCTCCTCCAGCAGCGTGCGCACTCGTGCCGCAGCCACCATGGCCTGCTGCAACTGGCCGAACTGCATGGTGATCTGGATCAGCGGCTCCACGACACGGGCGATGTAGGCCAGGAAGGCATACAGCAGGCCCACTTCCAGTCCCGACAGCTCACGTCGGCCGAAGCTGTAGATGACCGTCACGAGCAGCAGCACGTTCATCAGGTCCAGTGCCGGACGAAGCAGCCAGGCGTTCGCGCGCAGCTCGGCGATGCGTGACAGCCGGTGCTCGGCGTTGGTGGTCTCGAAGCGCTGACCGAAGCGGCTGGCCGCGCCGCTGGCCTGCAGCACCGCCATGCCGGCCATGCTCTCGGCCATCTGCGCGTTGATGTCGCTGCGCAGCTGGCGCGTGCGCGCGACGGCTGGCGCAGAAAGCTTTTGGTAGCCCAGGATGATGACGACCATGGCCGGCACCAGCGTCGCGACGATGAGCATCAGCCGCCAGTCGAGGAAGGCCATCGCGACCAGCGAGCCGGCGACGACGATGGTCGAGTCCAGCATCACATACAGCACCTGTCGGTAAAGCTGGTTGACCGACTCGGTGTCGTTGGTGACGCGGCTGACAAGCTGCCCGGTGATGGCCTTGTCGAAGAAGGCCATGGGTAACGCAAGCACATGCGCGTAGACGCGCTCGCGCAGCCGCAGCACCGAGCGGCGGGCGACACCGGCCATGCGCGACAGCTGCGCGTAGCGTACCCACGACGCGGCCCAGCCGGTCAGGAGCACCAGGGCCAACAGCGTGGCCATCTCGCCGAAATCGTAACTGCCCGGCAGCAGGTGGTGGTCGATGTAGCGCTTGCCGAGGATGGGCGCCAGCACCTCCAGGCCGGCGGCGATGACCAGCCACAGCCCCCCACGCAGCAGGTGCGGCTTCTCGGGCCGAGCGGCGTCGAGGAGCAGGCCCACGCTCTGCCAAGGCTTCTCGTGGTTCTTCGCAGTCTCAGGCGCTCTCAAGGCTGGCCTCGATCTGTTGATAGCGCCATTGCGAGGCGTACCAGCCGCCCAGCACCAGCAGCTGCTGGTGCGTGCCGCGCTCGATGATATGGCCCTGCTTCAACACCATGACCTCGTCCGCATCCATGACCGCCGACAGGCGATGCGCGATGACGATGACGCTGCGGTCGGGCCGCGCCGACCTCAGCTCACGCAGGTGGTCGAGGATGGCCGTCTCGGTGCCGGTGTCCACGGCCGACAGCGCATCGTCCAGCACCAGCAGCGGCGCATCGCTCAACAGGGCACGGGCGATGGCGACGCGCTGGCGCTGGCCGCCGGACAGCGTCACGCCGCGCTCGCCCACCTCGGTGGCATAGCCCCCGGGCAGCCGCGCGATGTCGTCGTGCACGGCCGCCAGCCGCGCCGCCGCTTCGATCTCATCTCGGCTGGCGGCGGGCCTGGCCAGCGCGATGTTGTCGGCCACTGACGCCGAGAACAAGAAGGGCTCCTGAGGCACCCAGGCAATGTGCCCGCGCAGCGTCGCCAACGGCAGCTCGGGCAGCGCGACGCCGCCCAGCGTGAGTCGGCCCGCATCGGGCTCGGCCTGGCGCAGCAGCAGGCGCACCAGCGTGGACTTGCCCGCACCTGTCGCGCCGACAATGCCTAGCGTACGGCCCGGTGCCAACGTGAAGTCCACCTGCTCGACGGCAGGCCGCTTGGCGCCGGGGAAACTGAACGTCAGCGACTCGGCCCGCAGCGAGGCCTGCGCCGGCAGCGCCGCCCTGCCCTCATCGGCCAGTGTCAGCGGCGCATCCAGCACCGGCGCCAGCCGGCCCCAGGCCGCGCGGCCGCGTTCCAGCAGCGCCAGCACCCAGCCGGCCGCGAACATCGGCCAGATCAGTTGGCCCAGGTACATCGTGAAGGCCGTCAGCTGTCCGATGCTGATCTCGCCGCGCGCCACCAGCCACCCACCCACGCCCAGTGCGATGGCCGTCGCGGCAGACAGCGTCATGCCGACGGCCGGCTCATAGGCCGCCTCCCAGCGCTGCGAGCGGAAGCTGGCCTCTGCCGCGCGGTCGGCAAGGCCGCCGAACTGCGCCTCGCTGCGCGCCACCAAGCCCAGCGAGCGCACGGTGCGCACGCCGGCCAGACTCTCCTGCACCTGCTGGTTCAGGTCGCCGAATCGGGTCAGCGAATCCTGTGCGGCCTGATGCAGATGCTTGGAGATCCACCAGAACGCCAGCCCCATCAGGGGGAAGGGCAGCAACGCCGCCAGGCCCAGGCGCCAGTCGATCGCGATGGTCATCATCGCAAGCACAAGGATTAGCGTCTGCGAGCCGTCGAAACCCGCCAGCATGGCCTCGCCGGCCGCCTGCTCCACCGTGTCGATGTCGTTGGTTGCCAGCGCCATCAGGTCGCCAGTGCGCTGCGACTGGAAGTAGGCCGGCCCCTGCAGCGCCAACTGCGCAAACAACCGCGTGCGCAGCCGCGCGCCGAGGCGAAACGATGCCTTGAACAATGTCAGCCGCCAACCCGCGCGCAGCAGATAGATGACGAGGCCGGCCACCACGAGCAGGCCCAGTTGCCGCGGCAAAGCATCGCCTTGCAGATCGCCAGCTACGAGGTCGTCGACCACATGGCCCACCTGGCGCGGGATCCAGACGGTCAGCATCGCGATGCAAGTCAGCATCGCGCCGGCGGCCGCATAGGCGCGCCAATGCTCGCGGATGAACCCCGCAAGCATGCGCGATAGGCTCAGCGCCTGGACAGCAGCCACAGCCCTCCCCAGGTCAGCGCGCCGTTGAGCAGCAGCAGCTCCAGTCCGATCTGGTAGCCGCGCCAGGGCTGCCCGAAATCCAGTACCGCGCACAACAGCGGCGCAGCAATGCACACCGCGACGAGCAGCCGCCCCGACAGCGCCCGCGGCGTGAACAGCGCGAACGCGAACAATCCCAACAGCGGCCCGTAGGTGTAGCCCGCGAGCTTGAGGATGAGGTAGATCATGCTGGCGTTGTCCAGGGCCTTGAAGCCCAGCACCAGTGCGAGGAACACCACTGCAAAGCCCAGGTGCACGCGCCGGCGAGTACGCGTGTCGTCCTTGCCGACTCGCAGCAGGTCCAGGCAGGTGCTGGCCGTCAGCGCGGTCAGCGCGCCGTCGGCGCTCGGCAGCAGGGCCGACACCAGCGCCAGCACGAACACCGCTTGCACCCATGCGGGCAGGTGCTGCATGACCACGGCCGGGAACAGCGTGTCGCCCGCCGCTGCCAGGCCATGTTCGCGCGCGAACAATGTCAGCAGCCCGCCCAGCAGCAGGAAGGCGCCGACGACCACCAGCATCAGCACCGCCAGCACCAGCAGGTTCTTCTGCGAATCTCGCAGCCGCTTCACGGACAGGCTCTTCTGCATCATCTCCTGGTCCAGCCCCGTCATTGCAATGGCGATGAACATGCCGGCCAGCAGCGCCTTGGCCGAGAAGTCACGGGAGAGCGGGTCGCCCACCCAGACGTGCGACAGGCCTGCGGCGTCGAGCTGCGCGAAGGCGTCCACGCGCCACAGCAGCACGACGCAGACGACGAGGCCGGTCAGCATGCCGGCGGTCTGCAGCGTGTCGGTCCACACGAGCGCCTTCACGCCGCCGTCCACCGTGTAGAGCAGGATCATCGCCAGCACGACGGCTGCGCCGACCGCAAAGGGCACGCCCAGCGGCGCGAGGATGAGCGTGTGCAGCACCTGAACCACGAGGTAGAGCCGGGCGGTGGCGCCCAGCGTGCGGCTCAGCACGAAGAAGGCCGAGCCCAGCCGCTGCGCCGCCGGTCCCAGGCGCTCGCCCAGGAAGCCATAGATCGATGCCAACCCGAGCCGGTGGAAAGCCGGCAAAAGCAGGAAGGCGATGACGACGTAGCCGACCACCTGACCCAGCGCGATCTGGAGATAGGTGAAGCCGCTGGTCGCGACCGAACCCGGCACGCTGATGAAGGTGACGCCTGACAGCGATGTCCCGATCATCCCGAAGGCGACGACGGGCCAGGGACTTTCCCGACCCCCCACGTAAAAACCCTCAGCCCCGGAACCGTGCGAAACGCACCGCGCCAATACGAGCAACAGCCCGAAATAGGTGAGAACCCCGATCAAAAGTAGTGCAGGTGACATGGGCCGCGACTATGCCGCAGACCACCCCCGCGAACGCGGTGGATCTATTCGTCATGAAGCATCAATACGATGCGCGCCGTCTTGGGCAATTTTTACTAACCCGTCATGCAACTCAAACCCCTGGTGTCCTTTCTCGCGGCAGCATTTGCTGCCCCTGCGGTGCTGGCATCGCCCAGCGGCATCGTCATCAGTCAGGTGTATGGCGGTGGCGGCAACACCGGTGCCGTCTACAAGCAAGACTTCATCGAGATCTTCAACGCCGGTGCGGCCCCGGTGTCCATCGGCGGGTGGTCGGTGCAGTACGCCGCCGCCGCCGGCACCTCCTGGCAGGTGACGGCGATTCCCGCGGGCGTGACGCTGCAGCCGGGCCAGTACTACCTGATTCGCGAAGCCGCCGGCACCGGCGGCACGACGGACGTGCCCGCCGACCTGACCACCGGCAGCATCGCGATGTCGGGCACCACGGGCAAGGTGGCCCTGGTCAAGAGCACGACGGCGCTGGCGGGCGCGAGCCCCGCCGCCGAGGACCTGCTCGCCTGGGGCCCGACGGCCACCGGCGCAGAAGGCGGCAGCCCCGCCCCCCTGCTGTCCAACACGACGGCCGCGCTGCGCAACGGCGGCGGCTGCGCGGACACCGACAACAACGCCAGCGACTTCGGCGCTGGCGCGGCGAACCCGCGCAACGCCAGCAGCCCGCTGAATGTCTGCGGTGGCGGCGGCGGCACGCCCATCAACCAGCCCATCGTCCCGAACTGCCCCGACCAGGCGGCCACGGCCGGCGCGGCCAGCAGCTTCAGCGTCAGCGCCAGCGACACTGACAGCCGCGTCAACCTCGCGACTGTCGTCGGCACGCTCCCCAGCGGCATCACGCTGGGCAGCTTCACGGCAGCCTCCGCCGAAGGCGCGGCTGCCACGCAGGCTTTCAATGTCAGCGCCAGCCTGTCCGGCGGCAGCTACACGGTCAACCTGAAGTGGGACAACGACGAGGCCCAGACCGCCTCGTGCAGCTTCAAGGTCAACGTCGCCGGTTACGTGACGATTCCGGCCATCCAGGGCTCCGGCGCCAAGAGCCCGATGGACGGCGCCACGGTCACCACGGGCGGCATCGTCACCAAGCTGATCAACAACGGCTTCTATCTGCAGGACCCGGACGGCGACGGTGACCCGACCACGTCCGACGGCATCTTCGTCTTCACCAGCACCGCACCCACGGTGGCTGTCGGCGACAAGATCACCCTGTCCGGCAAGGTCGCGGAGTATTCGGTCTCGACTGGCGCCGCCAGCCAGGCCAACCCGCTGACCGAGCTGACCACCATCAGCGGCCTCACCATCGTCAGCAGCGGCAACCAATTGCCCCAGCCGGTCGAAGTCAGCCTGGCCGCGCTGTCCAACCAGTCCGACATGGAACGCTACGAAGGCATGCTGGTGCGCATCACCGACACGCTGACCGTCAGCCAGACCAGCTTCGTCGGTACCTGGGGCCAACTGACACTGTCGGCCGGCGGTCGCACGCTGACACCGACCAATGTGGTGCGCCCCGGCGCGGCCGCACAGGCGCTGCAGGTGGCCAACCTGGCGCGCAGCGTGGTGCTGGACGACAGCCTGTCCACCAAGTTCCCCAACCCCACGCCCTACCTCTGGCAGGACGGCACCGTGCGCGCCGGCGACACCGCCGACGGCGTGACCGGTGTCGTGGACTTCGGACCGTCGACCGATTCCACGTCCGGTCCGCTGTCGTACAAGATCCATCCCACCGCGGCCCCGGTGTTTGCACGGCCCATCGCCCGCCCGATTGCACCGCCGTCCGTCGGCGGCAACGTGCGCGTCGCCAGCGCCAACGTGCTGAACTTCTTCACGACCTTCGTCGACGGCAACTCCGTGCCGGGCAGCGGCTCCACCTGCCAGGTGAGCTGCCGCGGCGCCAACAACCTGGTCGAGTTCAACCGCCAGCGCACCAAGATCGTGGCCGCGCTCTCCGGACTGAATGCCGACGTTGTCGGCCTGATGGAAATCCAGAACAACGGCAACTTCGCAGTGCAGAACCTCGTCGACGGTCTGAACGGGGCGATGGGTGCGGGCACCTACGCCGCCGTGCCGCTGCCGACCGTCATCTCCGCCGGCGGCGCGGGCACCGGCACCGACGCCATCCGTGTGGCGCTGATCTACAAGCCGGCCAAGCTGGCGCTGATCGGCGCCTCGATGGCCGATACCAACGCCATCAACAACCGCCCGACGTTCGCCCAGGGCTTCGTGCTGCCCAACGGCGAGAAGTTCGCTGTCGCGGTCAACCACCTGAAGTCCAAGGGCAGCTGCGGCAGTGGCGCCAATGGCGACACTGGCGACCTCCAGGGTTGCTGGAACCTGCAGCGCCAGCAGCAGGCCCAGCGCCTGGTGGACTGGCTGCCTACCGTCAAGGCCACGGCCGGCACCGACAACATCATCCTGCTGGGTGACTTCAACGCCTACGCCCAGGAAGACCCCATCCACCTGCTGAAGAACAACGGCATCGTGGACCTGGTGGGCATGTTCGACCCGGTCGAGTACAGCTACGTCTTCGATGCCGGAGCCGGCCGCCTGGACCACGGCCTGGGCACGGCCAGCGTCGCCACCAAGGTGACCGGCGCCACCAGCTGGCACATCAACGCCGACGAACCCGAGTGGATCGACTACAACACCGAGGACAAGGCCACGGGCAACGACTGGTACCAGCCCAACCTGTTCCGCGCCTCCGACCATGACCCGATGCTGATCGGCCTGAACCTCGTGAAGAGCCTGGTCGGCACCAGCGGTCGCGATGTCATCGTCGGCACCCCGGGTGACGACGTCATAGAAGGCGGCCCTGGCGCCGACACGCTGACCGGCAACGGCGGCCGCAACCAGTTCGTCTACGGCAGCATGCTGGACGCGGGCGACGTCATCACCGACTTCACCCCCGGCATGGACACGCTGGTGCTGACCAAGCTGCTTGCCTCGGTGGGCATCGTCAGCGCCAACCCGCTGGCCAGCGGTCACGTCACCTGCACGGCCTCGGCTGCAGGCGCCATCATCGGCATCGACGCCGACGGCTCGGCGGGCCCGATGGCCTCCAAGCCCCTGGCGCAGCTCAAGGGCGTCGCCTGCACCGCCGTCACCGCCGCCAGCTTCAAGTTCTGAACAGCTCCCCGAGGAAACACATCATGATGATCCGCAAATCACTGCTGGCCCTGGCGGCCCTGGCCATGGCGGGCGCAGCGCACGCCGCCACCTACAGCTTCACCGGCAGCTTCGATGCCGACCCGGCCACCAGCGTCCTGACCGGCACGTTCTCCTTCGATGATGTCGTGGCCGCCGCGGGCGGCTTCGACGGCAGCTTCGACCTGACGTCGCTGACCTTCAGCTTCCAGGGCCAGACCTACACGCTGGCCCAGGCGACGGACCCCTATGTGCAGTTCGACGGCGGCCAGTTGACCGGCCCCAATGCCCTGTTCACGACGCCGTCGGGCGGTGTGCTGGCGCTGCAGTCCTTCTGGGGCAGCAGCGGCTTCACCTACCACGCCAACGGCGCCGACCATCTCGGCACGCTGAACATCAGCGCCGTGCCCGAACCTGAAGGCTGGGCGCTGATGCTGGGCGGCCTGGGTGCCGTTGCCCTGATCGCGCGCCGTCGCAAGGCCTAAGCCCGCTCCGGCCTCGCCCGCAGCCCCGCGGAAGGCGGGGCTTTCAGTAGGTCCGGCCGCTCTTGAACTGCGCGTGCTGGCGGCGCTGCAGCGTCGTGCTGCGGCTCATCGCCTCGAAGCTGACCCGCGCATGGGCGTGCATGATGGCCAGGCCCAGCGCGTCGGCGGCGTCCTTGCCGGGCACTCCGGGCAGGCTCAGCAGCCGTTGCACCATGGCCTGCACCTGCTCCTTCTTGGCCTGACCGTGGCCGGCCACGGCCTTCTTCATCTGCACGGCGGTGTACTCGCTGACGGCCAGGTCGGCCGACACCAGCGCGGTCAGCGCCGCGCCGCGCGCCTGCCCCAGCAGCAGGGTGGACTGCGGGTTCACATTGACGAAGACGATCTCCACCGCCGCGCAGTGCGGCTGGTAGCGCGCGACGACCTCGCGGATACCGTCATAGATGATTTTCAGTCGGCCGGGCAAGTCGCCCAGTGCGACACCGTTGGTCTTGATCGTGCCGCTGGCGACGTAGCCCAGGCGCGGGCCTTCGGCGTCGATGACGCCGAAGCCGGTGGTCTGCAGACCGGGATCGATGCCGAGGATGCGCATCAGCGATAGCCCAGTGGCAGCTGGAAGTACCAGCGCGCCGAATGGAAGAACACCGGCGCCGCGAAGCAGAGTACGGCGATGCGGTCCAGCAGGCCGACGGCACCGGTAATGGAGCTGCGATTGCCCCAGTAGCGCGCACCGGCGTCCTTCTTCAATGCCTTCATGACGAGGCCACCGAAGCCGGCCGCGCCGGCCGTCACGAAGGCCATGGCCAGCGCCTGGCCGGCCTTGAAGGGCGTGATCCAGAACAGCAGGCCGCCGACGGCCGAACCGGTCAGCGTGCCTATCCACCAGGCCCGCATCGAGAAGCTGCGGCTGATGCGCCGCGCCACCGGCCGGCGGCGCAGCAGGCGACGCGCGATCTCCTGCGCAATCTGGGCAGCCGCCACGACCATGACGAGGAAGAACAGCAGGAAGGCACCGCGGCCCGTGTAGCCGGGGAAATCCAGCAGCAGCAAGGCCGGCGCATGCGACAGGCCGTAGACGCAGACCATCACGCCCCACTGGATCTTGGCGTTGCGCTCCAGGAAACGCTGCGGATCGTCGGCCAGCGCGCTGACGATGGGCAGCACGAGGAAGCCGTAGACCGGCAGGAACACGGTGAAGAGGTCGAAGAAGCGCGTGCCGCAGATCATGTATTGCACGGGCAGCAACACGAAGAAGGCGACGATGAGGGTGCGATGGTCGCTGCGCAGCGTGTGCACGAGGGTGATGAACTCGCGCAGCGCCAGGAACGAGAAAAGCGCGAACAGCAGCGTGGCGCCCAGCGGACCCGAAATCCAGGCGACCCAGAACATGCAGGCGCCGATCCAGGCGGCGCGCAGGTCCCGGCGCACCCGCGCCCAGGCAAGCTGTGATGCCAGCCGAGCATCCTCGTCCTGGCGCTCGCGCAACGAGTTCAGGAACAGGCCGATGCTCAGCAGCAGCAGCAAACCGAACAACACGATAAAGAGCAGCGCCACCTGCTCGCTGGACGTCAGTTGCTTGAGCCAGGCCACCATCAGTCGGACTCCACCACCCGGCCCACCGAGGCGGGGTCGGGCCGCTGCTCCATGACGGCCTCGCGGGCACGGCACAGGAAATCGGCCTTGCTCTCGCCCTCGCGCAGCTGCAGGGGGGCACCGAAAGTGACCGTGCACAGGATGGGGACGGGCACGACCTCGCCCTTGGGCATCACGCGCTGCACGTTGTCGATCCAGGTCGGGATCAGTGGCACGTGGGGAAACTGCTCAGCCAGGTGGTAGATGCCGGACTTGAAGGGCATGGGGTTGCCCTTGTTGGAACGCGTGCCCTCGGGAAAGATGACCAACGAGTCGCCATTGGCCAGTGCCTCGACCAGCGGCTCCAGCGGATCCTCGTCAGGCGTGGCGCGGCTGCGGCTCACGTAGATGGCGTTGAAAACCTCGGTGGTCAGCCAGCGCTTGAAGGCGCTCTTGGTCCAGTAGTCACGCGCAGCGATGGCGCGGGTTGAGGCCCTCAGCTCATGCGGAAAAGCGGCCCAGATCAGGACTAGGTCGAAGTGACTCTGGTGGTTGGCGATGTAGATGCGCTGCTCTGCTTTTGGCGGGCAGCCCTTCCAGTGGCCCTGGGCGCCCGTGATGAGCCGGGCGACGAAGGCGAGCAACTGGCCGGTGAAGGCGGCAAGCGTCATGGGCCGGGATTATCGCGGCCCAAAGACGGCGGCCTACCAATCCTCGAAGCCCAGCCCGGTGTCCCGGCCGCCCCAGCCGTCGCCGCAGCCGAACTCGACGTCGCGCCGCGCCAGCTCGTCGGCCGCGCTGCTGTCGGCATCGAAGCTTCCAGGAAGGAATCCCCCGCCAGTCTCATCACGGCTTTCGTTCAGCAGCTTGTCCGCCAGCAGGCCGGCCGCGACACCGCCGGCCGCTGCCAGACCCACGCCCCCCAGCCCAGGGCCGCTCGAAGCAGCCGCCGGCACGCCCGCGGCGTCGCCTGGCGCACGGCCATCGCCCGCCGCCGCCTGGCTGCCAGCCGACACGAGCGGTGCCGGTTCGGCCGCCCGGCGCTGCGCCCAGCCCGCCACCAGCCAAGCGAAGGCAGCGGCGCCCACCACCGCCAGCCACACGGGCACACCTGCCCACAGCGCCGCGATCAGCGCCACGCATGGGAGCAGGTATCGGGAAAACTTCATGGCAACACTCCTGGCACCTTCATTCGCGCCTTACACGCGGCGCACAAGTGACAGTTTGCAACCTGGAGCTGGCGGCAAGCCTTCCCCGGCATTCAGGACTAACGCCAACCCCGTGAAGACTTCGCAAGGCGGCGCAGGGGCGGGGCCGTTCCTGGCCCCCGGCGGGCTTGAGGTGCGCTCCGCAGGCAGCCCGGCAGGCTCAGGTCGCGCCGGCCATCTGCACCACCGTCTGGGACCGCCGGGCCGCATCCTGCATCATCTGCGCGGCCTTCTCGCCGATCATCATGGCCGGCGCATTGGTGTTGCCGCTGAGCAGCGTGGGCATGATGGACGCGTCCACCACGCGCAGGCCCTGCAGACCATGGACGCGCAGCTCGGCGTCGACAACCGCCATCGCATCAGCCCCCATCTTGCAAGTGCCCACCGGGTGGTAAATGGTGTCGGCCCGCTGCCGCAACAGGGCCTCGATGTCGGCGTCGGAACGCGTTTCGGTACTCCACATCTCCGTGTGCCAGTGCGCCCGCAGCGACGGCTGGTTCAGCAAGGCGCGGGTGAGCTTGAACCCTGCCACCATCTGCGGCATGTCGTCGGGATGCTGGAAGAACGCCGGGTCGATCAGCGGCGCGGTGCCCGCATCGCGGCTGGCGAGACGCACGTTGCCGCGGCTCTGCGGTCGCAACAGGCACACGTGGCAGGACATGCCATGGCCCCAGCGCAGCTTGCGGGCATGGTCTTCCACGGCGGCGACGACGAAATGCAGCTGGATGTCCGGCCGCGACTGCTCGGCGCGGGTGCACAGGAAGCCGCCGCCCTCGGCGAAGTTGCTGGTCAGCATGCCGCGCCGCTCACCGCGGTAGCGCCGGATTGCGCGCCAGAACGCGCCGCCCCCGCGCAGCGAAAGGCCGAAGGTGTCCAGGCTGCGGCTGCGCAGGCCGAAAACGAAGTCCGGGTGGTCCTGCAGGTTGGCACCGACGCCGGGCAGGTGGTGCAGCACGGGAATGCCGTGGGCCTGCAATTGCGCCGCGTCGCCCACGCCGGACAGCATCAGCAACTGCGGCGACTGGATGGCACCCGCCGCCAGCACGACCTCGCGCCGGGCCTGCAGGCGGCGCAACACGCCGCCCACCCGTGCCTCCACGCCCACGGCGCGGCGACCCTCGAACAGGATGCGCTGCACCTGCGCCTGCACCGTCACGCGCAGGTTGGTCCGGTTCCGGTGGGGCCACAGATAGGCGCGCGCGGCGCTGCAGCGCTCGCCCCGGTCCTGAGTGACCTGGTAGATGCCAATGCCCTCCTGCGTCTCGCCGTTGAAGTCGGCATTGATCGCATGACCTGCCTCGCGGCCAGCCGCGAGCCAGGCCGCGTGCAGCGGGTTGTCGGTGCGCAGCTGGCTGACCTTGAGCGGGCCGGCAGTGCCGTGCAGCGGCGCACCGAAGCTGTCGTTGCCCTCGCTCTTGACGAAGAACGGCAGCACGTCGTCCCAGGCCCAGCCCGGGTTGCCGAGAGCCGCCCAGTGGTCGTAATCCTCGCGCTGGCCGCGGATGTAGACCATCGCATTGATGCCCGACGAGCCCCCCAGCATCTTGCCGCGCGGCACATAGCCGCGGCGACCGCCCAGACCCGGCTGGGGCACGGTCTCGAAAGCGTAGTTGTGCAGCTTGCTGGGCACCATCAGCACGGCGCCCGTGGGCACGGTCCCCAGCCAGTTGCTGACGTCGGCACCGGCCTCCAGCACCAGCACGCGCGTGTCTGGATCTTCGCTCAGGCGGCCGGCGAGCGCGGAGCCGGACGAGCCGCCGCCGATGACGATGACGTCATGGGTTTCGTCGAAATGCTGGATGTCTGGCATGGCTCAGGCGATGCGCTTGAGAAGCGCAAGGAGTCTTTCGAATGTCGCGCCATATGGCGGCTGGAAGAGCTTCGTGCCGGCAAGGCGCGACTGGATGAACAGCGGCTTCTCCTTGCTGAAAGTGCGGAAGCCCCATTCGCCGTGGTACGAGCCCATGCCGCTGGCGCCAACGCCACCGAAGGGCTGCTCCTCCTGACCCAGGTGCCACAGGCAGTCGTTGATGGTCACGCCCCCGGCATGCGTCTCGCGCATGACGCGGTCGCGCGCGGCGCCGTCCGAACCGAACAAGTACAGCGCCAGCGGCCTGTCACCGCCGTTGATGTGGGCCAGTGCATCGTCGAGCTGGTCGTAGCCGATCACAGGCAGCAGCGGACCGAAGATCTCTTCCTGCATCACGGTCGCCTCGAGTGGCACGTCCAGCAGCAGCGCAGGCACCAGACGGCGGTCGTCAGGCTGCTCGTCGTGCGAGCGCAGCACGCGGGCGCCGCGCTGCACGGCATCGGCGAGCAGTCCTTGCAGCCGCGCAAGGTGGCGCGGCGTGGCAATGCTGGTGTAGTCGGCATTGCCGGCGATGCGCGGATACATGCGGCGCATCTCGGCCAGGAGACGCTGGCTCAGCGGCTCCACCATCTCACGCGGCACCAGCAGGTAGTCAGGCGCCACGCACGTCTGGCCCGCGTTGAAGAGCTTGCCGAAGGCCAGGCGCGATGCGGTCAGTCCGAGATCGCAGCTGCGGTCGACGATGGCGGGCGACTTGCCCCCCAGCTCCAGTGTCACCGGCGTCAGGTTCTTCGCCGCAGCCTGCGCGACGTGACGGCCCACGGCGGTGGAGCCGGTGAAGAACAGGTGATCGAAAGGCAGCTGCGTGAAGGCCTTGCCGACCTCGGCATCGCCAGTGATGACCTGCATCTCCTCGGGCCTGAAATGCTCGGCGACGATGCGCGCCATCAGCTCGCTGGTCGCCGGCGTCAGCTCGGAAGGCTTGATGAGCACGCGGTTGCCGGCTGCGAGTGCCGCCACGGCGGGCTCCATGGCCAGGTAGTAGGGGTAATTCCAGGGCGACACGACGCCCACGACGCCCAGCGGCTGACGCATCAGCACGTTGCGGCCAGGCAGGAAGTGCAGGGGTGTCGCCACGCGGCGCGGCTTCATCCAGCCCCGCAAGTGCTTGAGGGCGTGGCGGGCGCCGGATTCGACGGTAAAGATGTCCGCCAGCAGCGATTCCTGGCGCGCACGGTGGCCGAAGTCCTGTGCCATCGCGGCCGCCAGCGCCTCGCCATGCTGGCGCGTCATCGCGAGCAGCCGCTGGAGGCGGTCGCGGCGCACCTCGTAGGAAGGCATGCGCTGCGCCTCGAAGGCGCGGCGCTGCGCCGTCAGCGCCAGATGCAGGCGCTCCTGCAGCGCGTTGTCCATGGCCTTGTCTCCGGTTCGGGCTCGAGTTCTTCGAGGCTAACCGCAAGACCTCGCCGGACCAACAGGTGAGCCCTGGACTAGAGGAACGCGTCTAGAGCGCGCCAAGCCGGCCCGACTGGGGCGATGTGCTTCAGATTCGAGGCAGCAAGCATCGCCATCTCCCCCGGAGGGAGCGGCCAGCCTGCCGCGCGTGCAGCGCGGACGGGCTGGGCGAGAGGCTCAAATCAATGCCTGAAGTGCCGCACGCCGGTCATCACCATCGCGATGCCGCGCTCGTTCGCGGCCGCAATGACCTCGTCGTCGCGCATCGAGCCGCCCGGTTGGATGACGCAGGAGGCCCCTGCGTCGGCCAACACGTCCAGGCCGTCACGGAACGGGAAGAACGCGTCGCTGGCCACTGCCGAGCCCTTCAAGCTCAGGCCGGCGTTGTCGGCCTTGATGGAAGCGATGCGGGCCGAGTCGATGCGGCTCATCTGTCCCGCACCGACGCCCAGCGTCATGCCGCCGCCGCAGAAGACGATGGCGTTGCTCTTCACGTACTGCGCGACGGTCCACGCGAACATCAGGTCGTCGAGCTGCTGGGCCGTGGGCTGCAGTGCAGTGACGATCTTCAGGTCCTCGCGCTTCAGGAAGTGATTGTCGGCCGTCTGCAGCAGCAGGCCCGAACCGACGCGCTTGCTGTCGCCGGCGTTGCGGCCCTGATCCCAAGGGCGGACGCCGCCCGGCGGCAACGCGATTTGCAGCAGGCGCACATTGGCCTTGCCCTTGAAGATCTCCAGCGCCTCGGCACTGAAGCTCGGCGCCATCAGCACCTCGACGAACTGCTTGGCGACCAGCTGGGCCGCTGCGCCATCCACCTCGCGGTTGAAGGCAATGATGCCGCCGAACGCACTGGTGGGATCGGTCTTGAAGGCCTTGCTGTAGGCCTCGGCCGGGTTGACGCCCACGGCAACGCCGCAGGGGTTGGCGTGCTTGATGATGACGCAGGCCGGCGTGCCGAAGCTCTTCACGCATTCCCAGGCTGCGTCCGCGTCGGCGATGTTGTTGTACGAAAGCTCCTTGCCCTGCAGTTGCTTGCCCGTCACCAGCGAGCCGGGCGCGGGGAACAAGTCCCGGTACAGCGCGGCGCTCTGGTGCGAGTTCTCGCCGTAGCGAAGGTCCTGCACCTTCACGAAGGTAGCGTTCATCTGCGCGGGATACTCGGCCTTGGAACCGTCTTCATTCAGCGACGACAGATAGTTGCTGATGGCCGCGTCATATTGAGCGATGCGGTTGAAGGCCGCGACGGATGCCGCGAAGCGCGTCTTGTCGCTGGTCTTGCCATGGGCCTTGAGCTCGTCGAGCACCGCGGCGTACTGGGCCGCGTCGGTCAGCACCGTCACGTCACGCCAGTTCTTGGCCGCACTGCGCACCATGGCCGGGCCGCCGATGTCGATGTTCTCGATGGCGTCCTCCAGCGTGCAGCCTTCCTTGGCCACCGTCGCCTCGAACGGGTAGAGGTTGACGGCCAGGATGTCGATGCGCGTGATGCCATGCTTGTCCATTGCCGCGACATGCTCGGGCACGTCACCGCGCGCCAGCAGGCCGCCATGGATCTTGGGGTGCAGCGTCTTCACGCGGCCATCCATCATCTCGGGGAAGCCGGTGTGCTCGGCCACTTCGGTGACAGGCAGGCCGGCTTCGGCCAGCAGCTTGGCGGTGCCGCCGGTGGACAGGAGCTTGGCACCGAGGGCGTGCAAGCCCTTGGCGAATTCGAGGATGCCGGTCTTGTCGGAGACCGAGAGGAGTGCAGTGAGTTGAGACATGACAGCCACTTCTGGAGGAAACAAAACTTGGGGTGATTCAGGCCTGCTGAACAGCACAACCGATGCTGCGGCCCAACGCCGCGGCGGCAATGGAGGCATCGACATCGTCGTAACTGAAACCGACTTCGACCACCTCGCCCGCCCGCAAGCGCAGGGCGACCTCCCAGTGCGGTCGGCCGCGTTCAAGCTCGATGGCACCCCGCTGGCGCAGTAGGGTGGCGTCAATTGCAGCGGCCGGATACTTGGCCCTGCCGATCTCGACATGGCGCCCGGAACGGCTCACGACCACGCGGCGACGGTTGCCCCGCACCACGCACCGAACGCCATCATCGACCTCGACATTGAACCGAGGACGGCCGTGGACCAGGCAGCTGAGCATCGCTTGAAACTGGTTCATCGGCCTGGCGTCGTTCAGAGGTTGTGATCGGTCAGTTTGCGGCGCAGCGTGTTGCGGTTCATGCCCAGCCATTGCGCCGCCTTGCTCTGGTTCCCGCCGGCCTCGCGCATGACGATCTCGAACAGCGGCTTCTCGACCAGCTTCACCAGCATCTCATGCATGGAGTGCGGCTCCTGTCCGTCGAGGTCGCGGAAGAAGGCTTCGAGGTTGTCGCGCACGCAGGCGTCGATGGGGTTGGACGGGGTGGTGTTCTTCTGGGCACTCATGACAGGAGCTTCTTGTTTCAGGCGGCACAGGCTTCGTCGGCCTGGGCTTCGTCGTCGTTGGCAGCCGTGGCGGGCGGCAACCGCTCGTGGGTCCGGCCGAGTTCATCGAACCAGTCACGCAACGCCTGCACCTGCAGCTCGCTGCGTTCCAGCATGTTCATGTGCTGGCGGAAAGCCTCACCGCCGGGCAGGCCGCGCACGGCCCAGCCGATGTGCTTGCGCGCGCTGCGCATGCCGCTGAGCTCGCCGTACAGGCCGTAGTGGTCGTACAGGTGCTCGACAAGCACGTCGCGCGCCTCCGTGACAGTGGGTGCCGGCAGGTGCTCGCCGGTAGAAAGGAAATGCGCCACCTCGCGGAAGATCCAGGGCCGGCCTTGCGCGGCGCGGCCGATCATCAGCGCGTCGGCGCGCGTGTAGGCCAGCACGTCGCGCGCCTTTTCAGGCGAGTCGATGTCGCCATTGGCGACGACAGGAATCGTCAGCGCAGCCTTCACGGCAGCAATGGTGTCGTATTCGGCCAGGCCCTTGTAGCCCTGCTCGCGCGTGCGGCCGTGGATGGTCAGCATCGCGATGCCGGCGGCCTCGAACAACTTCGCCAGCCGCAGCGCATTGCGCTCATCGGCGCTCCAGCCGGTGCGCATCTTCAGCGTGACGGGCACGCCGCGCTGCGCGCAGACGGCCACGACGGCCTCGACGATCTCAAGTGCCAGCGTCTCGTTGCGCATCAGCGCCGAGCCCGCCCACTTGTTGCAGACCTTCTTGGCCGGGCACCCCATATTGATGTCGATGATCTGCGCACCGCGGTCGATGTTGTGCACAGCGGCCTCAGCGAGCATGTCGGCATCGGTGCCCGCGATCTGCACGGCGATGGGGCCGGGCTCACCCGAGTGGTCCGCGCGGCGCGAAGTCTTGAGGCTGTTCCACAGTTCCTTGCGCGACGTGACCATCTCGCTGACCGCGTAACCTGCGCCCAGGCGTCGGCACAACTGGCGGAAGGGCCGGTCCGTCACTCCGGCCATGGGCGCCACGAACAGCGCGTTGGGGAGTTGATGGGGGCCGATCTGCACGAGGGGTCTGCTCAAAAAAGAGGCGAGATTGTAGCCATCCGGGCTTGCGCGCTCGGACCACAATGCCGCCATGGAAGTCTGGCTGGCTCAACTCATCCAAGATCTGCTGGCCGCGCTGGCCCTGCCACAGGTGGGCCTGGTCGCGGTCTTCGTCATCACTTTCGTCTCGGCGACGCTGCTGCCGCTAGGCTCGGAGCCGGCCGTCTTCCTCGTGGTCAAGGCCGACCCAGGCATGTTCTGGCCGGTCATCGCGGTGGCGACCGTGGGCAACACCCTGGGCGGCATGACAAGTTGGTGGCTGGGCTACGGCGCGGAAAAGGCGGTCGAAGCGGTCAAGCACCGTGAGCCGCCCAACCCGCGCGCGCTGGCCTGGCTGAAACGTTTCGGCCCCAAGGCCTGCGTGCTGAGCTGGCTGCCCATCGTGGGCGACCCGCTGTGCGCAGTGGCCGGCTGGCTCAAGCTGCCGTTCTGGCCCTGCGTTGGCTGGATGGCGCTGGGCAAGGGCCTGCGCTTCCTCTGCTTCACTGTCGCCCTGCTGTATTTCATTCCCGAAAGTTGGTTGTCATGACATCCGCCTATCAAGACCTTGCCAAGCGCCAGCAGCGCCTGCATCACCTCGGCCACCTACAGGCCATCGCCCAGTGGGACCAGGCGGCCAACATGCCGGCCAAGGGCAACGAGGCGCGCAGCCTGGCGCTGGCCGAGATGGACGGGCTGCTGCACCAGCTCGCCACGGACCCCGCCCTGCCGGGCCTGCTTGATACCGCCGCAGCCGAGCCGCTGGACGACACTCAACGCAACAACCTGCGCGAGATCCGCCGCGCCTGGCGTGCCGCCAACGCGCTGCCGCAGGCGCTGGTGGAGGCCAAGAGCCTGGCCAACAATCGCTGCGAGCATGCCTGGCGCACGCAACGCCCGGCCAACGACTGGGCCGGCTTTGTGCCGAACCTGCGTGAGGTCCTGAAAATCGCCCGCCAGGAGGCCGACTGCCTGTCGCAGAGCTCAGGGCTGTCCCGGTACGACGCGCTGCTGGATGTCTACGAACCTGGCATGCGCTCGGCCGACGTCGAACACGCCTTCGCGCCGCTGCGGCGGTGGCTGCCGGGTCTGATCCGCGACGTCATTGCCAAGCAGTCCGGCGAGACTGTCATTCAGCCTGTCGGCCCTTTCCCGACCGCGGCGCAGAAGACACTGGGCTTGGCCGCGATGAAGCTGATGGGCTTCGACTTCGGCGCCGGTCGCCTGGACGAGAGCACCCACCCCTTCTGCGGCGGCGTCCCGGAGGACGTGCGCATGACGACGCGCTACCGCGAGGACGACTTTCTGCCCGCCCTGATGGGCGTCATCCACGAGACGGGGCACGGCCGCTACGAGCAGGGCCTGCCGCGCGAATTGCTGGGCCAGCCCATCGCTCGCGCTCGCTCCATGGGCATCCACGAGAGCCAGAGCCTCTCCTTCGAGATGCAACTGGGCAGCCACCCGGCCTTCGCTGCGCTGCTGGCTCCGCTGCTCGCCCGGCATTTCGGCGACCAGCCGGCCTTCGAACCCGGCAACATGCACAAGCTGCTGACGCGTGTGACACCCGGCCTCATCCGCGTGGATGCCGACGAGGTGACCTACCCCGCCCACATCCTGCTGCGCTTCGACATCGAACGGGCACTGATCGAGGGCGAGGCCGAAGTGGACGACGTCCCGGCGTTGTGGGACGCCAAGATGGCCGAACTCCTGGATCTGGACACGCGCGGCAACTTCAGGGATGGGCCCATGCAGGACGTGCACTGGCCGGCCGGCTTGTTCGGCTACTTCCCTTGCTACACGCTGGGCGCGATGTATGCGGCCCAGTGGTTCGCGGCGATGCGCGCCCAGCAGCCCGATCTGGACGCCCGCATTGCTCGCGGCGAGCTGGGCGGCGTATTCGACTGGCTGTCCACCCATGTCTGGCAGGTCGCCAGTCGCTACGAAACGCCCGAGCTGGTGCAACGCGCCAGCGGGGAGGCCCTCAACCCGGCGCACTTCGAGACGCACCTGCGCCAGCGCTACCTCTGACGACAGCTTAGCGACAGCCAGACTGTGGCGCGCACGCAAATAAAAAGAGGGCCGCCCCACCGGGAGCGGCCCAATCTACTTCGAACGATCTCTCTTTCAACCCACCGCGCTTCCCCGGCCCCCCGGCCATCTCCACGCGTGGCGCCCAGGACTTGCTGATTTCCTGGGCTGGGTCGCTGCGACTCGCACTGCGACCGTGAAGTCATTCTGAGCAAGACGGGCCGCCGTGCCATCCCCGCAAGCTCAGGGGGGTGAGGCGCCAGCCGTGAACGGCGTCACAGCACCAGGGCCAGGCGCTCCAGGATCAGCACGGCGAAGAAGGCCAAGCCGGCGATCAACGTCCATTTCATGATCACGATGCCCATGCGTCGCCAGCGTACCTGGCCGGTGGCGATGGACAGGGCGAAGCAGACGACGGCCGAGAACAGCAGCAGTCCGATGACGAGGCGGGCGATCAGCATGCGAACGCGCTTACCAGGCCGGCGCCAGTTGGGCGAAGCCCTTGGGCGCGGCGCGGTCATCGTCGAAGCTGACGACCTCGTAAGCGGATTCGTCGGCCAGCAGTGCCCGCAGCAACTTGTTGTTCAACGCATGGCCGCCCTTGAACGAGGTGTAGGCAGCCAGCAATGGCATGCCGGCGACCTGCATGTCACCGATGGCATCGAGGATCTTGTGCTTGACGAACTCGTCGTCGTAGCGCAGACCTTCGGCGTTCAGCACCTTGTAGTCGTCGACGACGATGGCGTTGTCCATCGAGCCGCCCAGCGTCAGACCTCTTGAACGCATCAGGTCAATGTCGGCTGTCATGCCGAAGGTGCGCGCACGGGCGATCTCCTTCTTGTACTTGCCCGAACCCATGTCGAAGACGAACTGGCTGCCGGTGGCGGCCACGGCCGGGTTGTCGAACTCGATCTCGAAGCTCAGCGTATAGCCATGGTGGGGCTCCAGCCTGGCCCACATCAGCTTCTTGCCCTCGCCCTGACGAACCTCTACGGGCTTGTTCACCTTGAGGAAGCGCTTGGGCGCGTCCTGCATGACGATGCCGGCCGACTGCAGCAGGAAGACGAAGGCGGCGGCGGAGCCGTCCAGCACAGGCACCTCGTCGGCATTGATGTCGATGACGAGGTTGTCCAGCCCGAGGCCGGCGCAGGCCGACAGCAGGTGCTCGATGGTCTGCACCTTTGGGGCGCCGGGGTCGCCGTTCGGGCTGATCGTGGTAGCCATGCGCGTGTCGCTGACCGACATGACGCCGACGGGGATGTCCACCGGCGGACACAGGTCCACGCGGCGAAAGACGATGCCGGTGTCCGGCGGCGCGGGGCGCAGCGTCAGCTCGACCTTCTGGCCGCTGTGGATGCCCACGCCTACGGCGCGCGTGATCGACTTCAGGGTGCGTTGCTTGAGCATTCCCCGATTGTCCCGGATCAAGCCTGGGCCTTGCGTTCCACGGGCAATCGCAAGGAGAGCCGGGTGCCGCTGCCCGGCGAGGAGTCGATACGCAGCTTGCCGCCCAGGCGCTGGGCGCGCTTGATCTGGCTCTTCAGACCGCGGCCGTGCTGGATGGTCTCCAGGTCGAAGCCAGCACCGTCGTCCTCGACGCGGATCTCGACGTAGCTGCCGTGATGGCGCGTGACCATGCGCACGCGGCTGGCCTGGGCATGCTTGAGCACGTTGTTCAGCGCCTCCTGCATCAGCCGCAGCACGTGCAGCGCGTCAGGTGGCTCCAGCCACGGCAGGGGCGGCAGGTCCTGCACGTCCCATTCGAGCTTGAGCCCGCCCGTCTGCAGGCGCTTGCCGAGGCGGTAGCGCATCGTCGCCAGCAGAGAAACGAGGTCATGCCCGACAGGCTCCAGCGAATCGATCACCAGGCGCAGGTCATCCACGCATTCGCGCAGCACTTCGACGCACTGCTCATGCGACATGCTGCCCTGCTCCATCGCCACAAGCGCCGACAGCAGCGACGAGCCGAGGCCATCGTGCATGTCGGCCATGATGCGCTGGCGTTCCAGCAGCAGCGCCTGCTGACGCTCGGCCTCGCGCAACTGGGCGTTCTGCATCTGCAGCACCGAAACCTGCTCTTCGAGGTCTTCCTGCAACTGGCTGTTTTCGGCTTTGACCTGCTCCACGGCGCCGACGTAGCGGCGCTGCACCGCGTGCAGGAAGCTGATCATGACGATCAACGTCGCGAATGGCATCAGGAAGAAGTGTTCCGGCCAGGCCCAGCCGGCCAGCACGGCGAGGTCGTGCCCGCCGATGAGCACGCTGACGATCAGCGCCACCGCCATGATGCGCAGCTCGGTGCGACGTTCGCGCCAGGCGAGGAAGGCGAGCCAGACCGTGCCGATGGCTGCGACGAAGGCTGTGACGACGTACTGCATGACGACCATGTCGAGCTGGCGCAGCCACAGCGGCACGCTGAGCAGGCTGACGAGCAGCACGCTTGCCGCCAGCGCCCACTCCAGCCACGGCAGCCGCCGGCTCGCGAAGCGCAGCGCGAACAGGAGCGCCGACAGCATCACCCAGCCCATGGATGCGTGTGTCGCCCACCAGAACCAGTCTTGCGCCACCGGCGAGGCCGGCAGGCTGACGTAGAAATGCAGGTTGCGCACCATCCATGCCGCCGCACCGAGCGCGAACAGCCCGTAGATGGCCTCGCCAGGCCGACGCAGCCACAGTGTCAGGGCGAACAGGCCGAGCACGGCCAGCGTCAGGCTGACAGCCTGGGGCAAGCCGGTCTGGGCACGCACCCTCCACAGCCACTGCTTCTCCAGCGTGTCGCGCGGTCCGACCCAGATGCGGGACACCGCGTAATAGCTGCCTGCCGGCACCGGCAGGGCCACGACCAGATCCAGCCCCTGAGCACCGATGCCGGGTAGCGGCAGCCAGATCGGCTGCACCCATTGCTCGCGCTCCGCATGCTGGTTGTCCAGCAGCAGCTGCCAGCCCCGCTCGGTGCGCGCCAGCACGGCGGCCGACAGCGTGACCAGACGCGGCAGGTACAGCGCCATGGCTTCGTCATGCCCGGCCGGCACATGCAGCCGGTACCAGCGCATCTGGTAGCCACGCGCGTCCGTGACCATGGCTGCCCCGGGACGGCTGCGCACGTCGGGCATGGCCACAGGCTGCCAGCCCGCCGCCGCCGCCGGCGGCAGCAGCTCAGGCGGGAGGCTCAGGTGGTCGCCGCCGGTCACCGTGTGATGGCGCAGCGCCCCCCACCAGGCATCGAGCTGGGCGCGCGTCCAGGCACTGGTCGCGAGTTCGGCGGGGGCGGCATCGTCGCCGGTGATGTGGGTGCTGGGCTGGGGCAGGCGTTGTGCCTGCACCGACAACCCGGCCAGCAGGGCAAGCCCCAGCAGCCAGCGGCGCAGCATCAGGCCCAGCTCAGGCATCTCCGTGACTTCTTCTAGGCATTGACATGGGCGCCAGCATGCCACACGGGGTACCGCTGCGGCGGCACCCATTCGGTCGGCGCCAGCCTTCAGCTGACGTCGACCGGCAGGCTCTTGCGCGCCGCCTCGCGCAGCTCGCGCGACAGGCCGGCGTCGCCCACGGCCCGCGAAAGCAGCAGCGCGCCAACTAGTGTGGACAGCATGGCCAGCGCCTGTTCGCGGCGCCCGACGGGATCTGTTGCGGGCATCTGCGTCTGCAACGTCGCGACCAGGCTCTCGACGCCTTCGCCGAAGACCTCGCGCACTTCCGACCCGCCACGCGCCGCATCGCCGGCCAGCGCCACGAGGCCGCAGCCCGCGCCAATGTGGTCGCGATGGGTGTCGGACAGATAGGCCTTGACCCAGGCCGACAGGCTGCGGTCGGTCTGCTTCTTCCACTGCTCCCGGTTGGCCGCCAGCGCACGCCGGGTGGCCTGGGCGGCGAGGTCATCCTTCGAGTCGAAATGGCCGTAGAAGCCGCCGCGCGTCAGGCCGGCGGCCTGCATCAAGTCGTTCAGTCCGATGCCATCGAAGCCATGTTCGCGAAAGAGCTGGGCGGCGTTGTCGAGGATGCGTTCACGGTTTTCTTCGGCCTGGGCGCGGCTGACCTTCATCTCGATCTCCTGAAGTTCTGGCGGATGTCGCTTGACTGATTTTATATGTTGAACGACATTTATAACAATCATGTCGACCGACATGAATAAACGTACCTCGTACCTGAAGGACCTGCCATGAAGCTCAAGAACGCCGTCGTCTTCATCTCCGGCGCCAACCGCGGCCTCGGCCGCGCCTTCGCGGAGGCCGCACTCGCGGCCGGTGCCGCGAAGGTCTACGCCGCCGCCCGCGATCCAGGCCGCATCGACCTGCCCGGCGTCGTGCCCGTCGCGCTGGACGTCACCGACCCCGCCCAGGTCGCCGCCGCAGCGGCCCGCTGCACGGACGTGACGCTGCTCATCAACAACGCCGGCATCTCGCGCCAGGGTCGTTTGCTGGGCGACGGCGGCATGGCCGCCGCCCGTGCCGAACTCGAGACCAACTTCTTCGGCCCGTGGGCGCTGGCGCGCGCCTTCGCGCCGGTGCTGCAGGCCAACGCCGGCGGTGCGGTGCTGAACGTGCTGTCGGTGTTGAGCTGGGTGACTCTGCCGGACGTGGCCACGTATAGCGCCTCCAAGGCCGCTGCCTGGTCGCTGAGCAACGGCTTGCGCAACGAGCTGAAGGCCCAGGGCACGCAAGTGACCAGCCTGCACGTCGGCTACATGGACACTGACATGACGCATGGCCTGGAAGCCCCCAAGGCCGCACCTGCCGACGTGGCCCGCCTCGCGCTTGAAGGCGTCGAGGCCGGTGCCTTCGAGGTGCTGGCCGACGACCTCAGCCGCCAGGTCAAGCGCAGCCTGTCCAGCCCAACGCCGGCCTACGCTGGCTGACAGGGAGCCCCACCATGGTCGAGTCCCTTACCCTGGCCGCGCCGCTGGCGGCCCATGCCGACGGCCATCTGGCCGCCGCCCGCCATGCCTTCTCGGCGCCCGAGCGCGTGCCGCTGTCTGCCGATGAGCGCGCCGCGCTCTCCGGCGCCGCCGAGACGCCGCTGCGCCACGAGGGCCTCAAGCTCGCACGCTGGACGCTGGGCACGGGTCCGCGCGTGGTTCTCGTGCACGGCTGGAACAGCCGGGGCGCCCACCTGCTGGCTCACGCGCAGGCCCTGGTGCATGCCAGCTTCTCCGTGACACTGTTCGACCTGCCCGGCCACGGCGACTCCGGCGGCCATGCAGCCAGCGTCGTCCACGCGGGCCGCGCGCTGCGCGCGGTGATGACCGACATCGGCGAGGTCCATGCAGTCGTCGGCCATTCCATGGGCTCAGCCGCCGCGCTGCTGGCTTTTGCGCACGGACTTCGGGTCAGGCGCAGCGTGCACCTGGCGGGCCCCTCGTCACTGACACCCATGGTCAAGGGCCTGGCCCGGACGCACGGCCTCGGCCCCGCCGACGCGGCGGCACTGGCGGGCTGGGTGGAGGGATTCATCGGCACCCGAATGGCCTACGTCGACCTGGAGCGCCTGAAGCACGGCCTGCGCCACCCCGGCCTCATCGTCCACGATCCCGACGACCGGACCGTCCCCTTCGCCGCGTCCGCGGCCTTGCACCAGGCCTGGCCCGGCTCGCGTCTGGAACCGGCCACAGGCCTGGGCCACAGAAGGCTGCTGGTCGACGCCGATGTCGTTGCCCGCAGCGTTGCCTTCGTGGCCGAGGGCTGGGCGCCATGAGCACCGTGCCCCGCTCCTGGCTGCTGACGCTGGCAGCACTGGCCGCGCTGGCGACGCTGTCCACCAACATCCTGCTGCCTTCCCTGCCGCTGATGGCACAGGCTCTGGGGCACAGCGAGGCGGCAATGACGGCGGTGCTGAGCCTCTTCCTCGCTGTGTTCGCCGTCGCGCAGTTGATCGTCGGCCCCCTGTCCGACCGTGTCGGCCGCAAGCCCGTGGTGCTCGGCGGGCTGGCCATCTTCATCGCGGGCAGCGCGGTCGGCGCGATGGCCAGCGACCTCCCCCTGCTGCTGGCCGGTCGTGCGCTGCAGGCCATGGGCGCCGCCGCGGCGTCGGTGCTGGCGCGGGCGGCCGCGCGTGACCGTTTCGAGGGCCCGCAACTCGCCGCGCTGCTCGGCCGCATCATGGTCGTCATGGCCGCGGCGCCGGGTTTCTCGCCATTGTTGGGCGGCCTGCTGCAAGCCGCCTTGGGCTGGCGGGCGCCGTTCGTGCTGCTGGTTCTGGCCGGCCTGGCGCTGACGGCAGCCTATGCGGGCATCGTCGGCGAAACCCTGCCCGCCGAGCGCCGCCTGCGACGACCCGCTGGCGCCTTGGCGCGCGGTTATGTCGTGCTGCTGGGAGATCCCCGTTTCATGCGCCCGGCGCTTGCGACGGCCGCCATCCTCGGGGCACTGTTCGCCTTCTTCGGCACGGCACCCCTGGTACTGGTGCGTGAGTACCGCTTCTCGGCGCTTCAAGTGGGCCTGTTCTTCGCGACCACGGTTTTTGTCGTCTTCACCGCCGGACGAGCAGCACCGCACTGGGCAGCGCGCTGGGGTGGGCCTGCAGTGCTGAGCGTGGGAGCAGCACTGGCTTCCTGCGGCGGGCTGGTGATGCTGACTGGCGGCACGCTCGGCCTGACGAGCTTTGCAGCCGCCGCCTGCATCTTCTTGTTTGGCATGGGCCTGGTGTCGCCCACGGGCACGGCGCTGGCGCTGACGCCGTTCGCGGCCCAGGCCGGCCAAGCCTCGGCGTTGCTGGGGTTCCTGCAGATGGCCGCAGCGGCGGCGCTCACGACAGCGGCGGCAGCGCTGCCGGCAGCGCGCATGGACGCGCTGGCCCTCGTGCTCGTCGGTGGCGGGCTGCTGGCCTGGCTCGCCTGCCCGGCCAGGCCGTCCACCACCATCGCCGGCGCCCCTTAAAAGCAAAAGGGCGAGCCGCAAGGCCCGCCCTTTCATCAACCGGAGCGTGTGGCTCAGTCGGCTTGCTTGCGCAGGAAGGCCGGAATCTCGATCTCGTCCATGCCGTTGGACGACAGCGCCTCGACCTTCGCGGCCGCGCTGCCCGAACGGCCGTGGCGCCAGACGCTCGGCACATTGGCGTTCGCGAAATCGCCGAGGCCCAGGCCCACGTTGGCCTGCTGGGGCTGCCCGGAAGCCGGCGCTGCCATCGCGACGGCCTGCGTCAGCACGGGCATGCCATCGGTCCCGTTGCGCACGACGGACTGGGTCTGCACCACCTGCAGGGGCGCCTGCTGGCGGGCGCGGCCCGCAGTCAGGCCGGTGGCGATGACGGTCACACGCAGCGCGTCGCCCAGGCCTTCGTCATAAGCGGTGCCGTAGATGATGTGCGCTTCTTCCGAGGCGTAACGCTTGATCGCGTTCATCGCATTGCGCGACTCGCTGAGCTTGAAGTTGCTGCGACTCGCGGCGATCAGCACCAGCACGCCACGCGCGCCCGACAGGTCAATACCTTCCAGCAGCGGGCAGGCCACGGCGGCTTCGGCAGCCTTGGTGGCGCGATCCGGACCGGTGGCCTGCGCCGTGCCCATCATGGCCTTGCCGGGCTCGCTCATCACAGTCTTGACGTCTTCGAAGTCGACGTTGACCAGGCCGGGGATGTGGATGATGTCGGAAATGCCGCCAACTGCGTTCTTCAGCACGTCATTGGCATGCGCGAAGGCCTGATCCTGCGTGACGTCGTCACCCAGGACGTCGAGCAGCTTGTCGTTCAACACGACGATCAGCGAGTCCACATTGGCCTCCAGCTCGGCCAGGCCGTTGTCGGCCGCCTTGGCGCGGCGACCACCCTCGAATTCGAAGGGTTTGGTGACGACGCCCACCGTCAGGATGCCCATTTCCTTGGCAACGCGTGCAATCACCGGTGCGGCGCCCGTGCCGGTACCGCCACCCATGCCGGCGGTGATGAACAGCATATTGGCGCCGGCGATGGATTCGCGAATGCGGTTTTCTGCCTCTTCGGCGGCGGCCTTGCCCATCTCGGGTTTGGCGCCAGCGCCCAGGCCGGAGGTCCCGAGTTGAAGCAATTGGTCGGCCTTGGAGCGGTTGAGCGCCTGCGCGTCGGTATTCGCGCAGATGAATTCAACCCCTTGAACGCCCTGGGCGATCATGTGGTCCACGGCGTTGCCGCCACCACCACCGACCCCGATCACCTTGATTTGGGTGCCTTGGTCAAACTCTTCGATCATCTCGATGGGCATATCAACCTCCTAACTGCTGCAATTGTGCCTTGGCACTCAATGAATGAATAGCTGCTGAAACAAATTTTTCGTGGTTTTGGGGGGTCAAAAATTCCCCATGAACCAATCCTTGACGCGGCCGAGCAGGGTTTGCACCGACCCGGCCTGCTGTGCCGCCTTGAAACCCCGGCTGCGCGACAGTCGCGCTTCTTCCAGCAGGCCCATGACGGTGGCGGAGCGCGGGTTGGCGACCATGTCGAAAAGGGCCCCCGAATAGGTGGGCAAGCCACGCCTGACAGGTTTCAGAAAAATATCCTCGGCGAGTTCCACCATGCCCGGCATGACTGCTGACCCGCCGGTCAGCACGATGCCGGAGGACAGCAATTCCTCATACCCGCTCTCGCGAATGACCTGGTGGACCAGCGAAAAGATTTCCTCGACGCGCGGCTCAATGACGCCCGCCAGCGCCTGCTTGGACAGCATTCGGGGACTGCGGTCACCCAGGCCGGGCACTTCCACCTGGTCGGCGGGGTCAGCCAGCAACTGCTTGGCGACGCCATATTCGACCTTGATTTCCTCGGCATCCTTGGTCGGCGTGCGCAGCGCCATCGCGATATCGCTGGTGATCAGGTCGCCCGCGATGGGAATGACTGCGGTATGCCGGATGGACCCGCCGGTGAATATCGCCACATCGGTCGTGCCGGCGCCGATATCCACCAGCGCCACCCCCAGGTCGCGCTCGTCGGCGGTGAGGGCTGCATGGCTGGAAGCGCTGGGATTCAAAACCAGCTGATCGACCTCGAGGCCACATCGGCGCACGCATTTGACGATGTTTTCGGCAGCACTTTGAGCCCCAGTCACGATATGGACCTTGACCTCCAGCCGGCCGCCGCTCATGCCGATGGGTTCTTTGACCTCATGGCCATCGATGACGAATTCCTGGGGTTCGACCAGCAGCAGACGCTGGTCGTTGGGGATATTGATGGCCTTGGCGGTTTCGACAACCCGGGTCACATCGACCGGCGTGACCTCCTTGTCGCGCACGATGACCATGCCGGTGGAATTCTGGCCACGGATATGGCTGCCGGTGATCCCCGTGTAGACCCGGGAGATTTTGCAGTCGGCCATCATTTCGGCCTCTTTCAGGGCCTGCTGGATGGACTGGACGGTGGCGTCGATATTGACCACGACGCCACGCTTCAGGCCATGCGAGGGGGCCACGCCGAGGCCGGCGATGCGCAATTCCCCGCCCGGCAATACCTCGGCCACGACAGCCATGATCTTGGCGGTTCCAATATCCAGCCCGACGACCAAATCCTTGTATTCCTTGGCCATGTCCGTCCTCAGCGTTTTCTATTTACGGGTTTACCCGGAGTTTGTATCGTCACGCCGCGCAGCTTGACCGCGTAGCCGTCAGCGTGGCGCAGGTCGGCGGACAGCAGCGGGCTGTTGTAGGTCGCCACGACCTGCGAAATGGAGTGGGCGAAACGGCCGAAGCGCTCGACGACCTCGGCTTCGCCGCCGCGGCCCAGTTCAACGACGGCACCGCTACCGAAGGTGGCGCGCCACGAGCCGCGGCCGGACAGGTCGAGGCGCTCTATGCTTTCACCCAGCTTCTCGGCCGCGGGCTCCAGCGCCCGCCACATCTGCAGCATGTCGCCCGCGGCGTGGGACGGGCCCGCGAGCATGGGCAGGTCCTCGTCCTCGACGTCCCCGAGATTGGCCTGGAAGACTTCGCCAAAGCTGTTGACCAAGGCCCGCTCCGCGGCGGCCTCGGTGGCAGCGTCGGCACCATCGGCACGCGCCTCCCAGTAGGCCGCGGCGCGGTGCTCCTCAAGGTTGACTTTGAGCCGCATCGGCCAGATGCGCTGCAGTTGCGCATGTCGCACCCACGGCACGGACTCGAAGGCGGCGCGGCCTTCCTTCAGGTTCATGCTGAGGAAGGAACCATGCAGGCGCGGCAGCGCATTGGCCCGCAGTGACGCGACGCTGTTGCGGCTGACGTCGCCCACCACCTGGATGGCGCGCAGGTTGAACACCGGCAGCCGCACCGCCCACCGGATGAGGCCCCAGGCCGCGGTCGCCAGCAAGGCCGCGACGAGCAGCGCCGACACCGCATTCATCAGGCGGACATCGGGCGGCAGCACGGCGGTGGCGACGGCGGAATTCATGTCAGGCGCTGGCGGCGCGATCCAGTCGTGCCTGGGCCAGCAGCCACAGGCACAGGTGCGGGTAGTCGATGCCGACGGCCTGTGCGGCCTTCGGGACGAGGGAATGCGAGGTCATGCCCGGGCTGGTGTTCATCTCCAGCAAGAAAGGCTTCATGTCCGACTTGCGCAGCATCAGGTCGGCGCGGCCCCAGCCACGGCAGCCCAGCAGGCGGTAGGCCCGCAGCACCAGTTGCTGGATCTCCGCCTCAAGCGCGGCAGGCAGCGAGCCGAACAGGTACTGTGTCGTGTCGGTCTCGTACTTGTTGGCGAAGTCGTAGTTACCGGCCTCGGCGCGGATCTCGATGGCCGGCAGCGCGATGGCGTCCTGGCCCTCGCCCAGCACCGCGCAGGTTAGCTCGGGTCCCTCGATGCACTGCTCGAACAGCAGCTCGTCGTCGAAGCCCAGGGCCAACTCGACGGCACCCTGCATCTCGGAGTACCCGGCGACCTTGGTGATGCCGATGCTGCTTCCCTCGTGCGGCGGCTTGACGACGACGGGCAAGCCGAGGATGTCAGGGATGCTGCGCACGCGCTCGCGCGTCAGCTCGGCGCGCGACAGGGCTAGGTATTGCGGCGTCGGCAGGCCTTCGTTCGCCCACAGCCGCTTGGTCATCGTCTTGTCCATTGCGACGCCCGATGCCGTCACGCCGGAGCCGGTATAGGGCAGACGCAGCCATTCAAGGGCACCCTGCAAGGTGCCATCCTCACCGCCCCGGCCGTGCAGCGCGATGAAGGCGCGCTCAAACCGCTGGTCCTTGAGCGCTTGCAGCGGCTGCTCGGCTGGGTCGAAAGCATGGGCATCCACGCCGACGGACCGCAACGCGGCCAGCACGCCGTCGCCGCTCATCAGCGACACCGGCCGCTCGGCGCTGTTGCCGCCGAACAGCACGGCGACCTTCCCCAGCGCCCTGGCGTCGATGTTCAGATCGATTGGCGTCTTCACCTGGACGTTCCTTGCGAGAAATGTTGGGCCACGAGGCTCGGCAGCCCGCTCATCGAGCCGGCGCCCATGCCAATGACGACGTCACCGTCGCGGGTCAGCGCGGCCAGCGCGGCCGGCATGTCGGCCACCCTGGCAACGAAGTTCGAGGTGCCGACCGCCTTCGCGAGCGCCATGCCGGTGGCCCCTTCGATGGGCGACTCGCCCGCCGAATAGACCTCGGTCAACAGCACCACGTCGGCGCCTTGCATGACCCGCACGAAGTCGGCGAAGCAGTCACGCGTGCGGGTGTAGCGGTGCGGCTGGAAGGCCAGTACGAGGCGTTGCCCGGGGTAGGCGCCGCGTGCTGCTGCCAACACGGCTGCCATCTCGACCGGATGGTGGCCGTAGTCGTCGATCAGCACGAAGCGGCCGCCATCGGCCGCTGGCCATTCGCCATGCTTCTCGAAGCGGCGGCCCACGCCCGCGAACTTCGCCAGCGCCCTCTGAATGGCCTCGTCCGGGCAGTCCAGCTCCATCGCAATTGCGATGGCCGCGAGCGCGTTGCGCACGTTGTGCTCGCCGGCCAGGTTCAGCAGCACGTCGAGACCCGCCGCCCCCTCGCGCTCGCAGGTGAAGCGCATCTGTGCATCGGCCAGTGCCTGCACGTTCACGGCTCGCACGCAGGCACCGGCAGACAGGCCGTAACTGACCACTGGCCGCTCGATGCGACCGAGGATGGCACGCACGCCGGGGTCGTCGGCGCAGACCACCGCCGCGCCGTAGAAGGGCATACGGTGCAGGAACTCGACGAATGCCTCGTGCAGTCGCTCGACCGAATGCCCGTAGGTGTCCATGTGGTCTTCGTCGATGTTCGTGACGACGGCCAGCACGGGGCTGAGCTTCAGGAAGGAGGCGTCACTCTCGTCGGCCTCGACCACGATGAACTCGCCCTGGCCCAGGCGCGAGTTGGCACCGGCAGCATTGAGCTTGCCGCCGATGACGAAGGTGGGGTCCAGGCCTGCCTCGACGAGGATGGCGGTGACCAGCGACGTCGTCGTCGTCTTGCCGTGCGTACCAGCAATGGCGATGCCGCGACGCAGCCGCATCAGCTCGGCCAGCATGACGGCGCGCGGCACGACGGGCAGTTGGCGCGCCCGAGCGGCGATGACCTCAGGGTTGTCGGCGCCGACGGCGGTGCTCGTGACCAGCGCCTGCGCGTCGCCGATGTGCGGTGCCGAATGGCCGATTTCCACGCGCAGGCCCAGCGAGCGCAGCCGCTCCGTTGTCGCGCTCTCGGCCGCGTCCGACCCGCTGACCTTGAATCCCAGGTTGTGCAGGATCTCGGCGATGCCGCTCATGCCGGCCCCGCCGATGCCGACGAAGTGCAACCGTTGAACCGCATGCTTCACTTCAGCATCCCCTCGATCTCGTCGGCCACGCGCGCGGCGGCCCGCGGCCGGGCCAGCGAACGCGCCTTCTCCCCCATGGCCAGCAGCGCACCACGGTCGAGGCCGCTCAGCAGCTCGTAGAGCTTCGCGGGCGTCAGCTCCGCCTGAGGCAGATGGATGGCCGCGCCGTGCTGGGCCATGAAGATGGCGTTGTCACGCTGGTGTGAGGTTGTGCTGACGACCAGCGGCACCAGCACCGCAGCACAACCGGCAGCACACAACTCGCTGACCGTGATGGCGCCGGCGCGACACACCACCACATCGGCCCAGGCCAGCGCCGCGGCCATGTCGTCGATGAAGGGGCGCACCTCGGCGGTCAAACCCGCGTCGCTGTAGGCTTGCCAGACAGCACCCAGGTGATCCTGGCCCGACTGATGCAGCAACTGCGGGCGCTGCTCGGCCGGCCACAACGCCAGCGCCTGCGGCAGCGCCTGGTTCAGCGCGCGTGCGCCCAGCGAGCCGCCCAGCACCAGCACATGCAGCGACCCGCCGCGGCCAGCCATGCGCTCTGCCGGCGCTGGCAGCGCCTCGATCTCGGCGCGCACGGGGTTGCCGCTGACGACGGCGCCCGACGTGGAGGCCGCTGCCGCGCCGTCGAAGCCGAAGGCAATGCGGCGCGCAAAGGGTTTCAGCGCCAAATTGCTCTTCAGCATCGCCGCATCGGCATTGACCAGCATCAACGGCCGGCCGCTGAAAGCCGCCGCCAGGCCGGCCGGCACGCAGACATAGCCGCCCATGCCCAGCACGGCCGTTGCGTGACGCCGCTCGTAGACCCGGCGCGCCTGGCCGAGCGACTTGAAGAAGCCAACCAGGCCGCGCAGCATGTGCTTGAGCCCCTTGCCGCGCAGGCCGGCGAAAGGCAACGCGTCAATCTCGATGCCACGCGCCGGCACGAGGCGGTTCTCCATGCCGGCCGGCGTGCCGATCCAGGACACTGTCCAGCCGCGACGCTGCATCTCCTCCGCGACTGCGAGGCCGGGGATGATGTGACCGCCCGTGCCGGCCGCCATCACGACAAGGTGGCGCTCGCTCATGAACGCCCTCCCCGCATCATTTGCCTGTTCTCCAGGTCGATGCGCAGCACCACCGCGAGTGCCACGCAATTCATCAGGATGGCCGAGCCTCCGAAGCTCATCAGCGGCAGCGTCAAGCCCTTGGTGGGCAGCGCGCCCAGGTTCACACCCATGTTGATGAAAGCCTGACCACCCATCCAGATGCCGATGCCCTGGGCGTACAGGCCCGCGAACACGCGATCCAGCGCGATGGCCTGGCGACCGATCAGGAAGCATCGGCGGGTCAGCCAGAAGAACGCGACGATGACGACGGCCACGCCGGCAAAGCCCAGTTCCTCGCCAATGACGGCCAGGAGGAAGTCGGTGTGCGCTTCAGGCAGGTAGTGCAGCTTCTCGACGCTGCCGCCCAGGCCCTGCCCGAACCACTCACCGCGGCCGAAGGCGATGAGGCTGTGCGTCAGCTGGTAGGCCTTGCCCTGGGCGTACTTCTCATCCCAGGGATTGAGGTAGGCAAAGATGCGCTCGCGGCGGAACTCGCTGAAGGTGATCATCAGCGTGAAGGCACTCACCAGCACCAGCGTGATCAGCAGGAACATGCGGCCGTTGACGCCGCCCAGGAACAGGATGCTCATCGCGATGGCCGCGATGACCATGAAGGCCCCCATGTCCGGCTCGGCCAGCAGCAGCAGGCCCACGAAGGCCAGCGAGATCGCCATCGGCGTCACGGCCTGGAAGAAGTTCTCCCGGGCATCCATCTTTCGCATCATGTAGTTGGCGGCATAGAGCGCGATGCCGAACTTGGCCAGCTCGCTGGGCTGGAAGTTCATGACGCCCAGCGGGATCCAGCGTCGCGCGCCGTAGACCACCTTGCCGATGCCAGGGATCAGCACGGCAACCAGCAGCACCAGTGCCACGACGAAGACCCAGGGCGCGTACCGTTCCCATAGGGCCACCGGGATCTGCACGGTGATGAGGCCGGCGATCAGCGCGAAGCCGATGGCCACCATGTGGCGCGTCAGGAAATGCGTCGGCAGGTACTTCGAGAAGCGCGGGTTGTCCGGCATGGCGATGGAGGCCGAATAGACCATCAGCAGGCCGAACGCCATCAGAGCGATGACGACCCAGACGAGGGTGATGTCAAATCCCTGCAGCTGCGTGGGTCGCCCGGCGGACGTGGACACCCAGTCGCGCACCGGCACGCTGGCGTCCTCTCCGTCGCGCTTCTTCCACAGCGACTGCAGCTTGGTGGCGAATCCGGCCAGCGTGGCGTTCACAGTGCCACCCCGCGCTCGTCGGCCAACCTCTGCACGGTCGCGACGAAGACTTCGGCGCGGTGAGCGTAGTTCCGGAACATGTCCAGGCTGGCGCAGGCGGGAGACAGCAGCACGCTGTCGCCGCCCTGGGCCCGCTGCAGGCACCAGGCGGTAGCGGCCTCCAACGTGTCATGCCGCTGCAGCGGAACGCCAGTGGCGGCCAGCGCCGCTTCGATCTGAGGTGCGTCGCGGCCGATTAGCGCGACGGCACGGGCGTGGCGCGCGACGCCCTCGGCCAGCGGTGCGAAATCCTGTCCCTTGCCGTCGCCGCCCAGGATGAGCACCAGCTTGGACGGCGCGCGGTCGGTGCCCAGACCGGAAATGGCTGCGACCGTCGCGCCGACGTTGGTTCCCTTGCTGTCGTCGTAGAACTCGACACCGTCGATGGTGCCGACGGGCTCGACGCGGTGCGGCTCGCCACGGTATTCGCGCAGGCCGTGCAGCATAGGCGCCAGCTCGCAGCCGGCGGCCGTGGCGAGCGCCAGCGCGGCCAGTGCGTTGGCGGCGTTGTGGCGGCCGCGCACGCGCAGCGCGTCGGCGGGCATCAGGCGCTGGATGACCAGCGGCTCGTCTTCGTCGCCCTTGCGCTTCTTGATCGTCGGGTCCAGTTCGCGGGCACGCACCAGCCAGGCCAGGCCGCCCTCGTCCATCAGGCCGAAGTCGCCCGGCGCCGTCGGTGCGTTCAGGCCGAACCGCACGACGCGGCGCGACACCGTGCGGCCGGGCTTGCCTCGGCTGCCCTTGACGAACACCGGCGCGGGCACCAGCCCCTCCACCTCGGCGTCGTCGCGGTTCACGACGAGGATGGCCTCGCGGCCGAAGATGCGTGCCTTGGATCGCCCATAGGCGGCCATGTCGCCATGCCAGTCGAGATGGTCCTGGGTCAGGTTCAGCACGGCGCAGGCAGTGGGTTCGAATCCCAGGACGTTGTCGAGCTGGAAGCTAGAGAGTTCCAGCACCCAGACCTCGGGCAGCGTCTCGAACACCGGGCCGCGCGGCTGCGGCGGGTCAATGGGCAGCGGCGCATCGTCGTCGGGCAGCACGGCGGCGTTCTCAGCGACCGTGTCTTCCTCGACCGGGGCATTCTCGATCTCGGCAGCGATCGCCTCGGCCGGCGCCGGTGCGGGCAGCGGGTCGGGCTCCGCGTCCAGGGCTTCGGTCAACGAGTCCAGCAGGGTGGGGCCGATGTTGCCGGCGACAGCGACGCGCTTGCCGGCGCGCTCGGCGAACAGGCCCGTCATGCTCGTCGTTGTGGTCTTGCCGTTGGTGCCGGTGATCGCCAGCACGGCGGGGGCATAGCCATGCTGGGCCTTCAGCGCAGCGAGCGCGTCGGCGAACAGGTCCAGTTCGCCGCGCACGGCGGGGCCGTGCTGGTAGATCGCCGCGAGCCGCGCATCCAGTGGCGACAGGCCCGGGCTCTTCAGCACCGCGTTGAAGCTCGCCGCCATCTCGGCTGTCAGCTCCCCGGTGACGAAAGTCGCCCGATCGCCCAGCGAGCCCAGCGCCTCTCGCTGCGGCGGCTGCTCGCGCGAATCCCAAACCGTGACCTGCGCGCCGAAGCGCACGCACCAGCGGGCCATCGCGAGACCGGAGTCCCCGAGGCCCAGCACAAGCACGCGCTGTTCAGCGAATTGCGGCAGGTCCAGCTTCATGCGCTTACCGCAGCTTCAGGCTTGCCAGGCCGATCAGGCACAGCAGCATGGTGATGATCCAGAAGCGGATGACCACCTGGGTCTCGTTCCAGCCGCTCTTCTCGAAGTGGTGGTGCAGCGGTGCCATCTTGAAGATGCGCCGGCCCTCGCCGAACTTCCGCTTCGTGAACTTGAACCAGCTCACCTGCAGCATCACGCTCAGCACTTCGGCCACGAAGATGCCGCCCATGATGCCCAGCAGGATCTCCTGGCGCGTGATGACAGCCAGCGTGCCCAGGCCGCCGCCCAACGCCAGCGCGCCGACATCGCCCATGAAGACCTGGGCTGGATGCGCGTTGAACCAGAGGAAGGCCAGGCCGGCGCCGGCCATCGCGGCGCAGAAGATCAGCAGCTCGCCGGCACCTGGGATGTAAGGCAGCAGCAGGTACTTGGCGAACACCGAAGAACCGGTCAGGTAGGCAAACAGGCCCAGGGCCGAGCCCACCATGACGACGGGCATGATGGCCAGACCGTCCAGGCCGTCGGTGAAGTTCACAGCGTTGCTGGTTCCAACGATGACGAAGTAGGACAGGCCGACGAAGCCCCACACGCCCAACGGCATCGAGATGGTCTTGAAGAACGGGATCAGCAGATCGGCCTTGGGTGGCAGCTCGGTCGAGAAGCCACTGGTGACCCAGCGGAAGAACAGCTGCACAACGCCGAGGAAGGAGGTCTCCGACACGCTAAACGCAAGGTAGATCGCGGCGACCAGGCCGATCAGGCTCTGCCAGAAGAACTTCTCGCGGCTGCGCATGCCCTCGGGGTTCTTGTCGACCACCTTGCGCCAGTCGTCCACCCAGCCGATGGCGCCGAATCCCATGGTGACCAGCATGACCACCCAGACGAAGCGATTGCTCCAGTCGAACCACAGCAGCGTGGACACGCCGATGCCGATGAGGACCAGCACGCCGCCCATGGTGGGCGTGCCGCTCTTGGCCAGGTGGGCCTGCACGCCGTAGGCGCGCACGGGCTGGCCGATCTTCATCTCGGTCAGGCGGCGAATGACCCAAGGCCCGAAGGCCAGGCCGATCAGCAGTGCCGTCATGGCGGCCATCACCGCGCGGAAGGTGATGTACTGGAACAGGCGCAGGAAGCCCAGGTCGGGGTAGATGCCCTGCAGCCACTGGGCGAGGCTAAGCAGCATGGGTGTCTCCTGATTGAGATTGAAGTGCGGAGACCACTTGTTCCATCTTCATGAAGCGCGAGCCCTTGACCAGGGTCTGGGCCGCGTCGGGTCGTGTGTCCAGGGCCGCGATCAGCGTGGCCGTGTCGTCGAAGGCGCGTGCCCCGGGGCCGTAGGCCGCAGCGGCGTCGCGGGCGGCGGAGCCGGCCGTCCAGAGATGCGCGATGCCGCGCGCGGCGGCATAGGCGCCCACCTCCTGATGGAAAGCGGGGCCGTCGTCGCCGACCTCGCCCATGTCGCCAAGGATGAGCCAGCCCGCGCCGGGCAGGCTTGCCAGCAGGTCGATGGCGGCGCGCACGCTGTCGGGATTGGCGTTGTAGCTGTCGTCAACGAGGGCGCGGCCGCGCGCGTCGACTTTCAGCTCCGAGCGGCCCTTGACGGCACGGAAGGCCTCCAGGCCCTGGGCAATGGCACTCAGCGGCGCGCCCGCCGCCAGCGCGCACGCGCCCGCCGCCAGCGCATTGCGCACGTTGTGCTCGCCGGCCACGTGCAGCGCCACGGGCGCGGTGCCTGCGGGCGTGTGCAACTCCAGCGCCCAATGGGTGCCCATCCAGGTCGCGTCGCCGGTCACGTCGGCCTGGCCGCGCAGCGCGAAGCTCAGGTGGGGGCGAGAGCCCGCCAGCTCCAGCCAGATGGGCGCACAGGCGTCCTCGGCAGGGAAGACGGCGCAGCCGCTGGGACCCAGTGCCTCGATGACTGTGCCGTTCTCTCGCGCGACAGCTTCCACCGTGGCCATGAATTCCTGGTGCTCGCGCTGAGCGTTGTTGACCAGGGCCACCGTCGGCTGCGTCATCGCGGCCAGCGGCGCGATCTCGCCAGGGTGGTTCATGCCCAGCTCGACGACGGCAGCACGATGGCTGGTCTCGTCGTCGTGGCGCAGCCGCAGCAGCGTCAGCGGCACGCCGATCTCGTTGTTGTAGTTGCCCTCGGTCGCCAGCGCCGCGTCGGCCACCCAGGCACGCAGGATGCTGGCGATCATCTGGGTCGCCGTCGTCTTGCCATTGGAGCCGGTGACAGCGATCACCGGCAGATGCTGCTGGCGGCGCCATGCGGCGGCGAGCTGGCCGAGGGCGACCTTGGCGTCGCGCACGAGCAGGCCGGGCAGACCTGCTTCAGCGAGGCCGCGCTCCGCCAGCGCAGCGGCGGCGCCGGACGCCTTGGCCTGTGCGAGGAAATCGTTGGCATCGAAGCGCTCGCCGCGCAGTGCGACGAACAGGTCGCCAGCCCGCAGCGTGCGCGTGTCGCTGTGCACGCGGGCGAAGCCGGTCGCGCCGTCGCCCACCAGGGTCGAGCCCGGCAGCAGCGCCTGCGCTTCAGCCAGCGACATGAAGTTGCTCACAGGCCCGCCCTTTCCAGCAGCGCGGCGCGCGCTTCGCCGACGTCGGAGAAGGGGCGGCGCACGCCGTTGACTTCCTGGTAATCCTCGTGGCCCTTGCCGGCGATGAGGACGATATCGCGCGCCCCAGCCTGGGCGATGGCCGCTCGGATGGCTTCCTCGCGCGCCTCGATGACCAGGGCCTGCGGCGCGGCCACGGCGATGTCGGCCATGATCTGCGCCGGTGCCTCGGTGCGCGGGTTGTCCGTCGTGACGACGACGCGGCTCGCCAGGCGCGCCGCGATGGCGCCCATCTGCGGGCGCTTGCCGCGATCGCGGTCCCCGCCGCAGCCGAACACGCAGACCAGCTCTCCGCCGCGCGCCTGCGCCAGGCCCTGCAGGGCGGACAGCGCCTTGTCCAGCGCGTCAGGCGTGTGGGCGTAGTCGACGACGACCTGAGGCAGTTCACGGCCATTGCCCACTCGCTGCATGCGTCCCGGCACCGGCGTCACGCGGCCCAGCACGCGGGCCACGTCTGCCAGCGCATGACCTTGTGCGCGAAGGGCGCCGGCCACGCCCAGCAGATTGGCCGCGTTGTAGTCGCCGATCAGGCCCGTCTGCACTTCAACGGTCTCGCCGCTCTCGCACAGCGTGAAGGCCAGACCCTCGCCGGTGTAGTGCAGGCCGCGGGCCAACAGCCGGGCATCGCTGCGCTCGACGCCGGTGCTCCAGACGTCCAAAGACGCCAGTTCTGCGGCCAGGTCCTCGCCCTTGGGATCGTCAATGTTCACGACGGCGGCACGCAGGCCAGGGAAATCGAACAGCGCACGCTTGGCCACCCAATAGGCGTCCATCGTGCGGTGGTAGTCGAGATGGTCTTGCGTGAAGTTCGTGAAGACCGCGACACGCACGGCACTGCCCGCCAGACGGCCTTCGACGATGCCGATGCTGCTGGCCTCGATGGCGCAGGCCGAGAAGGCCTGGTCGCGCATGCGGGCGAAGGCGGCCTGCAGCAGCACAGGGTCGGGCGTGGTCAGGCCGTTGTAGTCCAGCTTGGGTGGCTCGCCGATGCCCAGCGTGCCGACGACACCGCAGCGCCTGCCAAGCTGGCCTGACGCCTGTGCAATCCACCAGGCCGACGAGGTCTTGCCATTGGTGCCGGTGACGGCGATGACGTCCAGCGTGTCGGTGGGCTTGCCAAAGAAGGCCGCGGCAATCTCGCCGGTGCGCGCCTTCAGGTCGGGAAGCGAGGCGACGCGCGCGTCGACGAAGCCGAAGCGCTCCACGTCGCCATCCTCGACAAGGCAGGTGGCGGCGCCAGCGGCCAGCGCCGCGCTCACGAACTCGCGGCCGTCGCGCGCATAGCCGGGCCAGGCAATGAAGGCGTCGCCGGGCTGGACCTGGCGGCTGTCGGTGCGCAGCGTGCCGGTGCACCACTCGCTGAGCCAGCGCGCGGCGGCGTCGGAGGATTTCAGGCGTGTCAGCATCAGAAGCTCTCTTCCACGGCGACGGCCTTCTGGTTGGCGACGATCTGACTCTTCACGTCCAGGTCCGGCTGTACACCCAGCAGGCGCAGCGTCTGCGCCGTGACCTGACTGAACACCGGGCCGGCGACCTTGCCGCCGTAGTACACGCCAGCCGTGGGCTCGTCCACCATGACGGCGACGACGATGCGCGGCTTGCTGATGGGCGCGACGCCGACGAACCAGGAACGGTACTTGTGGCTGGCGTAGCCGCGGCCTTCCTGCTTGTGCGCCGTACCGCTCTTGCCGCCGATGCTGTAGCCGGGCACCTGGGCATCGGGCGCCGTGCCACCAGGACCGGCGGCGGCCTGCAGCATCAGGCGCAACTCGCGAGCGATCTCGGGGCGGAAAACGCGGATGCCGGCGACCGGGTGGTCGTGCGGCTGACGCAGCATGCTGACGGGGATGATCTCGCCATCGCGCGCAAACACGGTGTAAGCGCGTGCCAGCTGGAACAGCGACGCCGACAGGCCGTAGCCGTAGCTCATCGTGGCCTGCTCGATGGGCCGCCAGGTCTTGTAGGGGCGCAGCTTGCCGGAGATGGCGCCGGGGAAGCTGATCTGCGGCCGCTGGCCCAGGCCGATTGCCGTGAACATCTCGTGCATCTCCCGAGGCGGCATCTGCATCGCGAGCTTGGCGGCGCCGATGTTGCTGGAGAACTTGATAACTTCGCGCACGGGGATCACGCCATGGGCCCTGGTGTCGCTGATGACGGCACCTTGGAAGGCGTACCTGCCGTTGCCGGTGTCCACCAGGGTGTCGGGCGTGGAGCGGCCGGTCTCCATGGACAGGCCGGCGATGAAGGGCTTCATCGTCGAGCCGGGTTCGAAGACGTCGGTCAGCGCACGGTTGCGCAGTTGCTCGCCGGAGAGGTTCTGGCGGTTTCCGGGGTCGTAGCTGGGGAAGTTGGCCAGGGCCAGCACCTCGCCGCTCTGCACGTCCAGCACGACAACGGAGCCCGCCTTGGCCTTGTTCTCGGCCACTGCGTCACGGATGCGCTGGTAGGCGAAGAACTGCACCTTGGAGTCGACGGCGAGATCGATGTCGTGGCCATTGGCGGCCGGCACGATGTCGCCGATGTCCTCGACGACGCGGCCCAGGCGATCACGCACGACAGAGCGCGAGCCATCGCGGCCCTGCAGCTCCTTCTGAAAGGCCAGTTCGATACCCTCCTGGCCGCGATCCTCGACGTTGGTGAAGCCGACCACATGGGCCGCCGCCTCGCCCTCCGGGTACTTGCGGCGGTACTCGCGGTCCTGGAAGATGCCCTTGAGGCCGATTGCCTTCACACGTGCGGCGGTGTCGTCATCGGCCAGACGCTTGAGCCAGACGAAGCGCGACTCGGGATTGAGCTTCGCTGCCAGCTCCTTGTTCGACAGACCCAGCGCCTTGGCCAGCTCGCGGCGCTTGTCGGCGTCAGCATCGACTTCCTTGGGAATGGCCCAGATCGACGGCACGGCCACGCTGGCAGCCAACACCTGGCCAGAGCGGTCATTGATGCGGCCACGACTTGCCGGCAGCTCCAGCGTATGCGCATAGCGCGCCTCGCCCTGCTTCTGGAAGAACTCCGTGTGCAGCACCTGAACATAGATGGCACGCGCGAGCAGGCCGGCGAATGCCAGCCCCACCAGGGCGACGAGGAAGCGCGAGCGCCAGGGCGGCGTCTTGGACGCCAGCAGCGGGCTCGTGGAATAGCTGACGCCGCGGCCCGAGCCCAGGGCGCGTGCGCCTGACCTGCTCTGCCGGGTCATGTCTGCCCCCTTCGTGCAGCGCGTCCCGCCGGGCGTGGGCGAGCTTGCTTGAGGAGGCGCTGGGCAGTGCTCATGGCGTCACCCCCGACGCGACAACGGCGGGCGAGATCACGCGCATGCGCAGGCGCTCGCGGGCGACCTGCTCCACGCGCAGGTTGGTGGCCTGCGCATGACGCTCGGCTTTCAGCCGCTCGGCGTCGGCGGCCAGGCGCTGGCCTTCATTCTTGGCTCGCTCTCGTTCGGCAAAGAGGCGGCGCGACTCGTAGGCGTTGTGCACGAGCACGAGGCCACTGGCCAGCACGGCCAGCAGGAGGATGAGATTGAGCTTGACCACTCCGTCAGGCCTTCAATGGCGCATCGGTGCGCTCGGCCACGCGCAGCACCGCGGAGCGTGCGCGCGGGTTTGCGGCCACTTCGGCGGCGCTGGGCATCACACGGCCCAACGCCTTCAGCGCCAGCGCTGGCGGCGGCGCGAAAGGCGCGCGGCGGTCCACCTCGGCCTTGCTGTGGGCAGCAATGAACTGCTTGACGCGGCGGTCCTCCAGCGAATGAAAGCTGATGACGCTCAGCCGCCCACCGGGCGCCAGCAGGTGCAGCGCGGCATTCAGCCCTTGCTCAAGCTCCTCAAGCTCGCCATTGACATGAATCCGAAGGGCTTGAAAGGTGCGCGTGGCCGGGTCCTGGCCGGGCTCGCGGGTCTTGACCGCGCGAGCCACGAGTTCGCGCAGCTCGTCGGTGCGCGTGAGACGCGCACCGGTTTCGCGGCGAGCAACAACCGCCTTTGCAATCTGTGCAGCAAACCGTTCTTCGCCATAGTCTCGAATCACCCGTGCAATCTCGCGCTCGTCGGCGCTCGCGAGGAAGTCCGCTGCACTCGCCCCGCGCGTCGTGTCCATGCGCATGTCCAACGGCCCGTCGAAGCGGAAGCTGAAGCCGCGCGCCGGGTTGTCAATCTGCGGGCTGGACACGCCCAGGTCCAGCAGCACGCCGTCCACCTGGTGCACCCCCAGCGCCATCAGTTGCTCAGCCATGTCGGCAAAGCCGCTGTGGACGATGGCGAAGCGCGGATCGGCGATGGCCGCGGCCGCAGCGATAGCCTCGGGGTCGCGGTCGATGGCGATCAGTCGGCCCCCAGGGGCCAGTTTGGCCAGCAGCGCACGCGAATGGCCGCCTCGACCGAAGGTGCCGTCGACGTAGACACCGTCCGGCCGCGCGAGCACGCCGTCCACCGCCTCGTTCAGCAGCACGGTGGTGTGGCGGAACGTGGCGCTCTCGTTCATCCCGGCGGCCATCAGAAGCTGAAGTCCTTGAGCGCGTCGGGCAGCGGGCCGGCCATCACCTCGGCCTCGTGGGCGGCATGAGCCTCGGCATCCCAGAGCTCGAAGTGGCTGCCCATGCCCAGCAGCATCACATCGCTCTTCAGGCCCGCGCTCTTGCGCAGCTCGGGCGAGATCAGGACGCGTGCCGCCGAATCAATGTCGACGTCCATCGCGTTGCCGAGGAAGACGCGCTTCCAGCCGGCGGCCGACATCGGCAGCGCTGCGACCTTGTCGCGGAAAACCTCCCAGGTCGGCCGCGGGAACAGCATCAGGCAGCCATCGGGATGCTTCGTGACGGTCAGGCGCCCTTGGCAGAGGAGTTGCAGCACCTCTCGGTGTCGGCTGGGCACACTCAGGCGGCCCTTGGCGTCTAGCGCCAAGTTGGAGGCTCCCTGAAAGACGATTTCCGACACTTTTCACCACGAAACGACACTTCCTCCCACTTTAAGGGGCGGACCGTAGCCGGTCAAGGATCGGCACAAGTTTTTTCAATGAAATCAAGCACTTAGGATTGGCTGTCGTTTTATACAGCCACGCTCAGAAAAGGCGTTCATAAATAAGGACTTGGGGGAATATTGCGAAGTGGCGCTTGAACTGTGCGCACACACCTTCGTCACGTTTGTCCCATGTTCTGGCTGTCTGATCAGCGCGTGAGAACTCAGGTCCACATGCAGAACTCAGGTCCTGAGCCTGAGACTTCAGATCAACTCAGCGAACTCGTCGCCCCCTCGCGACAAGTTAGTGTGTGCACGCATACTTTACGACGACACACCTCCACCAGGCGCCAACGTGGCTCCGTTGATGGTGCCTGGGTTTTGCCGCACATATCACGGCACCCAGTGGCCATTGCTCACTCAGAATGACTGGCAGCCGCCAATTTCTGCTGAAATTTCATGCGGTTTCAGCCCTGTCTATCTACCGAGGAAGCCATGTGTCGTTCCTGTTCCCCGTGCGCTTCGGGCAACGCCTTGCCGCCGCCCTCGATGCGCCACGCATACCATGCATGACATGGACCAGAGGACGCCGAAGAACGCCGACTCCAAGGTGGAGGCCGTCGCGGCCAACCGTCGACTCCTCATCGCCGGCCGCGATGCCGGGCCGGGGCCGACCCCGAGGCGTCAGGGCGCGTGCCTGCCTCATGCCGGCGTGACCGCATCTTGAACCGCCAGCATTCGTCCTCCCTCTTTGCCGCCCTGGCGCTCGGCGCCAGCATTGGTTTGCTGCTGCCGGCTCTCATCGTCGGAGGCCTCTTCATCGGCTTGCGCGAGTCCCGGGTGGCCGAGCAGTCCCTGCAGCGAGACCTGGACGCCAAGCTGGACGTGCTGGCCAGCAGCCTGCCCGAGCTGCTCTGGAACCTGGACGCCGTCGCGGCGCGCGAGGTCGTGTCGGCGATCGTCAAGTCGCCCGAGGTCGTTCGGGTCAGCGTCAGCGACGCATCGCAGGGCCTGCCATTCATCGAAAACCACCTGCCCGAGCGCCGCCTGGGGCGGACGCTGACCGGGGAGCGCGACATCCTGCGCGGCGCCACGCGCATCGGCCACATCCAGATCGAGATCGACGACCACCTCAGCACGGCGGCCGTGCTGCGTCAGCGCTGGCTCTACGGGGCAACAGTCGGCGGCCAGCTGCTGGCCTCGTTGGCGTTGGTGCTGTGGCTGCTGAACTCGCGCCTGTTCCGGCCGCTGCGCGAGCTGGGTGGCTTCGCCAACGACCTCGCCGCGGGCCGCTTCAACGCCAAGCTCGAGCACCGGCGCGAGGACGAGATCGGCCAGTTGGGCAGTCACCTCGAACACATGCGCGACGCGCTGCAGCAGCAGTTCGATGCGCAGCGCCACCTCATCGAGCGGCTGCGCGGCATGGCCGAAACGGTACCCGGCGTCGTCTATCAACTGCGGCTGGCTGTCAACGGCGAATTCAGCTTCGCCTACGTCAGCGAGGCGGTGCGCGAGTACTTCCTGCTTGGCAGCGCCGAGCTCAGCCGCAGCGCCGCCCCCTGGTTCGAGCGCATCCACCCCGACGACCGCGCCATCGTGCGGGAGAGCCTACTCGCCTCGGCCCGCAACCTGAGCCCCTGGCAACAGGAGTTCCGCACCCCGCAGGCCGACGGCAGCGAGCGTTGGCTGTACGGCAATGCCATCGCCCAGCGCGAAGCCGACGGCAGCGTGCTGTGGCACGGCTTCCTGACCGACATCTCACGCCAGCGCCGCGACGCGCTGGAGCTGGAGCGCTACCGCCACCACCTGGAAGAGCTGGTCGAGGCCCGCACGGCCGAACTGGCCGAGGTCACCCAGGCAGCACAGGCGGCCAGCCTCGCCAAGAGCGCCTTCCTGGCCAACATGAGCCACGAGATCCGCACGCCAATGAACGCCATCATCGGCCTGACCTATCTCGCCCAGAGCGACACCATCGAGCCCGAGCAGCAGCAACGGCTGCAGAAGGTCGCCGACGCCGCCGAACACCTGCTGAGCGTCATCAACAACGTGCTGGACTTCTCCAAGATCGAGGCTGGCAAGGTTCAGCTGGAGCGGCGTGAGTTCACCGTCGACCAGGTGCTGGACAACATCGCCAACATGACGACGCAGGCAGCTGCCGCCAAGCGCCTGCGCGTTGAGACCGACGTCGCACCGGCTCTGAGTGGGCGGGTCCTGATCGGCGACCCACAGCGCATCTCCGAGGTGCTGCTGAACTTTGCCGGCAATGCCGTCAAGTTCACTGACAAGGGCTTCGTGCGCCTGAGTGCGCGGCTGGCCGAAGGCGGGGCCGGCCCTGGCCTGGCGCTGCGCTTCGAGGTGGAGGACAGCGGCATCGGCATCGCGCCGGACGTACAGGCCCGTCTCTTCCGCGACTTCGAGCAGGCCGACAGCTCGACGACACGCCGCTACGGCGGCACCGGTCTGGGTCTGGCCATTTGCCGCCGCCTAGCTGCCCTGATGGGCGGCAGCGTCGGTGTCGAGAGCGCGCTGGGCCGCGGCAGCAAGTTCTGGTTCACGCTCAACGTCGACGCGGCGGCCTACATCCCTCCGACAGCCGCGCCGACCCCGCGACCGCATTCGGTGCGCGAACGCCTGGCAGGACTTGCCCGGACCGAGCCGCGTCGCATCCTCCTGGCCGAAGACAACCCGGTCAACCAGGAGGTGGCCGTCGCCCTCATTGGCAGCGCCGGCCTGACCGTGGACGTGGCCGTGGACGGCCGGCAGGCCGTCGACATGGTCAGGGCGGGCGACTACGCCCTCGTGCTGATGGATGTCCAGATGCCCATCATGGATGGCCTGGACGCGACCCGCGCCATCCGCCGACTGCCCCAGGGTGCCACGCTGCCCATCCTTGCCATGACGGCCAACGCCTTCGACGAGGAACGCAGGCGGTGCCTGGACGCCGGCATGGACGACCACGTTGCCAAGCCGGTCGTCGCCGAGCAGCTGTTTGCCACCCTCTACGACTGGTTGTCGGGTGCGCGGACGACGACCGGGGGCCTCCCCGACGCCGTCAGGGGCCGCCCAGCGACTCCTTGATGACGCGACCGGATCCGGCCTGCAGTGGCCGCGCGTTCATCGGGTAGAGCCGGGCGAAGACGTCGAGCTGCTGGCCCGACAACGCGACAGGCTGGCGCAGCACCATCCACAGCACGCCCTCGCTGCAGGGCGGCGTCGTCAGCGAGCCCATGTAGGTGTAGTAGCCGCGCTCCTCGGGCAGCAACTGGTTCAGGTCGATCTGTGCCTGGGCCGGCAGCGCTTCGCCTTTTTCCAGTGGCAGGTTGCCCCAGACGGTCTGGATGATGGGATGGGCCTTGTCGTCACGGCCCCGCTCCAGCAGCACCGCGACCACGGCCAGCCGCCCCTGCACATCCCGGTGCACGAGGTGGGCCACCATGTCGAACTGCTTGCCGTTGATGCGCTCCTCGCTGGGGCGGTGGAAATGGAACTGCTGCAGCTCGTAGCGACGTCCCATGACGGTGAGCCCGTTGCCGGGCGCGACGTCGACCTGGATGGTGTTGCCGTTGTCCAGCACCGAGAAGCTGCCCGGCCGATAGTCGAAGGCGATGGGCTCGAGATCAACGGCCAGCCCCTCGCGGATGTCGATGGGGCTTTGGCGCGTCCCGATGGCGCAGAGCCGGTTCTCGGGTGCCAGCCCGGCCCAGTGCTCCGGGCCGACGTCGCCTGCATAGCCCCAACGTGCCGGCCTGGGCGTCTCGGCCCTGGCGGGCTTGGCGCCCTTCGCCGCGGGCCGGGCCGTGGCCAGGCCTTCGACCGGGGTCGCCAGCCGCTCTGCCAGGCGCTGGCGCAGCACCTCGACGGGCTCCTTGGTGTCCTGGGCCTGGGCAGCGAGCGCGAGCAGGCAGACGGCGAGTGTCACGCGCGTTCTCATGCCGGTCATTTTCGGCAGGCTGGCCGCGAGCTTGAGCGGCACTTCAGGCCGCGATCGAACGCCTGACGCCGTACCAGGCCACCAGGCCGACCAGCATCAGCCCGGCGGAGGTGAACGCCAGAGCCACCGTCGAGTGCATGACCAGCGGCACCAGCAGGCCGGCGACGAGGCCGTTGGCCGCCGAGCCGATGCAGGCCTGCAGTGAAGACGCCATGCCGCGCCGCTCGGGCACCTGATCCAGCACCAGCAACGTGACGACCGGCACCATCATGGCCCAGCCGAAGGAGAACAGGCCGATCAGCGGCAGCGCCCAGAAGGCGTTCAGCGGCGCGAACAGGTTGAGCGCGATATTGACGACCGACACCACCACCATGATGCGGAAGCCGCGCATGATCTGACGTTGCGGCGACATCTTGCCGGCCAGCCGGCCACTGACAGCCGCGCCGGCCATGATGCCGCCGATGGTGCACAGGAAGAACCAGAAGAACTGCGTCGGCGCGAACTGCAGGTGGTCCCCCAGGTACACCGGCGTCGCGAGCACGTATAGGAACATGCCATTGAACGGGATGCCGCTGGCCAGCACCAGCATCATGAAGCGTTTGCTGGTGCACAGCCGCCAGTACTCGCGCATCAGCGCGCCGACGTGAAAGGGCTGGACCAGATCGGGATGGAGCGTCTCGGGCAGCAACCGCCAGTTGGACACCAGCAGCGCCGCAGACACCGCAGTCAGGAACCAGAAGATCGAGTGCCAATCGGCGTGCACGAACAGGAAGCCCCCGACCATGGGCGCGATGGCCGGCGCGACGCCGAAGAACAGCGTCACCTGCGACATCACGCGTTGCGCGTCCGCCGGAGGGAACATATCGCGGATGATGGCCCGCGACACCACAATGCCCGCGCCGGCCGACATGCCCTGCACGGTGCGCCAGAACACCAGCTGACCGATGGAGCTCGCCACTGCGCAGCCGATGCTGGCCAGCGTGAAGACGGCCAGGCCGATCAGCACGACGGGGCGGCGGCCGAAGCAGTCCGACAGCGCGCCGTGGAAGAGGTTCATGAAGGCGAAGCCCAGCAGGTACGCGGACAGCGTCTGCTGCATCTGTACCGGCGTCGCATCCAGCGCGGCGGCAATCCCGGCGAAGGCCGGCAGATAGGTGTCGATGGAGAAGGGGCCGACCATGGCCAGGCAGGCCAGCAGGACGGACAGGGCCCAGCGGGGCGCGCGCCACAGGCGGCTGGCGTCAGGATTCATCGGGGCGGTCGGGTGGGCAGGGCAGCCGCAGGATGCGACGGCCGGCCAGTGTATCGACCCGCTCCCACGCGCGCTGGCGCGGGGTTGCGGCACACCTCACGCAAAACCTTGTCGCGACTGCGCCGTCTTGAACTGCCCGATGACGTCGAGCAGGCCGGCCGCCTGCTGCCGCAGGCTCTCGGCCGCGGCAGCGCTCTGTTCCACGAGAGCCGCGTTCTGCTGCGTGCCCTGGTCGATGGATGCGACCGCCTGGTTGACCTGGCCGATCCCGCTGCTTTGCTCGGTGGCAGCGGAGTTGATCTCGGCCATCAGGTCCGTCACGCGGCGCACTTGGCTGACGATATCGCCCATGGTCGCTCCCGCCTCCCCGACGAGCTCGCTGCCGTCCTGGACCTTTTGGACGCTGGCGCCGATCAGGCCCTTGATCTCGCGCGCCGCCTGCGCACTACGCTGGGCCAGGGCACGCACCTCGCCGGCCACGACGGCGAAGCCCCGCCCCTGTTCGCCGGCCCGCGCAGCCTCCACGGCCGCGTTCAGCGCCAAGATGTTGGTCTGGAAGGCGATACCGTCGATGGTGCCAATGATGTCGGCGATGCGCCGACTGGAGTCGCTGATCTCGCCCATGGTAGTCACAACGCGCTGCACGACGTCGCCGCCGCGCCCGGCCACCTCGGTCGCTGCCGTGGCCAGCCGGCTGGCCTGGCGGGAGTTCTCGGCGGCCCGCTGCACGGTGGACGTCATCTCCTGCATGGACGCCGCCGTCTGCTGCAGCGCACTGGCTTGTCGCTCGGTCCGGCTGGACAGGTCATGGTTACCTGTCGCGATCTGCTGCGACGCGGTGGCGATGCTGTCCGCTGACTGGCGCACGCGCCACACCATGTCCACCAGGCCATCGTTCATGCGCTTGAGCGCGGCCAGCAACTGGCCGGTCTCGTCGCCACGATCTACCAAGATGTCCGAAGTCAGGTCGCCCGAGGCCACCGCCTCGGCCAGCCGCACGGCACGCGCCAGCGGCCGTGTCACGGCATTGCTGAGCGCCCAGCCCAGCAACACGGCGGCAGCCACGGCCGCAACGCTGGCACCCACCATCACTGCGCGGTCACGGCCATAGGCGGCCTCGGTCTGGCGCACGCGCGCAAGAGATTCGCGCCCCTCGTAGGCGAGGTACTCCTCGGTCGCCTTCAGCAGCGCGGCGAGCAGCGGGCGGCATTCGCCGTTCATCTTGGCGATCGCCTCGTCGCGCTTGCCATCCAAAGCCATGCCAACGATGGCCAGGGCCACCGGGCCGTATTGGGACTCGATGCGCTCCATGTCGGCCACCAGCGCGGCGTCGCGCTCACCCAGGTCGCCCGCCTTGGCCACAGCCTGCTTGAGCGCAGCCATGACCCGCCCCATGTCCTCATGCGCCCGGCTGACACTCGCCTTCTCGAATTCGCGGTCAGCGGGCGTCGTCACCAGCACCAGGTTGCGCGCCGCAATGGCCCGCCGCGACGCCGCCCCACGCACGTCGTTGACCAGGCGCTCGCGCTCGCCGACACCCTCCAGGTAGCCGGTGAAACGGCCGTTGGATCGGCTCAAGGAGTTCAGCGCCAGGCCCGACACGAGCAGCACGACTGCAGCCAGCAGCGCGAAGCCCAGCATCAGCTTGGAGCGCAAACTTAGATTGCTCACCTTCATCGCAACACTCCCCTTGATGTCGCCCGAAGCCTGAGCCCGGCACTCGATTCGGGCGCTTCGAGCACCGTGGAAGATTCGATGGGCCGCCCGACCCGGGGCGGCGGCTGCGCCGCGTGGCGCCAGGCATGGAGTGACACGGCGCAGCCCCGGGGCTAACGTCGTTAAAGCGTGAATCTAGCCGCTGCAAACGCGCTTGGCGAGGGAAAAGGGAAGCGGGAAAGGGAAACGAAAGAAAGAGTGAAGCAAGCCGATAGGCCGGATTCTGTGCACCGCCCTCCCCTTGCGGTTCGGACGGCGTGACCGCCATTCCTCTGGGCCGGACATCACTGCCCGGCTCGGTGCCACCTACCCGCCAGCTCTGCGAGCCGCATCAACGCTGGCCTACTTGGTGTTGCTGCGCGTAGAGATTGCCCGTTTCACCCGGACTTAACCGGCTCGTCTCTGTTGCTCTGATCCTCGGCTTACGCCGGGCAGCCGTTAGCTGCTACGCCGCTCTATGCAGTCCGGACCTTCCTCCAGGGCCTCGTTTCCGAGATTGCCCCAGCGGCGGTCTGGCTTGCTTCACGGGAACGATTATCGCTGCTGTGGGCATGCGGCTTGCCGCGAACCGTTGAACCCGGAGACCCGCAATGACGTCACCCATGAGAACAGGCCAGGCGCAGCCGACGTCGCGCCAGGCGTTTGGCGAGCGCTTCCGCCAGCGCTTCGTCGATCCCGCCTTCGCCCCCGAGCGGGAGGCGCTCGGGCGGCTGGAGCAGATCGCCTGGGAGGCCTTCCAGCAAGGCCGCAAGGCGCCGCTCACCGTCAAGGCCGGCACCGGCTTCGCTGATCCGGACTACGACCTGTCGCGCGAGTGGCGCGAGCTGCAGATGCGCCTGCAGCAGGCCCAGGCGCGATGGACGGACCGCGCTGCGCCGTCGCGCGTCCTCATCATCAACGCCTCGCCACGCAACGACGGCAGTTGCCCCGGCGAGATTTCCAAGACCTGGCGGCTGGCACAGATCGCACGCAGCGCCTGCGAGGCCGAGGGCATGGCGGTCGACATGCTGGACCTGAGCCGCCTGACTTCCGACTACGACCGCCACATCCACCCCTGCAAGGGTTGCGTGTCCACCGCGATGCCGCTGTGCCACTGGCCCTGCAGCTGCTACCCCAACCACGCGAACGGGCAAACCAACGACTGGATGGCCGAGATCTACGAGCAGTGGGTGGCCGCCCATGGCGTGCTGCTGCTTGCGCCGGTGCACTGGTACCAGGCTCCCAGCCCGCTGAAACTGATGATGGACCGCCTCGTCTGCGCCGATGGCGGCAACCCCGACCCGACCTCCACGCAGGGCAAGCAGGCTCAGCTCGCTCGCGATCTGGAACTCAAGGGCTGGGACTACCCCAAGCACCTCGCCGGCCGCGTCTATGGCCTGGTCGTGCATGGCGACGTGGCTGGCATCGACGGCACGCGCCGCGCCTTGTCGGACTGGCTCGACTGGATGGGGCTGCTGGACGCCGGCTTCGGCGCCCGGCTGGAGCGCTACATCGGCTACTACCAGCCCTATGCCACCAGCCACGACGCGCTGGATGCCGACCTTGCCGTGCAGGCGGAGGTGCGCCTTGCCGCCCAGGCAGTGGCACGCGCCGTGGGCCTGGCCCGCGACGGTCTCCTCAGGCGGGGCGACGAAGCGTTGGCACGGCCGCGCCCGAAGTAGGCGCTGCTGGCAAACTCGGGCGCTTCAGCGATACGGAGCCCCAGATGAAAGCCGCCAGCATCCTCGACACCATCGGCAATACCCCCCACATTCGCCTGCAACGCCTGTTCGGAGGCGCTGAGGTCTGGGTCAAGTCCGAGCGCAGCAACCCGGGCGGTTCGATCAAGGACCGCATCGCGCTTTCGATGATCCAGGACGCCGAGGCGCAAGGCCTGCTCAAGCCGGGCGGCATCATCATCGAGCCGACCTCGGGCAACACCGGTGTGGGCCTGGCCATGGTGGCGGCCGTCAAGGGCTACAAACTCATCCTCGTGATGCCCGACAGCATGAGCATCGAGCGCCGCCGCCTGATGCTGGCTTATGGCGCCAGCTTCGACCTGACGCCGCGCGAGAAGGGCATGAAGGGAGCCATCGCCCGCGCCCGCGAGCTGCTGGAACAGCACCCCGGCTCGTGGATGCCGCAGCAGTTCGAGAATGGAGCCAACCCGGCCATCCACGCCAAGGCGACGGCGCAGGAGATCCTGCGCGACTTCCCCGACGGCCTGGATGTGCTGATCACTGGCGTCGGCACCGGCGGCCACATCACCGGCTGCGCCCAGGTGCTGAAGGCCGCGTGGCCCCAACTCAAGGTCTACGCCGTGGAGCCCAGCGCCTCGCCGGTCATCAGCGGCGGCCAGCCCAGCCCACATCCCATCCAGGGCATCGGCGCGGGCTTTATCCCGGCCGTGCTGGACACCGCGCTGCTGGACGGTGTCATCCAGGTCGAAGCCGAGGCCGCGCGCGAATACGCCCGCCGCTGCGCCCGCGAGGAGGGGCTCCTGGTGGGCATCTCCAGCGGCGCGACGCTGGCCGCCATCGCGCAGAAGCTGCCCGAGCTGCCCGCGAACGCACGCGTGCTGGGCTTCAACTACGACACCGGCGAGCGTTACTTGTCCGTCGAGGGCTTTCTGCCCCAGAACTGAGCCGCGCCTCTCGGGGCGGTCGCGGTGCGGCGACTACTCGCCGCCCTGCTCTTCCTCGAAGCCCTCGTTGTCCTTGCGCGCCTGCTTGGCCAGCTCGGCCTTCAGCGGCTTCAGCGACTCAATGAGAGCCTCGGGTGGCTTAGGGGCCACCAGACGCAGCGCCGGCGGCGGCAGGCTGGCGAGGTAGGGCGGGCCGAAGACGTACTGCTGCTCCTGGCGGCTCCCAACCTGCAGGCCTAGGCCCAGCAACAGCAGGGCCACGATGCCGCCGTTCAGCGTGCGCCGGGCGCCCGGCCAGACGAGGCGGGAATGCCAGGCGACCAGCACCGCGGCAGCCACCGGCGTGGCCAGCGACTCCAGCGCCATGAGGCGCGGCCAGGAGAAGGCGTAGGCGATGGCCGGGAGGGTCCATTCGAGAACCTGCAACGCGACAACAACGACCAGCACGCGGCGCAGATGTGTCGTGAACGGGAAGCGGTGCTGGAACAACTGGCTGGCCAGCGACCACAACCCCGCCCAGGCAAGCACGAAAGCCAGCGGCGCCAACAGCGGTGAGGCGTAGTCCACCCAGCGCGCGTCGGGATCGACGGCGCTCCAGCGATCCACCCACTGGAAGAACAGCATCGCCACAAGCAGCAGCGGCACCAGCGCCCAGTGACGCGTCTTGTCGACGATGAGCAGGTGCTCAGGCGCCAGCCGGTCGTCGGTGGTGCGCAGGCGCAGCGAGCAGCCGGCCAACTGGAAGGCGCCGCCCCCGGGCAATGGCGCTTCGTCGCCGGAGACCAGGCGCTGCCTGCCGACGTGGCCGCCGTTGCGGCTCTCCAGCAGCTTCAGCAGCACGCCCCCGCCCGGGGCGAGCCGCAGCTCCGCGTGTTCTGCAGCGAGGTGTCCGTCGTCCAACACGATGTCACAGGCCGGCGAGCGGCCGATGCGCACCGGCCAGCGCGTCACGCGCTGAACCAGGGTGGCACGGCCGTCCCGGCCCAGCAGCTCGACGACGGCCGATGCCGGCGCCTTGGGGGCGTCCACCATCACTTGGCCTTGCTGCTGTTCGTCCACGCGAAGCCCCCCAGGTAATGCGCCGCGAGCTTGAGCGCGTTGTCGAAGCTGACGCCGCGGGCGTCGAAGCGCCCAAGGGCGCCTTGGTTCGCAGCATCCACCGTCGTCACGAGGACGCTGAGGTCGTGCAGCCCCTCCAGCTTGCGGTAGGCGCGCAGGCAGACGACGGCGCGCAGCGGCAGACCGTCGCGGTCGACGAACTGCTCCTTGCAATAGGGCGCCGTGCGCGATTTGTCGGCCTGCCCCAGGCGCTCGTTGCGGAAGCTGCCTGAATACTGGCGCGCGAAGCGCAACGCGCCGAGCTTGCTGCCGTCATAGGCCTCGTGGGACATGTCCAGCCATCCCGTCTGCAGGCTGCCGCCCACGAAGAGCGGGTGGTCCATGCGGCACTGCGAGCGCTCGAAGTCAAGGCCCTTGGTGTCCGCCGGCGTGCCCCGCCCCCAGCAGCGCATGAAGTCTTGCTTGGGCACCGGCAGCCGGTAGCGCTCGTTGTTCGCACTTTCCCAGGGCAGGGCGAGGAAGCGGGTGACGAGTTCGTCCTGGTACTTCGTGAGCTGCTCGCGCAGCCGGCTCCAGGCCGCCGTGCGTATGGGCTTGGCGGCCAGGCTGCGCTTGACAAGCCCCTCGGCGAACTCGCCCGGCACCAGAAAGCTGACCTGCTGGGCAAACAGCAGCGTCGACACGTTGACGCCAACGACCAGACCGTCCTCGTCCAGCACCGGCCCACCGCTCATGCCGGGATTGATGCCGCCTGCGTAGTAGATCAGCGGGTCGAAGCTGCGCTCGACCAGGCCGTTGTAGTTGCCCTCGACGACGGCGAAGGCGACGTCGTGCGGGTTGCCCATGGAGTAGATGCGCTCGCCCTTGGCCAGCGGCTGGTTCTGCGGCCGGAAGCCCAGCGCGCCGCGGCCCTTCAGCCCCCCGCCTTTACCGTCATCGACGGCGCGCAGCAGCGCCAAGTCGCGGCGGACATCGAAGTCCAGCAGCTCGAGCGCGCCGCTCTGGCCGTCGGTCGTCGCATAGCGCAGTCGGTAGCTGTCAGGCTCGAGTGCGAACTGGCTGATGACGTGGTAGTTGGTGACGACATGGCCCTCGTCGCTGACCAGGAAGCCCGAGCCCACGGAGGCCTGGCTGTCCTGGGTCTTGAGCAGCGTGCGGATCTGCAGCAGTTGGCTCTTGCTGCGCTCGTACAGGCGCCGGGCGCTGGCAGACACCGTGGGCGGTTGCTGGGCCTGCGCCGCCGCGGTGGGGGGCGCAACGGGCGGCGCAACGGGCGGCGCCGACTGCGCAGGGGCTACGGCGGCCAGGCCTGCAAAGGCCAGACCTGTCAGCAGCTTCAAACAGGACTTCATCAACAAGCAAAACCTCCCTGGGCGGGCGCCGATGCTAGCCGCTTTGGGCGGAATACCCGATCGTCAGCATAGAAGTCGCCTGCAGCATTCGGCGCCCACCAGCCGGGAATGCCGAGCACGGGGAGCGGCGGCAGGTCCGCCGGCCGGAGCGTGGCGGGCAACTGCGGCGCCTCGATGTCGGCCACGAACAGGACGCGGGCGCACAGCGGCGGGCGAGGTGCCAGCAGCTTCTCCAGCAATGCATGGCCCACGACGAGGGCGCGCGCCTGCCGCCATAACGCGCGCTGTGTGACGAACAGAGTCGTCCAGTCCTGCTCGCGCAAGGCCTGCCGCAGCGGCTGTGGCACGGCGAGCAGCAGGCCACTCTCGTCCAGCAGCGTCAGCGCATCTCGCAGCGGGCCGCGGCGCCCGGGCGGCGCCGGCGGCGCAGCGATGTGCGCGCGATTCAGCGCGGCCTTGAAGCCCGGACTGCGCAGCCAAACCAGGCCGTTGAACAGGTCATGCGCGTTGTGCCGCGTCGGTACGCGGCCGGTGGCGGCGATGTGCTGCTCGTAGCCGGTGTTCCGCGGGCCGGCCGGCTCGAAGCGCTCGTGGGCCAGTGCGCTGTGCACGGGCCGACCGGCCGCCAGCCGCGCGAGCACTGGCACCGCCACGTCGCGGTAAGGCGCGAACCAGGGCTGCGCCCAGTCGGGGGCGATCATCCGTGGCCGAAGCGGACCTGATTGGGGTTCTTGTCCGGCTGCAGCTGAAAGGCCTGCGGATGCTTGCGGAAGAGCTTGGTCGATGGTGCTGTCTTGGCCAGCAGCCCGGCCTCCTTCAAGGCCTTGGCAGCGGCACCGAGGTCGTGCCATTGGCCGTCTGCAAGCTTGGGCAGCAGGGCCAGGACGGCGTTGATCTCCTTCGCCGCAGCAACGTTCGCGTCGACGGGCGCAGTCACAGCCTTGGACGGTGTCGCGGGGGCCACCTTCGGAGCGGCCTTCGGTGTCGGTGCCGGTGCCGGTGCCGGTGTCGGTGCGGGAGTCGGTGCGGGGGTCGGTGCGGGGGTCGGTGCCGCGGCCTTGGCCGGCGCGGCCTTCTCCGCCTTCTTCGCCGCCGGCCTGGACGCTGCAGCCTTCTTCGCGGGCTCGCGCTTGGCCGCCGGCCTGGGGCTGCCGTGGGCCAGCTCGTTGAACTGGTCGTAGATCTGGATGACACCGTCGCCCGTCTTGCCGTACTGGCCGAAGCCGCGCAGCCAGGCGCCTTTCTCGCGCAGCCGCAGCACCAACGGCGCGAAGTCGCTATCGGACGACACCAGCACGATGACGTCGGGCTTCTCGGTGATGGCCAGGTCCATGGCGTCGGCGGCCAGCGCGATGTCGGTGGAGTTCTTGCCGATGGCCAGGTTGACGATGGCGCGCAGACCCAGCCGCTTCAGGAAGTTCTGTTCGCGCAGCGCCTGCTCGGCATTGCAGTAGGCGCGGCGGATGTGCGCGGCGCCGTAGTCCTTGAACACGGCGTTCAGGGCCTGCTCGATGACGTCGGTGGCGACGTTGTCGAAGTCGACGAGGAAGGCAACCTTTTTGTTCTCGTTCATGCGATCAGTTTCCAGTTCAGCGTTTCGCCGCCACGCAGCGGTTTCAGTTGGGCTTCCCCGAAAGGCACGGCCTCCGGCAGCGCCCAGGGCTGGCGCTTGAGCGTGACGGTGCCGGTGTTGCGAGGCAGGCCGTAGAAGTCGGGGCCGTGATGGCCGGCGAAGGCGTCGAGCTTGTCCAGCGCGCCGATGCCTTCGAAGGCTTCCGCATACAGCTCCAGCGCCGAGATGGCGGTGAAGCAGCCGGCGCCGCAAACCGAGTTCTCCTTCATCACCGACGCGTGCGGCGCGCTGTCTGTGCCGAGGAAGAACTTCGGCAGGCCCGAGGCGGCGGCTTGGAGCAGCGCCTGGCGGTGCTCCTCTCGCTTGAGCACAGGCAGGCAGTAGTAGTGCGGGCGCAGGCCGCCAGTGAAGATGGCGTTGCGGTTGTAGAGCAGATGCTGCGGCGTGATGGTGGCGGCCGTGAAGCGGTCGGCCTCGGTCACGTACTGCGCGGCTTCTTTGGTGGTGATGTGCTCAAAGACGACCTTCAGCTCCGGCATCGCCGCGCGCAGCGGCGTCATCACGCGCTCGACAAACACGGCCTCGCGGTCGAAGACATCGATGTCGCCATCCGTCACCTCGCCGTGCACGAGCAAGAGCAGGCCCTCACGCTGCATGGCCTCCAGCGTCTTGTAGGTCTTGCGAATGTCGGTCACGCCGGCATCGCTGTTGGTCGTGGCCCCGGCCGGGTAGAGCTTGAGGGCGACCACGCCGGCGTCCCGCGCGCGCTTGATCTCGTCCGGCGGCGTGTTGTCCGTCAGGTACATCGTCATCAGCGGCTGGAAGTCGGAGCCCGGGGGCAGGGCCGCCAGGATGCGCTCGCGGTAGGCCACGGCCTGCGCGGCGGTGGTGACGGGCGGGCGCAGGTTGGGCATGACGATGGCGCGCGCGAACTGCTGCGCCGTGTAGGGCAGGACGCTGGCGAGCGCCGCCTCGTCGCGCAGGTGCAGGTGCCAGTCGTCGGGGCGGGTGAGCGTCAGGGTGTCGGAAGATGCGTGCATGGGGCGGATTCTCCCATCGCCGCCAGCGCGGAGGGCTTTGGATCCATAGAATCGATCATCGATACCCATAACATTCCAGCCGCTGCACCAA
>NZ_DASWYS010000375.1:0-10787 GCF_036404855.1 Roseateles sp.
CGACCCTGCGAAGGACGCCGTGCCGGCGGACCAGTTGCTGGAGGTGGACCGTTATGCCCTGGCCCGCGCGGCCGAACTGCAGGCCGACATCCTGGCCCACTTCGAGCGCTACGAGTTCCACCCGGTCGTCGCCAAGCTGCAGGTCTACTGCTCCGAGGACCTGGGCGCGTTCTACCTGGACGTGCTGAAGGACCGCCTCTACACGACCGCGCCCAAGAGCCTGGCCCGGCGCTCGGCGCAGACGGCGCTGTGGCAGATCACGCACGCCATGCTGCGCTGGATGGCCCCCTTCCTCAGCTTCACGGCCGAGGAGGCATGGCAGGTGTTCAACAAGGGCGAGAGCATCTTCGTCGAGACCTACTGGGATTTCGGCGCCACCGACGCCGGCTTGCTGGCCAAGTGGCAGCGCATCCACGACATCCGAGACGAGGTCAACAAGGCCATCGAGGCCGTGCGCGTGACCGGTGCGGTCGGCGCCTCGCTGCAGGCCGAGCTGACGTTGCAGGTCGATGAGCAGGACGAGGCCTTGCTGCGCAGCCTGGGCGCGGACCTGCGCTTCGTCTTCATCACCTCTGCCGTGAAGCTGGTGTCCGCCGCCCAGTTCGGCGTCGTCGTCACGCCCAGCCCGCACGCCAAGTGCGAGCGCTGCTGGCACTACCGCGCCGACGTCGGGCAGATCGCCAGCCATCCGACACTGTGCGGACGTTGCGACAGCAACCTGCACGGTGCGGGCGAGGTCCGCACCGTCGCCTGAGCCGGCTCAGGGGAAGGCTGGCACGTTGGGTTCCCAGCCTTCGAAATGCGCCTCGGGATGGGTGCGCTCGAGCAAGCGCTCGATCTCGCCCACCCGGGTGCGCGGCACATCGACGATGAGCAGGTATTGCCCTTCGCCGAGCGCCCGCTCGAAGCGTTTCAGGCGCCGGCTCGGCGTCGAGCTGCCGATCATGCTTGCGGACCAAGTGCCCAGCATGGCCCCGACCGCCGCCACCCCGGTGACCAGGGCCGCCGGCGATGTCGGATCGAAGGCAAAGACCGCCGCCACCCCGCCTGCCGCGCCCAGGCCCGAGCCGATCAGCGCCCCGTACTGGGCCGCCTCGACAAGGTCGGAGGTCTGCAGCACATTGGCCGCATGCAACCCGTCCATGGGGGCGCCCTCGGAGGCCACGAAATGGATGTGATGCTCGGTGATGCGGGCGAGCAGCAGCTCGTCCATCGTCCTGCGTGCACTGCCCAGGTCGGGCAGCAGCCAGTAGATGCGCTTTCGCATGTCGTCCTCCAACGGGAAGGAAGAGTCTTGCTTCTACGCCCGTTCGCCGGCGCCCACAAGCCCAAGCCCGGCAGCAAGTTACATTGACGCCCCTCGCCTCGCGCCCCGCCCCATGCCCTCTCGTTCGTCTTCCTCCTCTGGCCTGACCGCCTGGCTGCTGATCGCCGCCGTGATCATCCTGGCCGACCAGTTCACCAAAATCCTGATCCTGGGCGCCTTCCAGCTGGGCGACGTCCACCCAGTCACCAGCTTCTTCAACCTGGTGCGCGCCCACAACTACGGCGCCGCCTTCAGCTTCCTGCATGGCGCCTCGGGATGGCAGCGCTGGTTCTTCCTGGGGCTGGGGCTGGCCGCGGCCGGCTTCATCATCTGGATGCTGCGCCGCCACGGCCACCAGAAGATCTTTGCCTGGGCGCTGACGCTGATCCTCGGTGGCGCCCTGGGCAATGTCATCGACCGTGCCATCCACGGCTACGTCGTCGATTTCATCCAGGTCCACGCTCGCGGCTGGTATTTCCCCGCTTTCAATGTGGCAGACAGTGCCATCACCATCGGCGCCATCCTGTTGATCCTGGATGAACTGCGCCGTGTCCGACGCACCTGAACCTCCCTCGCCTGCCTACACCCCCTACGTTCCAGAGCCCGCCGTCGAGCTCGGCCCGCCGCTGCGGCGCCTGCCCCTGTCGGCGCCGCTGCACTGGCTGAAGCTGGGCTGGGCCGATCTGCGGCGCGCTCCCGGCATCGCCACCTTCTTCGGCGGCTGCTTCGCGCTGATGGGTCTGACCGTGCTGATGGTGTTCCGGCACGCGCCCATCTACACCCTGGCGCTGTGCGCGGGCTTCCTGCTGCTGGGTCCGCTGCTGTGCCTGGGCCTCTACCAGGTCAGCCTGCGCCTGGAGCGCGGCGAGGCCCCCACCATCGAGGACGCCCTCGGGGCCTGGATGGCCAACGTCCGCCAGATCGCGATCTTCGGCTTCGTGCTGCTCATCCTGGAGATGCTGTGGGGCCGGGCAGCACTGGTCGTGTTCGCTGTCAGCTTCGACGGCATGCCCGACTTCGCGGGCTCGCTGCACCAGTTGCTCAATCCGGAGCACCTCGGCTTCATCGCGGCCTACCTGGCCGTCGGTGCGGTCTTCGCGGGCCTCATCTTCGCGGTCAGCGTCATCGCCATGCCACTGCTGCTGGACCGTGACACCGACGCCGTCACGGCCGGCCTGGCAAGCCTCAAGCTCTGCCTGACCCAGCCGCTGGTCATGCTGTTCTGGGGCCTGATCGTGACGACGCTGATCGTGGCGGCCATGCTGCCGTACTTCATCGGCCTCGTGGTTGTCGGACCCTGGCTGGGTCATGCCAGCTGGCATGCCTACCGCGCGGCTCTGGGACCGCCCGACGCCGGAGCAGCGCAGTAGTTCACGCGGGTCTCGATCACAAGCGGTGACAATCGCGCGCCGCTCTACGCCCTCCATGCTCCTCGACTTTGCCAGCCTGAGCCACTACGACTGGCTCGATGTTCCTCTGTGGGTCTTCGACCCCGAGCACCAGCGCAACCTCTGGGCCAATGCCGCAGCCCTGCGCTTCTGGCATGCCGACAGCGCCGAAGAGTTCCTCTCGCGCAACTTCAACGAGCATGGCGATGCCGTGCAGGAGCGCCTGGCCGTCACGGCGGCCGACCATGCCCAGGGCAAGATCGTCCGGGAGCAGTGGACCCTCTACCCCAAGGGCGAGCCGACCACCGTCATGCTGGTCTCGCGCGGCATGCGCACGCCCGACCGCCGCCAGGTCATGCTGTTCGCGGCCGACTCCCTGGGCGGCGGCGCGGACCTGTCCATGCTGCGCGGTGTCGAGGCGCTGCAGCACACCTCGGTGCGCATCGCCGTGTTCGGCCTGCTCGGCCCGGGTGCCGGCGAACTGCTGATGCGCAACCCTGCCGCTGCCCTCACCTTTGGCGACACGCCGCCCCCCGCAGGCGGCAGCGAGTTCGCCCGCCTCTTCGCCCATGCCCACGACGCCGCCAGCATCCTCAGCCGAGTGCAGCGCGGCGAGACCTGCCGCCAGGACGTCGAGCTGCAGACCCTGAACGGCCCGTGCTGGCATGCGCTGGACGCCCGCCAGATGCGGGACCCCGTCACCGGCGACACCGTCATGCTGCTGAATGCGCGCGACATCGCCGACCTCAAGGCCAGCCAGGCCGCCCTGGTCGCCGCACGCGAGGCGGCCGAGACGGCCAGCCAGGCCAAGAGCGCGTTCCTGGCCAACATGAGCCACGAGATCCGCACCCCCATGAACGGCGTGCTGGGCCTCACGGAACTGGTGCTGCAGACTGAACTCGACGAACGCCAGCGCCGCTTCATCGGCATGGCTCACCAGTCCGCCAAGGGGCTGATGACCATCATCAACGACCTGCTGGACGTGGCCAAGATCGAGGCCGGTCGCATCGTCATCGAGGAAGCGCCGTTCAGCCTGCAGGACTGCCTGGGCGAAGCGCTGCAGCCGCTGCTGCTGCAGGCCCACGACAAGCGCATCCAGTTGCGCACCCACGTGGAGCCCCGCGTGCCGTCCTGGCTGGTGGGCGATGCGCTGCGGCTGCGCCAGGTGCTCATCAACCTGGTCGGCAACGCGCTGAAATTCACCGAGCATGGCGACGTGCGCATCGAGATCGCGCTGGCCGAGGCGCGGGACGGTGACCCGCCGGCGCGGTTGCGCCTGCACGGCTGCGTCACGGACACCGGCATCGGCATGACGCGCGACCAGATCAGCCAGATCTTCGACCCCTTCACGCAAGCCGACGGCAGCATCACGCGCCGCTACGGCGGCACGGGCCTGGGCCTGACCATCGTGCAGCGCCTGGTGGCACTGATGGGTGGCAGCGTGGCGGTCACCAGCGAACCCGGCGTCGGCTCCGCGTTCAATTTCGAGATCGCGCTGCGCCGGATCCTTTGAGCCTTGCCAGTTTCAGGTCGCGCCTGGCGACTGACTTGCCACTTTCGTGCATTTGTCACCTTAGGGATGACATACTTGGCAACAACTCCACACAACCGAGTTCACCCATGTTGCTCAAGTCTGCCCTGATCTCCGCTGGCCTGCTGCTTGCCAGCACGCTCGCCTCTGCCGCCACGCCCATCACGCTGGTCAGCAATGGCCCCAACCAGTGGTCCGGCAGCTTCTCGGCCGCCAGCACGGGCGACAACAGCTTCACGCTGGATCTCAGCAGCCTGGTGGGCTGGACGTCCATCAACCTGAACGCCGTCATCACCGCCAACTTCGCGGGCGGCAGCGGATTCGACGTCACCGGTGTCACCTTTGACGGCAACCCCTTCACGGCCGACGTCAACCTGAGCCTGCCCGGTGGCATCGGCGTCGATGCCTGGACCTACACGGCCAGCAGCTTGACGCCCACCCTGCACACACTGGTCGTCAGCGGCAACCTGATCGGCGGTAGCGTCGGCTTCACCGGCTCGCTCAACATCCAGGCCCAGCCGGTGCCGGAACCGGAAAGCTACGCGCTGATGCTGCTGGGTCTCGCCGCCGTCGGCGCCGTCGCGCGCCGCCGCAACCGCAGCCACTGAACGGCACCGCCCCTTCCGTCGCGGCAAGGCCGGCCATTGCGCCGGCCTTTGTCGTTCTCGGGGGTGCTGCCGCGCCGTGGACTCAAGAAACTCCGCAGACCCAGCGTTGGCGCGGGTTTCAGCGCTGCGACCGGTTCGAATGAGCTGATTGACCACCCGCTTGCGGTCGAAATCAGACAGGGGATCAGCCTCGCCCAACTGCTCGGCTCGCTCCTCCCCGTCCTCAGGGCAATAACACGGCGCTGCCGACCAGGTGACGGGCCTCCAGGTCTCGGTGCGCCTCCGCCACGTCGGCCAGCGCGTAGCGCTTGTCGATGCGGATGTTGACCTGACCGCTGGCCACCATGGCGAACAACTCGTCGCCCATGGCCTGCGTGGCCTCCTGCGTCGCGATATGGGTGAAGAGCGTGGGCCGAGTCACGTAGACCGAACCCTTGGCCGCCAGCGTACTCACGCTGAACGGCGGCACCGGCCCCGAGGCTGCGCCGAAGCTGGCCAGCAGCCCGAACGGCGCCAGGCTGTTCAGCGATCCTTCCCAGGTGTCGGCGCCGACCGAGTCGTAGACCACCTTGACACCGCGCCCGCTGGTGATGTCGCGCACCCTCGCCGCGAAGTCCTCGCTGCGGTAGTTGATCGCATGGGCCGCGCCGTTCTCCAGCACGAGCTGGCACTTCTGCGCGCTGCCCGCAGTGCCGATGAGCTGCAGCCCCAGCGAGCGGGCCCATTGGCAGGCGATCAGGCCGACGCCGCCCGCCGCTGCGTGGAAAAGGACGAAGTCGCCGGCCTGCAGCCCCCCCTGGGGCAGCGTCTTGCGCAGCAGGTACTGCACCGTCAGGCCCTTGAGCATCATGGCGGCGCCGGTTTCGAAGTCGATCGCGTCCGGCAGCTTGAGCACGCACTTCGCGGGCATCACACGGGCGGTTGCATAGGCGCCGGGCGGTTGACTGGCGTAGGCCGCCCGGTCGCCCGCCTTCAGGTGGGTCACGCCCTCGCCCACCGCCTCCACGACGCCTGCGCCCTCCATGCCCAGCCGCGCCGGCAGCGGCAGCGGGTAGGCGCCGTTGCGGTGGTAGACGTCGATGTAGTTGAGCCCGCAGGCCTGGTGGCGGATGCGGATCTCACCCGGCCCGGGTGCGCCGACTTCCACGTCCACCAGCTTCAGTTGTTCCGGCCCGCCCGGGGCGTCAATCACCACGGCCTTTTCGTTCATCACGGCGCTCCTTGTTGCGTTGTCAGCTATCGTGCCAGCCCTTTGCCCCGCGCGCGCCGCCCGATGACGCTGACCCCACGCCTCGCTCTGCTGTTGACGCTGCCGCCATTGCTGTGGGCCGGCAATGCAGTCGTGGGCCGGCTGGTGCGCAACGATATCCCGCCGATGGCGCTCAACGGGCTGCGCTGGCTGCTCGCTTTCGCCCTGCTCGCACCCCTGGCGCGCCGGCTTCTGGCCCACCCCGGCGAGGCGCTGCGGCGCTGGCGTGGCCTGGCCTGGCTGGGCCTGCTCGGCATGGGCTGCTACAACGCGCTGCAGTATCTGGCCCTACACACCTCGTCGCCACTGAACGTCACGCTGATCACGGCCAGCATGCCGGTCTGGATGCTGGGCGTGGGTGCTGTCTTCTATGGCGTCAGGCCGCGGCGCCGTCAACTGGCCGGCGCAGCACTGTCCCTGGCCGGCGTGGCGGTCGTCATCGCCAGAGGGGACCCGGCAGCGCTGCTGGCCGTGCATTTCGTGCCCGGCGACCTGCTGATGCTGGTTGCCATCTTCACCTGGGCCGTCTACTCGTGGATGCTGGCCCGGCCGGCACCGGGGCTCAGACCGGGCGAGCGCCCGGATTGGAACTGGGCCGAGGCGTTGATGGCCCAGCTGATGTTCGGCGTCGTCTTCTCGGGCCTGGCGGCCGGGGCGGAACAGGTCATCGCGCCGGGCCCCATCCACTGGAGCCCCACCCTCATCGCGGTGCTGGCGTACGTCGCCATCGGCCCCTCGCTGATCGCCTACCGCTGCTGGGGCCTGGGCGTGGCAGAGGCCGGGCCGGCCCTGGCCGGCTTCTTCGTCAACCTGACGCCCGTGTTCGCCGCCGTCATCTCGGCGGCCCTGCTGGGCCTGGCACCGGCCTGGTACCACGGCCTGGCCTTCGCGCTGATCGCCGCGGGCATCCTGGTCTCGTCACGCTGATGCAGGTGCTGCACGCCGACGACCGGCTGGTCGTCATCACCAAGCCCGCGGGCCTGCTCAGTGTGCCGGGGCGCACCGAACCCGACTGCGCCAGCGCCCGCGTGCAGGGCCTGTATCCCGATGCGCTGATCGTGCATCGCCTGGACCAGGCCACCTCCGGCCTGTTGCTGTTCGCCCGCGGCATGGCGGCCCAGCGCGAGCTCAGCGCCGACTTCGCCGAGCGTCGCGTCGGCAAGGTCTACATCGCCGTCGTCGCCGGCCATCTCGAGGGCAAGGGCCTCATCGATCTGCCGCTGGCGCCGGACTGGCCCAACCGGCCGCTCCAGCAGGTCGACCACGACCGCGGCAAGCCCTCGCAGACCCGCTGGCGCGTCCTCGGCCACGAGGAGGGGCACACCCGCGTCGCGCTGGAGCCGCTGACCGGGCGCAGCCACCAGCTGCGCGTGCACATGGCCGCGCTGGGTCATGCCATCCTTGGGGATGCGCTCTATGCCACGGCCGACATCGCCGCGGCCCGCCCGCGGCTGCTGCTGCATGCCAGCGAGCTGCAGGTCGCCGGCCACCACTTCACCTGTCCCCCGGAGTTCTGAATGCACCTCTTTATCGTCACCGGCAGCTCCCGCGGCCTGGGCGCCGCGCTGGCCCACCAGCTCGCGCAGCCCGATCACACGGTTATCGGCATCGCCCGCAAGCTCAACCCGACGCTGGAGGCCGAGCAATGGGGCGTCGACCTCGCCGACCCGCTGCCCGCCGCCGAGCGCCTGCAAGCCTGGCTGCGCGCCCACACGGGCTGGCAGAGTGCCACGCTGATCAACAACGCCGCGCTGCTCAGTGCGCCCGGCCCGCTGGCGACCAGCGACCTGGGCGAGCTGTCCGCAGCGCTGCGCGTCGGCCTGGAGGCGCCTGCACTGCTGAGCCGCGTCTTCCTTGCCGAGACGGCCGGCGTCCCCCAACGCCGCATCCTCAACATTTCCTCCGGTCTGGGCCGGCGCGCGATGGCGGGCAGCGCGTCCTACTGTGCCGTGAAGGCCGGACTGGACCACCTGAGCCGGGCGCTGGCCCTGGAAGAGCCCGGCGTCGGCATCGTGTCGCTGGCGCCCGGCGTCATCGACACCGACATGCAGGTGCAACTGCGTGGCGCCGATCCCGAGCGCTTCCCCGAGCAGGCCCGCTTCCAGGGCCTGAAGGAAGGCGGCCAGCTGCAGACAGCAGACGCCACGGCGGCAGCCATTGTTCGGTTTCTGTTGCGGGCAGACTTCGGAAAAACCATAGTCGCTGACATCCGGGAAGCTTGAAAATCATGTGGTGAGCCACTATCTCTGGCTCGTTCCTCTCACTTTTCCGGAGACTCCGCTTGAACCGCATCATTGCCGCGAGCCTGGCCGCCCTGCTGGCCTTCGCCCTGCCCGCCCACGACGCCGAGGCCAAGCGCCTGGGCAGTGGCGGCATCAAGCGCAGCACGCCAGCTCAGACCACACCCCACACGCCGCCGGCCCAGCAGCCTGCAGCACCGCAACAGGCGGCCCCCGCCAAGCCCGCAGTGCCGCAGCAGGCGGGTGCCGCAGCCGCCGCGCCCAAGCGCTCCTGGCTTGGCCCGGTCGCCGGCCTGGCCGCCGGCCTGGGCCTGGCCGCGCTGGCCAGCCACCTCGGCTTCGGCGCCGAGCTGGCCAACATCATGACCATGGTGCTGCTGGGTCTGGTGGCGCTGTTCGTCATCCGCTTCCTGATGCGCCGCTTTGCCGCATCGAAGTCGCCGCAACTGGCTGGCTCCAACGGCATGAACTTCGATGCCGGACAGCAGCCCGCCCAACCGGCTTGGCAGCCGCAGGCCACGGCCTCGGCAGCCCCCGTGGCAGCGGCTGCAGCGACCGGCGCTGCGGCCGCCTCGGTGCCTGCCGATTTCGACGCCGCCGGCTTCGAGAAGATCGCCAAGCAGGTGTTCATCCGCCTGCAGGCTGCCAATGACGCGGGCGACCAGGCCGACCTGCGCCGCTTCACGACGCCGCAGATGTACGCCAGCATCCAGCAGGAGCTGCTGGAGCGCGGCAGCGCGACCCAGCGCACCGAAGTGCTGCAGCTCGACGCCAGCGTCGTGGACGTCGCGACCGAGGATGGCCAGCAGGTCGTCTCCGTGCGCTTCTGGGGCCTGGTGCGCGAAGCCAGCGATCAGGCTGCCGGCGATTTCGACGAGATCTGGCACCTGGTCAAGTCCGGCGAGGGCTGGCTGATCGCCGGCATCCAGCAGACGCACTGAAGGAAGTCACAGCGGGTTAGACCCGAGTTCAACCCGGTCGAGAATGGGCGCTTTGAGCGCCCATTTCCTTTTTGAGGCCCCTATGAATCGTCTCCGTTCCTCGCTCTGCGTGCTGGGCACCGCCCTGCTGGCCGCCTGTGCATCGCCGACCGCGCCGACCGCCGTCGTCGTGCCCAATGCCAACCTGCTCGTCCAGGGCATCCCCGCCGTGCCCCAGAGCCTGGCCGATGCCATCGGCCGCTACAACGACTTCCGCGGCCACACCTTCGCCGACTGGCATCCGACGCAGCGCGAGATGCTGGTCAGCCACCGCAAGGCCGGGGCCAACACGGCCCAGATCTTCCGCGTGACGACGCCGTTGACCGCCGGCGAACAACTGACCGACGGCGTTGACCCGGTCACCCGTGCCAGCTACGAGCCGCGCAACGGCCAGTACATCGTCTTCGAGCGCGCCACCGGCGGCAACGAGGTGGGCCAGATCTACCGCCTGGCGCTGAACCAGGCTGGCGCCCAGCCCGTGCTGCTCACCAGCCCGGACGAGCGCCACGCCATCAACACCTGGCTGCGCAAGAGCGGACAGCTGATCTATTCGTCCGTTCCCATCGACCGGACCGCCCAGGGCGGCACTCGCAGCAAGATCACGACCACGCTGTGGCTGATGGATCCCGCCAAGCCGGAAGGTCGTCGCAAGCTGGCCGAGCTGGACGGTGGTGGCTGGGCCGCGGGCCGCCCCTCCCCCGACGAGCGCCTGGTGTCGCTGACACGCTACCTGTCAGCGAACGAATCGCAGATCTGGATGCTGGACCTCGCCAGCGGCATGGCCAAGCAGGTCGCGCCGGCCGTCGGCAGCCAGGCCCCCAAGGCCACCTATTCGCCGGCCGGCTGGGCCAATGACGGCCGTGGGCTGTGGATCGCCAGCGACCGCGCGGGCGAGTTCCGCGAGCTGATGAAGCTTGACCTGGGCAGCGGCCGCATCGATCGCATCAGCAGCCACATCCCCTGGGATGTCAGCGGCGTCACGCTGACCGAGGACGGCACCAAGCTGGCTGCGCAGTTCAACGTCGACGGCCGCGACGAGCTGCACTTCTTTGACACGGCAACGGCCAAGGAACTGCCCGCTCCGGCAGCTCTGCCCAACGGCAACGTGGGGGCCGCCTCCTATCACCGCGGCCGCGGCGAGCTGGCCCTCTCGATCAGCAACGCGCAAGGTCCCAGCCAGATCTATTCGCTGGATGCGGACGGCAAGGTCCAGCAGTGGACGCGCGCCGCCGCCGCGCCGGGCATGGACACCTCGGGCTTCAGTGAGCAGAAGATCGTGCGCTGGAAGAGCTTCGACGGCACGACGATCTCCGGCCTGCTGACCTCGCCGCCCAGCAAGTTCGGGGGCAAGCGCCCTGTGCTGATCTCCATCCACGGTGGCCCCGAGTCCCAGGCCAGCGTCGGCTTCCTCGGCCGCAACGCCTACTTCGTGCAAGAGCTGGGCATGGCGCTGATCCAGCCCAACGTGCGCGGCTCCAGCGGCTA
>NZ_DASWYS010000376.1:0-11267 GCF_036404855.1 Roseateles sp.
GCGGCCAGGGCGTGCGACAGAGACGGCGCGGGGGCGGCCGCGGCGACAGCCACGTCCGCACCCGGCGCTGCGGCGGCGCCGACAGCCGCTGGCGGCACCGCGGCGTTCAGGCCGGCGATGAAGTTGCCGGTGCCGGCGCGAACGAGCAGCTTGCGCAACACCTTCAACGCGTCCTTGCCGGTGATCGGCTGCACCCACGGTTGGGCGCGGCAATCCGCGGGCAGCGCACCGGGGCCGGTGTCGCGCAAGTAGCGGTTGAAGCCGTCGGCATAGCCGGTTAGCAGATCACGGGTCTCCTCGTCGATGACCCGCCACGCGGCATCCACACGCGCGGCCGAGTTGGTCAACTTGTAGACGCGGTCCGATGCGACGGTGCTCGCGCCGAAGTACAGCGACTGCGTGCCCGAAGCGGCCAGCACTTCACGCGCCAGCACGCACACGTTGTCCTGCGCAAAGGCGTAGCCATAGCCGTAGCCCAGGCTGCCCCAGTCGGTGGCCTGGATATGTGGGATGCCGAAGCTGGTGCGCTGCACCTGGGCCTGGTAGACGGGCTTGCCATCGACGGCCAGCGCCGTCAGCGGCGCGATCAGGGACGCAAGCACGGCCAGGGAGCTGGCGCGGAGGGCAGGGCGGCGCATCTTCGGTCTCCAAATGGGCAAGGCTTTTCACAGGGCGCCGGCCGGCGCGTGCGGACGGGTTTCTTGTTGAAGGTTGGCCCCGCCACGTCAGAGCCTCGAAAGACTCTAACCGACACATGACCTACACACGCAATCCCCTCGTTCGATGGGCGGTGGCGGATGAGACGTCGGCATGACCGTGACTTGATGGAGCCCTTCATAATCGACAAGCCCTTGCTTGTTCGAGCTGCCTACTTTTCGCCATGGATAAATTCTTGCTGCAGCAGCAGGTGCTGGAACGCCTCGCCGAAGACCTGCTTCAAGCCGAGCAGGCAGCGCGGACGGCCCACGAAACGGCGACTCACGAAGAGAACATCGCCGAGAACAAGTACGACACCCTGGGACTCGAAGCGGCCTACCTGGCGACTGGCCAAGCGCGTCGCGCTGACGCTATCCGACAGGCGATGGCCCAATGGCGCATGTTCCGCCCTGGCGCCTATGACGCCAGCAAAGGTATACAGATCGGCGCCCTGGTCTGCCTGGTCGATGCCGACGACAAGCAGCAACAGCTGTTTCTCGGTCCGGCTGGAGGCAGCATGAAGTTGACCAGCGGCGACCAGGTCGTTCAGGTCATCAGCGGCGAAGCGCCGCTGGGCAGGGCCGTGCTGGGCAAGTTCGAAGGTGATGAGGTGTCGCTGCACGTCTCTCCGGCAGCACAGCGCTTTGAGGTGCTGCGGGTCCAATAGGCGCAGGCCACTTGACACCGCCTTGAACCCGTCGTGCCGCTGCACAGATCCAGACCCTTCTCCATGCACGCTCCGACGCCGACTTCGCAGGCACCGCTCGCTCTGCCGGGCACTCAGGTGCCCCGGCTCTACACCTTTCGTCGCTGCCCCTACGCGATGCGCGCACGCATGGCGCTGCTGCAGGCCGGGCGGGCCTTCGAGGCGGTGGAGGTCAGCCTGCGCGACAAGCCGGCGAGCCTGCTGGCCCTGTCTCCCAAGGCCACGGTACCGGTCCTCCAGTTGCCCGACGGCGAGGTGATCGAGGAGAGCTGGGACATCATGCGCTGGGCACTCACGGCGTCCGATGTGCGGGGCTGGTGGGCGAGGGCGCAATCGCCGGCGAACCTGGACCTGCTGCAGCGAAATGACGGTGACTTCAAGCATCACCTCGACCGCTGGAAGTATCCGCAGCGCTACGCGAGCGAGACCCTCACGCCGCAAGCTCACCGTGACAGGGCGCTGGAGGTCCTTCTGCGACCGCTCGAGGGGCGGCTGCACAGCGCGCCCTGCCTGGGGGGCGACACGCCCTGCGCGACCGACCTCGCGGTGCTGCCGTTCGTGCGCCAGTTCGCTGCCGTGGAGCCGGGATGGTTTGAGATGCTGGACCTGCCGTCGGTCCGGCAATGGCTGAACGGCTGGCTCCTCGATCCGCTGTTCGTCGCCTGCATGTACAAGTTGCCAGCGGAAGGTGCGAATCGCTTCCCACCGCTCTGATCCCGGCGTGGCAATCGTCTGAGTCTGAAGGTCGCCAACGACCGCTGCGGGCAGCGGCGTTGACTCGACCTCAGGCGGTCACTTTGAGAACCAGCCGACGACTCGTTGACGCAGGCGCTCGAAGAAGCCGGCGCGTTCCACGTCAGCGAGCGCAATGAGCTGGGCCTCGCCCAACGGCTTGCCGTTGGCGGTGGCGACGATCTTGCCGATCACGGCGCCCTTGGCGATGGGCGCCTCGAGGGTGGGATTCAGCGAGATGGAGGTCTGGACCGCAGCCGCCTGCCCCTTGGGCACCGTCAACGTCCAGGCCTGGGCCACGCCTGCATTGACCGTGGGCACCACGCCGTAGGTGACCTTGGCGGTTGCCAGCGTCGCGCCAGCCTGCGCGGGCTTGGCTTGCTCGAAGTTGGCGTAACCCCAGTTGAACAGCACACGAGTCTGGTCTGCCCGGGCCTGCTTGCTGTCGGCGTTCATGATGACGGAGATCAGGCGCATGCCGTTGCGCTTGGCCGAAGCGGTCAGGCAGTAACCAGCTTCTTCCGTGTGACCCGTCTTGAGGCCGTCGACCGTGGGGTCGGTGTACAGCAGCGCATTGCGGTTGCCTTGCTTGATGCCGTTGTAGGTGAACTCGCGCTCCGCGTAGAGCGGGTAGTACTCCGCGCTGTTGCGAATGATGGCTGCCGCCAGCACGGCCAGGTCGCGCGCCGAAGCCTTGTTGTCGGGATCCGGCAGCCCCGCGGCATTCGCGAACTGGGTCTTGGTCATGCCCAGCTTCTTGGCCTCGGCGTTCATCATCGCCACGAAGCCTGACTCCGAGCCCCCGATGTGCTCGGCCAAGGCCTTGGAGGCGTCGTTGCCGCTGGCGATCACCACGCCGCGCAGCATGTCCATCAGGGATGCCTGCGCGTTGAGGGGCACGAACATGCAGCTGTCGCCCTGCTTGCCGCCGCGGCACCAGGCGCTGAGGCTCATGGTGACTGGCTCGGTGGGCTTGAGCTTGCCGCTCTTGAGGCCTTGCTCCACCAGGTAGCTGGTCATCATTTTGGTGAGCGACGCGGGCGGCAGCGGCTCATCAGGGTTGGACGCTGCCAGCACCTGGCCTGTGTCGAAGTCCATCAGCACCCAGGCCTTGTTGGCGAGCGCCGGCACCGTCTGCCCGTTGGCGTCGGTGGTCATGGTGGGTTCGGCCGTTGCGGCAGCCTTGTTCTTGGGCTTCTGCACGGCGGCGCGCGGCTTGGCGTGTTGCGCGCTGAGGGCCGTGGCGGGCGCGGCGACAAGGGCCACACTGGCAACAACGATGGGCAGCAGGGAGGAGGAGGAACGTCGGAAAATCACGGAAATACGCACATTCAAGGAGGGACAACAGGGCGCATGTTAGGTGCCGGCGACGGCGGAGGGGTGTAACGACATCCCGCCGGGTGTCGCGCCAGGCCGCACGAGCGCCTCAATGTCGACCTTCCCACGTGCCGTCGACCGGGCTGTTTGGGACTGCATCAAGGCGGTGGTGATTGGCGATAGGCCATTCTGTTTGCAGCTGATGGCAGCCCGCCTCGGGCCGACATCCGCCTTGAGTGCCAGTCCGCAGCGATGGCAGCCATCCTGCGCGGGAATGTGCAACACCACTGTCTGGCCAGGGGCGGGTTACCCCGGAGGCGGCTGGTATGGTGACGCCGGCATGGCGGCCGGCTACAGCTTGGATTGCCGTCCGTCGTAGAGAAGTTCCCATCTGCGCTGCGTTCGGGCGGCCGGCAAGGCCGGCCGATCCATGGCGCTTTACACATCAATTCAATGACGCAATCCCCAAAGGTGGAAGGCACTGACTCTGAATTCGGATCCGCATCCCCGCTGGCCGCCGTGCCGACGGGTTTGCCGCAGGTGGATTTGGCCCAGCAGCTGGAAGCGGCCCTGGCCCAGGGCGGACGCAGCAGCAGGGCCGTGCCCGAGGTGGCATTGGCCGCATGCATTGCCGCCATGAACCTCGCCGAACAGCTTCAACGTCCGCTGGAGCTCGGCCGCGCGGCCGAGCTGCGCTGCCTGCATCTGGCGCGACTGGGCCGTTTCACCGAGGCCTTGGCGGCTGCGCGTGAGACGCTGCCGCTGCTTCAGGGCCCCGATCAACGGCGCGAACGCTGCGCCGTATTGCGCACACAGGCCATCGCCGCGAGCGAGGCCCAGGCCTTCGAGACCGCGCTCGGTGCCGCGAACGAGTTGGTGCGCCTGGCGCGCGATCTCGACGCCAGCGCCGCGCTCGACGCTGCCATGGCGCTGGCGGCCTGCTTCGAGCGCATGGGTGACCCCTGGCAGGCCGAGCGCCTGTTGTCCGACGCGTTGCGGGTCCATGGCCCTGATGCAAGTGCGCCGCTCAATATGGCGGCGAACAACAGCCTCTGCGTCATCGGCATCGGCCTGCTGCACCGGCTGTTGGACAGCCAGGCCGACGATGCCGAGCTGCAACCTCTGTTGCAGCAAACGCGCGCCGCGGCCGAACGTGCGCGCGAACTGCTGGAGCAGTTTCCCAATCCGGCGCACAGCGCGCCCATCCTGGGTAACCTGGCCGAAGTGATGCTGCACCAGGGGGATCTTGCCGGTGCTGGCGCGCTGCTGCGCCAGGTACTCGAGCTCGCGCAGCATCACGGCCTGCAGGCCCATGCCTGGCGCATGTGCACCTCGCTCGCCGACTGGCATCTGGCACAGGCACAGCCTGAGTCCGCACTTGCACTGGCGCAGGGTGTGATCGACGAAATGGGGGTTCATGGACAGCAGCAGACCACGATCCGTGCCCGACGCTCGGCCTACCGTGCCTGCCGCGCCCTCGGCCTCTTCGAGCAGGCCCTGCAGCATCTGGAAGTGGCCGAACGCGAGGAACGGCGTGACCTGACAAGGAAGATGCGCGCCCAGTCAGAACTCTTCGTATCGCGCGCCGAAGCTCAGCAGGTGCAGTGGCAGGCCGAAGACGCGCGGCTGGAGGCCCAGCAGCAGCGCCAGCGCGCCGCAGAGGCGGCCGCCAGCGCCGAACGCGACCCCCTCACCGGGCTGGGCAACCGCCGCCATCTGGAGCGCCGCTGCGCCGAGCTGCTGCCGACAGCTCAACGTGAGCAGCGCCCGTTGGCTCTGGCGCAGCTGGACATCGACCACTTCAAGTCCATCAACGACCGCTGTGGCCACGCCGCCGGCGACCGCGTTCTGACGGTGATGGCGCAACTGCTGCAGGACAGCATGCGCGCCAGCGACGTGGTGGTGCGACAGGGGGGTGAAGAGTTCGTCATCGTGTTGCCCGACACCGACCGGTCGGCTGCCATCGACGTCTGCGAACGTCTACGCGAACGCGTCGCGATCCATCCCTGGGGTGAGCTGGGCGGGCCGGACTGGCAGGTCACTGTCAGCATCGGGCTGGCGACCGATGCGCCCTACGAGCTGGCGCCGCTGCTTGAGGCAGCCGATGCTGCGCTCTACCGCGCCAAGCGGGGCGGACGCAATCGGCTCTGCGCGTAGGTGACTCGCTCGGGCGCGGACCTTTCCCGGAGGCACTCACGCAGATGTCAGGCTGCATCAGTAGGAACAGCTGAGTGCCAGGTCACGCGTTCCCGCATGCATTTCCGCCAGCCGATCTCATGCGCCAGCCCGTCGGATCGATGAGTTGCTGACGCCTCGCCGGGCCGGTGGTGCGGCGACACTGGTGGCTAGGAGCTGTCTTCAGTGAACGACTGCTTGTCGGAGTCGAACTACGCTTTGGGTATGACGTCGTCGCGCCTCTTCGCCCTCGTAGGTCAGCGCGTGTTGACTGCTGACCGCGTACATGACTATGTCCAGCTTCGCTTTGATAGCGGCGACGTCTTGAACGTCTTCAACGCCTTCGATCTTGGTTGCGACGGCGGCCCTGTGATGCTCGATCATTTGGTCGGCGTAAGGGTCGAGACGGTTGTCGAGGAACAAGAGTCAGTTCGGCTTGAGGGTACTGGGATAGCTCTGTGCATTGACTTGACCAGGGATTCATTCTCTGGGCCAGAGGCGTTGCACTTTGTGCCGGCAACTGGCGAGCAGGTTGTTTGGAACTGACTCAATCCAGGCAAGAGCCGCACTCGGCCATAACCTGACGCTCGCGACAGACTGGTATTGGTTTGAGGCTGGACTCAGCCCGCCGCGAACAGCTCTCGCAGCGCCGCAGCAGTGTCCGGCAGGCCGGTGCGTTCAAGCGTGTCGATGAAGGCTTCGGGCGTGTTAGGTGGTTGGCGCCAGCCTTGCAGCATCTGCTCGATGCGCGCACGCACCAGTGCCGGCTGCAGGTCTATCAGGTGGCGAAGGAACACATCCGGGTGCTGGGCAACCACATCAAAGCCTGCCAGCGTGTCGACTGGGAAGTCGCGCTCGTTGAAGGTGAATGACCTGGGCCTTCGCCCGCACTGCGACGGCCAGCACGTGGCGGTCGTCGGGGTCGGGCAGGGTCAACACCTCGATGAAGGGCGCGTAGCCGCTGACACAGGCGTCCGGCAGGGCCGCATCCATGGCAGCACGGCGGCGGTCCAGCGCGGCGGAATCCACATCAGGCCTGACGCGCAGCACGGATCGGCGCCACTCTGTGTGGATGTCTTGGCTCCAGGCGGGACGGTACAGCCGCGCCACGGCCAGCTCCAGCAGCAGGCTGGTCAGGGGCTGGCTGTGCAGGACGTTGGCATCCAGGACGGCGGTGAAGTGGCTCATCTCAACGGGCCAGGCCAGGGTTCAGAGGCCCAGTTCGGCATCGATGCGGGCCAGTTCGTCCAGCGCGGAGCGTTGGCGGGCGCGCTGCTGTTCGTCAAAGCGCAGCAGATCTTCAAACGCCACGCGGCGGTGCGTGCCCACCCTGCGGGCGGGGAGTCTCTCTTCCTCAATGAGCTTCACCACGTAAGGGCGGGATACGTTTAGGTAGTCAGCTACCTCTTGGGTGGTGAGCTCAGCGTTCTGCGGCAGCACGGTCACTGCGCGGCCTTGGCCTAGCTGGGTCAGCATGTCCACCAGCAGGCGCAGGGCGCCGGGCGGGATGGCAATCATCTCGTGCTGGTTGTCGTCAGTGACGAGGCGCAGCGTTGGGGCATCGGCGGGGCTGTCATCCGCAGGCAGCAGGCGGGCGAGCTGGCGGCTGGCTTCGCGGGCCAGGGCGATCTCGTGATCGCTGGGCAGCCGCGGCGGGCGTCGGCTGGGGGCAGTCATGGTGGGTTCTCCAAAGGATACCCGGGCGATACTAGCCCATAAACGAAACAGACAAAACAAACGAAACCAACGAAGATGACGTAACGACGACGAAGTCGGGTTTGCGCCGGGCCGGCGCCGCTCATTGCGCGGAAGAGCGGCATGCCAAGCGCACAGAAGGCGTGGCGCCAAGGTCTGGAACACCCACCAGGAAGGATCACCTGCTGCGGTCTAGAAGTGATCCGACTCGTGGATGAACGTTCCGAGGAGTTGCTCTCCCGTCAGGCTCTGATCCAGTCCAACCCGCCCATTGGCATAGTCTGACCCTGCTGCTGCGTTGACTTCAGTTCGAAGTCCAACCGTAAGCAGATTGTCGACGTAGCCGACAAGGCCATGTTTGGCCGCTTCGATGCGAAGGGTCCGGCGCAGGCTCAAATGCTGGGCAGGAATCGTTAACTATCCGCATAGAACACGTTGGACCTCAATGAACGTTACGCTGCGCCCGGCCACTGCTGCAGATGCACCACGGGTGGCGAGCCTGCTGATCGATACGCGCGCCGCCTTCATGCCCTATGCCCCGTCAGCCCATACGGACCCAGAGGTACGCGATTGGGTCGGAGCACACTTGGTCCCATCGGGTGGTGTCACAGTAGCTGAAATCGGGGGCAAGGTAGTGGCCGCAATGGCCGCCGATAAAGCTGAAGCGCTGTCGTGGATCACGCAAATGGCAGTCGAACCAACACTTGTTGGTCAAGGCATCGGCTCCTTGCTCTTGGCGCATGCCAAGTGCACATTGCCGCTTCCAATTCGTTTGTACACATTCCAGGCCAATAGCGGCGCACGCCGGTTCTACGAGCGGCACGGATTCAAGGTAGTCGAGCTCACCGATGGGAAAGCCAATGAAGAGCGGTGTCCGGATGTGCTGCTGGAGTTCAAAGGGCCAAACGGTGAGGTCTAACCCGCGGCTCAACCGGACGCGCTCCAGTCGGCTGCACCTCCTTCCGCGCGCCGGTTAGCCGCAACGTTGGGTCGCTAGGACTGCTTAGGGCCGGAAAGCTGTCGCCTCGGCAGGCCTTCCGGAATAACGGCAGTCAGCCTGAGGCCGTCAGCTATGAGGCAGCAAAGACGGTCGCTCACCGCCCGGGCTTGGACGCTCGCTATCTGGGTATGACCGTCCGACCGCTTTCGCCTCGAAACTGGAGTTCCCCGTTTTTCCCACGGGAAACACTTGTGATTTCAGGGTCCGAGGGTGCCATGAAGTCTGCAACGACAAGGTAGGTGCCGTCGGGCTGGACCTCGGTGACCAAATAGCGATTTGCTGATGCCTTCGGCAGTTCGACGTATGAAAGCTCGAGCCTGGAGTCCGACTTGGCTCCCATCTGGTTGGCAAAGAAGGAGCCGTATCCAGGGAACCGGAGGCTGTCGAGCGCGGCAAAAAGCGCGCTGGCATCCTTGAAATTCGGACCAAATGGTGCCTTCCGAATCAGGCTTGACGCAAGTTCGGCCTGCGCAGCTGTCAGCTTCTCAACGTCATCGTTGTAGTCGCGGACGTCTGCATATTGCCGGGCAAGCGTGAACTTGTGGCCGCGGTACTCCACATGGGACACGACGCCATTTCCTCCGGCGAATGCCAGGCCCCCTGCAAACACAGACGCGACTGCGGCTGCTTGAATCAAGAGACGTTGCATACCGAAATTCTGAGCGTGGGGGGTCAGGCTCGGGTCGGTGTAATTCCCTTGGGTGGGCGACGTCCGCTAACGCTCAGCGCAGTCCGTTTCAACCCGCAGCCGCCGCTTGATCGGTGCTGCCCGCCTCAGTCTCCAATCCAAACTGCATCGCAGCGAGCTTGGCGTAGAGACCGCCGCGCGCGACCAGCTCGTCATGCCGTCCGATGTCCACGATGCGTCCTGTGTCCAGCACGACGATGCGATCGGCCTTCTGGATGGTCGCGAGCCGGTGCGCGATGACGAGCGTCGTGCGGTGCTGCATCGCAGCTTCAAGCGCAGCTTGCACGACGCGTTCGCTCTCCGCGTCCAGTGCACTGGTGGCTTCGTCCAGGAGCAGCAGCGGCGGATTCTTCAGCATCGCGCGGGCGATGCTGATGCGCTGGCGCTGGCCGCCCGAGAGGCGCACGCCGCGTTCGCCCAGGAAGCTCTGATAGCCCTCCGGGAGCGCGCGTATGAAGTCGTCCGCGAACGCCGCCTTCGCCGCCGCCATGACCTCCTCGTCGGTTGCGTCGGGCCGGCCATAGCGGATGTTCTCCATCGCCGTGGTCGAGAAGATGACGCTGTCCTGCGGCACCAGGCCGACGTTGGCGCGCAGGTCGGCCAGACGCAGGGTCTGCGTGGGCACGCCATTCAGCCGGATCTGGCCCGACTGCGGGTCGTAGAAGCGCAGCAGCAGCTGGAACACGGTCGTCTTGCCAGCGCCGCTGGGGCCGACAAGCGCCACCGTCTCACCGGGCTGCACGGTCAGCGACAGGCCGTCCAGCGCTGCGGTCTGCGGCCGCGAGGGGTAGTGGAAGGTGATGGCATCGAATTCCACGCGGCTGCCGCCATGCGGTGCGGGCAGCGACTGGGGCGAAGTGGGCTCGGCCACGGGCGAGCGCGCCTCCATCAGCTCAATGAGGCGCTCGGTCGCGCCGGCAGCGCGCAGCACGTCGCCCCAGACTTCGGCAAGCACCGCCACGCTGCTGACCAGCAGCGTCACATAGACCACCGTCTGGCCCAGGTGGCCGGCCGAGATCTTGCCGGCGATGACGGCCTGCGTGCCTTGGTACAGCCCCCACAACATGGCCCCGAACACGGCCGTGATGATGAAGGCGACCAGGAAGCTGCGCACGCGGGTGCGCTTGCGCGCGGTGTCGAAGGCTGCCTCGCTGGCGGCGGCGAAGCGTTTCGCCTCGGCGCCTTCCTGCGTGTAGCTCTGCACCACGGTGACGGCGTTCAGCACCTCGGCGGCGATGGCTGAGGTGTCGGCCACGCGGTCCTGGCTGGCGCGCGACAGCTTGCGCACCCGGCGGCCGAAATACAGCGCCGGCGCCACGATGAGCACCAGGATGCCCAGCACCTGGCCCATCACATACGGGTTGGTGACGACCAGCATCACCAGGGCGCCCACGCCCATGACGATGTTGCGCAGGCCCATGGACAGGCTGGAGCCCACCACGGTCTGCACGACGGTGGTGTCCGTGGTGATGCGGCTCAGCACCTCGCCGGTCTGCGTGGTCTCGAAGAACTCGGGGCTCTGACGCAACACGTGCTTGTAGACGGCGTTGCGCAGGTCAGCCGTGACGCGTTCGCCCAGCCAGGTGACCATGTAGAAGCGCGAGGCCGAGAACAACCCCAAGGCCGCGCCAACGGCGAACATGGCCAGGAAATGCTCACGCAGCGCCATCAGCCGCTCACCCGGGTTGCCGGCCGAGAAGCCGGCATCGATGAGGCCGCGCAGCGCCAGCGGGAAGGCCAGCGTGGCCAGGGCAGACAGCAGCAGGGCGAGGAAGGCCAGCGCTATGCGCCCGCGATAGGGGCGCAGAAAGGGTGCCAGGCCGCTCAGCGAGCGGGCCTGCTTGGAGGCGGGGCGTTCGGTGGTGGAACTCATGTCTTCAGGGCGTCGGTGAGCACGTCGCAGGTGCGGGTCAGCATGGCGTCGTCAAGGTCCTGGTGGCACAGCAGCTGCAGCACCTGGGTTCGCCAGCGTGCGCCGTGGTCGTCGGGGAAATCGGGCACGCCGGGCCAGACACGGTCCCAGCGGAACACGGCACAGCCGGCCGCGCGCAGCGCTGCGTAGACGGATTCTGGCTCGTCCACCCACAGCGGCATCACATAGGGGGCGGTCTCGGCGGGCAGGGGGCCCAGCAGCGGCCGCGCGCCGGGCAGCGCCCGCGTGAGGCCGTAGAGATGTTCGTAGTGGGCGCGGCGGCGCGCGACGATGCGCCCGCGCGGCAGGCCCAGCAGCCGCGCCGTCAGGGCCGGCGGTGCCTGCT
>NZ_DASWYS010000377.1:0-12747 GCF_036404855.1 Roseateles sp.
GCGGGCCAGCGCCGCCGGGACCGGCGCGCGGGGGCAAGCCACCGGCCCGATCGCGGGCGCTTCCGTACCGTCGCCGTCCCACATCGGCGCGGAGGGGTACGGCCCGCACATCGATCGCGCGCTCGTCGGCAACGACGCCACGGCGGCTTGGGAAGCGGTGCGCTGGCTGCGGCGCTGCGCGTCGACCGAGGCGCGGCGTGGCAGCTTCCAGCAGGCTCGCGACGTCGGCGTCTCGCCGGACCTGATGACCCAGCTGATGGTGGAGGCCGACGCCGAGGGCCGGCTCTGCCAGACCGTCACGGCCCAGCACCAGGCTCAGCTCGCCGAGCTGGCCTCGCGGGCGCTGCGTGCCGGCGTGCCCGAGGCGGCAGCGGCCTTCGCCGCGCCGGCGTTCCCCGGCGAGTTGGATATCGCACAACGGCAGGCGGTGGCCGATGCGCTGCGGCGCGACGCCGAGGCCGGGGATGCGATGGGCCTCATCGGCGCGGCCCGGTCCCACCCAGCCTGGGGCCTGAGCGACGCCGAACGGCTGGGCTTCCTGGTGGCCCACGGCCTGCTGCAGAACCCGCCCATGCCCCCGCTCCCGGACCCGTCCCTGGACTCATCGCAACGAGCGCAGAACGCACTGAACCTGGCCGCCCCGCCGAGGCCGGAGCAGTGGGCCGCCGCCCGGCAGGTGGCGCAGCGGATCGTCGAACGCGCCGCCGGCGCGCGCCCCTGAAGTCGCCTCAGGGCATGCCGTTGTCGACGTAGTCCGCGAACCCCGGCCGTCCAGCCATCCGCCGCAACCAGGCTTCCACGGCCGGCAGCTCGACACGCTCGATGGGTGCGTTCTTCCAGCGCTGGGCGGACAGGCCCAGCACGACGTCGGCGAGGGTGAAGTCCGGTCCCGCGGCGAAGGCGCCGGTCGCGGCGAGCTGCCGGTCCAGGAGAGCCATGTGGCGGTTCCAGCTGTCGACACTGGCCGCGATGGCCTCCGGCGTGGCGGGCTGGCCGCGCACCAGCGCCGTGAAGGCCGTGCGCCACGCGTTGTTCAGCTCGCCGGCCTGCCAGTCCATCCATTGCTCGACGCGGGCGCGAGCCTGCGCCTCGGCGGGCAGCAGCGTCGTCGCACCCTGTCGATTGGCGAGGTAGCGGCAGATGGCATTGCTCTCCCACAGCACGAAGTCGCCGTCGACGAGGACGGGGATCAGGCCGTTGGGATTCATCGCGAGGTACTCGGGCTCGCGGGGCGAGCGGAAGCCCGCACCCCAATCCTCGCGGTCCAGCTCAAGGCCCAGGAGCGCGGCGGTCCACATGACCTTGCGCACGTTGATGGAGGTGAGGCGGCCGAGAAGCTTCATGGCGGTGATGGCGGTGGCGGTGGTGGCGGTGGTGGCGGCAGTTGGCGGGCGGCCTCGCGGCCGGCAGGGGTGAGGTGGGCGGTCCAGCGCCCGGCATCGTCGCAGGCCAGCCGCACCCAACCGGGTCCGCGCGCGCCGCCGATGGCGGCATCGCTCAGCGCGGTGCCCTCGCGCAGCAGCACGCTGACGCGCTCGTCCAGCCGCTTGGCCAGGCGCGCCAGGGCCACGCCCGCGCCGTCGTCCAGCGCCAGCAGCAGGCGCAGCAGCCGGTCCTCAGCCATGCCGGCTCAGCATGACGGGGATGGACTTGGACGTCGGCGTTCGCGCGACGAGGGAGAAGCTCTCCAGCGGGACCAGCGGGTTGGTCTCGGGGTAGTAGCTCGCGAGGCAGCCGCGCGGGATGTCGTAGGCCACCAGCAGGAAGCGCTCGGCGCGACGCTGCTGCACCTCGGCGCCGTCCTCGGCGACGTAGAGGCTGGTGATGTCCACCCAGTCGCCGGCCTTCATGCCGAGGTCCCGGAGGTCGTCAGCGTGGATGAAGACGACGCGGCGGTGGCCGTAGACGCCCCGGTAGCGGTCGTCGTGGCCGTAGATGGTGGTGTTGTACTGGTCATGCGAACGCAGCGTCGTCAGCGTGAAGACGCGCACGTCGCGCTGACGGTCCGCGACGCGCCGCTCGGCCAGGTCGGTGGGCAGGGCATGGGTGCTGAACTGGGCCTTGCCGCTGGCCGTGGCCCAGACGCGCTCGCTGGCCGTGTTGCGCAGGCGAAAGCCACCCGGCTGCCTGACCTTGTCATTGAAGCCGGCGAAGTCCGGCAGCACGGCCTCGATCTTGTCGCGGATGCCCGCGTAGTCGCCGGCCAGCTGCAGCCAGGGCGTGCGGCTGTGCGTCAGCGTCGCGGCGGCCATGCGCGCGACCAGCATGGGCTCGGAGAGCAGGTGCTCGCTGGCCGGCGCATTCATGCCGGCAGACAGATGCACCATGCTCATCGAGTCCTCCACCGTGACGCCCTGTGGACCGCTGGCCTGGACATCGATCTCGGTGCGGCCCAGCACCGGCAGCACCAGTGCCTGGCGGCCGTGCACGACGTGGCTGCGGTTGAACTTCGTCGTGATGTGGACGGTCAGCTCGCACCGGCGCAGCGCCCGCCACGTCGCCGCGGTGTCGGGCGTGGCAGCGGCAAAGTTGCCGCCCATCGCGATGAAGACCTTGCCCCGGCCGTCCAGCATGGCCTGGATGGCGGCGACGGTGTCGAAGCCCGGCTCGCGCGGCGGCTCGAAGCCGAACACCTCGCCGAGGCGATCGAGAAAGGCCGGCGCGGGCCTCTCGTAGATGCCCATGGTGCGGTCGCCCTGCACGTTGCTGTGGCCACGCACCGGGCAAACCCCGGCACCTTCGCGCCCCAGGTTGCCGCGCAGCAGCATCAGGTTGACGATCATCTGGATGGTCGCCACAGAGTGCCGGTGCTGAGTGATGCCCATGCCCCAGCAGGCGATGACACGGTCGCTGCCGGCGTAGATGTCGGCGGCCTGCTCGATCTGCGCACGCGTCAGGCCCGAGGCCTCGACGAGCGGCTCCCAGGACTGCGCTCGCAGTTCGGCCACGAAGGCGTCGAAGCCCTGCGTGTGCTCGGCGATGAAGGGCTGGTCCAGCGCACCAAGCTCGACGACGCGCTTGCACATGCCCTTGAGCAGCGCGAAGTCGCCACCCACCTTGAGCTGGAAGTAGTGACTGCTGATCGGCGAGTCGCCCAGCGTGGCCATCTCCAGCGCGTTCTGCGGATCGGCAAAGCGCTCCAGACCGCGCTCGCGCAGCGGGTTGAAGCTGACGATGCGCGCCCCGCGTTTGCGCGCGGCGCGCAGCTCTCCCAGCATGCGGGGGTGGTTGGTGCCGGGGTTCTGGCCAAACACGAGGATGCAGTCCGCCCGTTCGAAGTCCTGCAGCGTGACCGTGCCCTTGCCGACGCCAATGGTGGGCTTGAGCCCCGAGCCGCTGGGCTCGTGGCACATGTTGGAGCAGTCGGGGAAGTTGTTGGTGCCGTATTCGCGCACGAACAGCTGGTACAGGAAGGCGGCCTCGTTACTGGTGCGGCCCGAGGTGTAGAAGATGGCCTCGTTGGGATCCGGCAGCGACTGCAGCTCGCGTGCGATCAATGCGAAGGCGGCGTCCCAACTGGTGCGCTGGTAGCAGTCGGTCCGGGCGTCGTAGACCATGGGCTCGGTGAGCCGTCCGGTGGCCTCCAGCTCGTAGTCCGACACCTCGGCCCACTCGCTCAGGGTCTTCGCGCCGATCACCTCCGGCGTCGCCCGCCGCGCCGTCGCCTCGGCGGCCACGGCCTTGGCACCGTTCTCGCAGAACTCGAAGGTGGAGCGGTGATCGCGGTCCGGCCACGCGCAGCCCGGGCAGTCGAAGCCGTCGGCCTGGTTGGCGTGGAGCAAGGTCTTTGCGCCCTTCACCGCCACGCCCTGCTCGTTCAAATGCCGGGCGACGCTCTTCAGCGCACCCCAGCCGCCGGCCGGGCCGTCATACAGCTCGATTTTTTGCTCACTCATGGCGATCAGACTAGCAGCTACGGCCCGCGCGGCGCACGGGTCGATGGCTGAGCCGGGGGGAATGATGGCACGCGGCGGCTCGCACTTGTCGACGTTCAGGAACGAGACGAAATGCGGGGGCGGCTTCAGGCTGATCTGGATCGTTCACGATTCGGTGCCTGAACGGCAGCAGCGACTTCGAGAAAGGCGAGCCCTTCTGCAAGCAGGCGCCTACGCCGATCGGCCGACCTTGTCGGAAGAGTTGACACTTATGCGGCTTGAGGCGAGCGAAGCGCGGATGCTCGCCCCGGTTGTCAGTGGGAGAACCGCGTTTCCGCGGGGCGGTGGTGCGCTCCTTGCAGGTGTATTGACGGCCCCGTTCGTTGCAACGACAACCCGGCGAGGAGCACCTTGAGCACGAACTACGCACTGCCCATGCAATCGTCCGACCGCCCGCTCGCGCAGGCCATCGACCGTTGGATCTGGGTCTTCATGGCGGCCCTCTTCGTGGCCATCACCTTGACGGGCTTCATCCCGGACTCGCTCATGAAGGTCGAAATGGTGCGGGCCGGTGCGCGGGCGCCGTTCCCTCTGGTCCTGCATGCGCATGCCGTCCTCATGGGGGCGTTCCTGCTGCTGCTGCTCGCTCAATCCACGTTGATGGCGGCCGGCCAGAGCGCGCTGCACATGAGACTGGGGCGCGTGGCCTTCATGCTGGTGCCAGCCATCGTCGTCGTCGGCATCATCCTCGTCCCGACGAGCTATCAGCAGGTCTGGAACGCGGCGCAGGCGGCACCGCCTTCAGTGCAGGAGAAGTTCGGGGATCTGTTGGGGCTTCTCGAGAACATCGCACTACTGCAGCTGCGCATCGGCATCCTCTTTCCTGTCTGCATTGCCTTGGCCTTGCGCGCACGACGGACCGACGCCGCCTTTCACAAGCGCATGATGTTCCTGGCGACCGTCCTGCCCCTGCCAGCGGCGATCGACCGGATCAGTTGGCTGCCGACCACCATGCCGGGCAGTCCGTTAGCGGCAGACCTCTACACCTTGTTGGCCCTGTCGCCGATGGTTCTGTGGGACCTGGTCAGGCACCGGTCGGTGCAGCGGGCCTACTTGGTCTGGCTGGGGCTGTTCCTGCCATTCGCTGTCGCCGCCCACCTGCTGTGGGACAGGCCCGGGTGGCATGCGCTCGCATCACAGGTCCTGCGGCCGTGAGTTTCGCCCGGCTTTAGGCCGACCGAGGCGGGTGTCGGCCAGGAGCTGAAGCCAGCCGCCAGGTTCAGACGGCCGCCCTAGGCTGAATGCGGAAGCCCACCAACGGCTGCTCTGCGGCTGTTCAGTACCCGGCAGGGAGTCCAACGTGCTGTGGACGTACCCCACGCGCCGGGACATCACCAATTGGTCGGACCGTCGCGAGTCTGATTCAATTCGAAGAGGTAAGGGGAGACTGTGGAAATAAGAATTATTGAGACCAAGACCAAAGCCATCGCGTTCGGTGATGGGGGGCGGCTCGGAAGGAACAAACTTGATGTACTGACCGGGCCTAACGGCTCAGGAAAGACCGAGGCGCTCACCGTTCTCGTCGATGCATACGCTCGGTTTCGGGAAGTCGCGGAAGACGACAAGGGAGGAGTGCCACTATCAGCGTTCGGCCGGTTGTTTGGCAAAGCGACAGCTCTGCCCTCCAGAGTGCTCGCCCAGACGTTTAGTCCCTTCACTCGTTTTCCAGAACCCCCGCGTGCCGGAGTGCGACTGCTTGATGTCTATGAGCGCGGTACGGAGCGGCACGAGCGCTACATCTGCGTGGGGCTGCATAAGTCCTTTCGCGGGATGGCCGGACATCTATCTCGAAGGATTCTTGAGGAAGCGCTGTTCCGAGTGAGCGAGTTCCCCCCGGCGAGTGAAGCCCTTTTTTCTGTGATGGAGAGTCTGGAGTTTTTGCCAGAGCTAAGGCTTGTTTATCGACCGAAGCCCGGCACTCAGAAGCTATTTAGCGACCCACACCAGGGCGCGGTTTACGAGTTCCTTAGCTCCAATTTGGAGCCCGGGCCAAGGTTTAAAAATCCTCTTTCAGCAAGCATCAATGAAGCTCTGAGTTCCCGGAGCCTAGACGAAGTTGCCATGGCGATTACTGACGCCCTACTAGAGGCGCGGTCTTTGATGGGCAAGGTCAAGCCTCGAAACTTGCTGAGTTTGGATGTGAATTTGTGGTCTATACGCCGCGAGTTCTATCTGCTTCAGGCATTCTCGTTGCTTCGCCGCCTTAACCTGCTCTCTCTGACTCAGTGCGAGGTTACGCGAGCAAAAGGCAAGGATGCGTTCGATATCGCGAATGCGAGTTCGGGTGAGCAGCAAATGCTCTGCTCCATCTTCGGACTCGCCTCTGCGATTCGCGACGAGGCGCTGGTACTCATTGATGAGCCAGAACTTAGTCTCCATCCGAAGCGCCAAATTGAGTTCATTGATGCCATCGAATCGATGTTGAAGATGGTCTCCGGTTGCCACGTCATCTTGGCAACTCATTCGCCGGTGGTGGTGCAAGCTGCCCAGGCGCTTGGCGCCGGCATTACTCAGTTAGGCGAGACGCACGCCCATAGTTCGATGGAGAGAACCTCGAAGCAGTTCTCCGTAGAACAGGCACTGTTGGAGGTCTTCGATACTCCGGTGTCAGGAAGTGCCCACGTCTCCAATCAAATCTTCAAGGCTATTGTCTCTGCTGAAACAGGCGATGCCGAGGAGAGGAACCTTGCCAAGCAGGAACTCGAAGGGCTCGAGCGGCTATACAAAGATGCAAAGATAAGTGACCCGACGCCTGCACTCATTAAAGACGCGCTTCGTCTTGTAAATGAAGCTGAAAACGACGATACCGACGGAAGGGAGATTGAGGAGTGACGGCGCGCCAGAGAGTTGACGCCTTGGCGAAGCTGAAGACGCTGTCGACTGACGAGCATTACCACCTCCGTGAGTCCGGTCTGGCCGACGAGACCGTGTGGGGCCCCAAGAAGGAGCACCCCCTGTACAAGCTGGTGACGAATTTCAAGTCAGAGGTCAAGACTTACTACTACTGGGGGCAGGAGTGCCGCTGCTGCTACTGCAGTTCAGAGCTTCCAAAGCATGGTCGCAGTTTTGATGCTGAGCACATTTTGGACAAGTCGACCTATAGACAGTTCATGTTTGACCTCAACAACTTCGGCGTTGCCTGTCCAGTCTGCAACACTCACAAAAGCAAGAAGAATGTGCTCACGTCTGGGTATAACGCGGGGCTGGCTGCGCTCCCCACTGACCCGGGCGACTACCTTATTGTGCACCCCCACCTCGACGAATGGTCGCACTACCTGATGGTCGATGGCGACGGACTCATTAAGAGTATCAAGCCAGACGGCAAGGGGAAGGACACCATCGACATTTGCGGCATCGAAGCCGTGAATTTCACGAAGCTTGCGGTGAAATTCAGTCTCGAGCATCGCGAGGACGCCTATAAGTTGATGTGCCATCTCGTGACGAAGAAGCCCAGCAAAAAGAAAACTGCTGAGCTCTTTTTACTGCTCGACCGTCTTGCCGAGAATACCCCGCAGGCGCAAGCGGCAGTGCGAGGTTTGCGAGACCTATTGACTCCTTAGCTCCGCACTAGAGTGCTCAAATGAGCCAACCTAGCATGCACGCCAGACGTTCTAGCTGCGCGTCTTACGATGGATTCGGAAATGGCTTGATGCCGTGACATTACCTTTCCATGCCGTCTGTCCAGCGAGGTGCAGCTTTCTAACATCCGAGTCCAGGAAGTTGAGCTCTCTACGCCACTCAATGCTGAGCAGGTGAACCGCCTCGGGAGGCCGCTGAAGTCGAACGTTGAACGACAGCTTCCGGGCGTCGAGTTCAGCAAGTCGAAGGACCGCACCCGCTGCACAGCCGACTTCCGCCTTCCCGTAGCGATGCAGCGCGGCGAAGCACGAGTCGCCCTCATCATCCCGATCCCGACGATGCCCGTCATGCCGATGGCCAGCAAGGCTGGCACTCGGGGTTTCCAGCATCCAGCGGCACAGCACGCGGGTCGCAAGGCGACCGTGCGCCGGTATCCTCCCACCGTCAATCGCCAGCGCGCCGCCTCGGCAGCCGCCCGCCGACAACCTCCCCGGCCCCCAGCCCATGCTCCCCGATGCGACGAGTTCTGATCATTGACGACCACCCCGGCGTGGGCCAGGCCCTGGAGTTGCTGCTGTCCCTGCATGACATCGAGGCCAGCGTGGCCGCCAGCCCCGAAGAAGGCCTGGCGCTGCTGGAGGCACGGCCCTTCGGCCTGGTCATCCAGGACATGAACTTCACGGCCGACACGACCTCGGGCGAGGAAGGCGAGCAGCTGTTCCGCGCCATCCGCGCCCGGCGACCGGACCTGCCGGTCATCCTGCTGACGGCCTGGACGCGGCTGGATGCCGCCGTCGCCCTCGTCAAGGCCGGCGCCGCCGACTACCTCGCCAAGCCCTGGGACGACGCCAAGTTGCTGGCCACGGTGGAAAACCTGCTGGAGCTGGGCGAAGTGAACCGTGAGATCGCGCAGCTGCGCGAGGCACGGCGCGAACGGCAGGCCGCGCTGGCGCGGCGCCACGACCTGGCCGGCCTGGTGTTCGGCTCGGATGCAACGCTCTCGCTGCTGGAGCTGGCCGGCCAGATCGCCATGGCGCCGGTGCCGGTGCTGATCACCGGCCCCAACGGCGCGGGCAAGGAGCGCGTCGCCGCCTTCGTGCATGCCAACTCGGCGGCCAGGGAAGGCCCCTTCGTCGCGCTGAACTGCGGCGCGCTGCCGGCCGATCTCATCGAGGCCGAGCTGTTCGGCAGCGACAGCGGCGCCTACACCGGTGCGGCCAAGGCCCGCATGGGCCGCTTCGAGGCGGCCGACGGCGGCACCCTCTTCCTCGACGAGATCGGCAACCTGCCGCTGGCCGGCCAGGTCAAGCTGCTGCGCGTGCTGGAGACGGGCCAGTTCGAGCGCCTGGGCTCCAGCAAGACGCGCCAGACCCGCGTGCGTGTGCTGTCGGCCACCAACGCGGACCTGCGCGCCATGGTCAAGGCCGGGACGTTCCGCGAGGACCTGTTTTACCGCCTCAACCTCATCGAGCTGAAGCTCCCCGCCCTGGCAGAGCGCCGTGACGACGTGCTGCCGCTGGCCGAGCATTTCCTGGCCGGACGCGCCCCGCTGAGCGATGCCGCGCGCGAGGCGCTGCTGGCACACCGCTGGCCGGGCAATGTGCGCGAGCTGAAGAATGCCGTCGAGCGCGCAGCCCTGCTCTGCCAGGGCAGCGAGATCACGCCTGCCCTGCTCGGGCTGGAGGACGCCGGCGGCAACGGCGGCGGCGCCTGGCGCAATCTCGACGAACCCAGCCGCGAGGCGGTCACCGCGGCATTGAATGCGGCCGGTGGCGTCGTCAGCCGCGCGGCCAGCCAGCTCGGCCTGTCGCGCCAGGCGCTGTACCGGCGGCTGGAACGTTACGGGATCGCGCCTTGATGCCACTGTCGCTGCGCACCCGCGCGCTGCTTTCCCTGGCGGCGGCGGCCGTCGTGCCGCCCCTGGTCATCCTGGGCGTGCGCCGCGCCGGGCTGGAGGCGGGCGTCGCCCTGGCGGCGGCCATCCTCGTGATGCTGCCGCTGATGGGCTGGCTGGCCGCGTTCTGGCTGGCGCCGCTGCTGCGGCTGACGCGCGCGCTGGAAGGCGCCGTGCTGAGCTACCGCGACGGCGACTTCAGCCTCAACCTGGCCCCCAACGGCCCGCGCGAGCTGGCCGCGCTGACGCGGCTGCATGCCGAACTGGGCCTGGCCCTGCGCGAGCAGCGCCAGCACCTGACGCAGCGCGAGCTGCTGCTGGACACCATCGTGCAGAACACGCCGGTCGCGCTGGTGCTGACCGCGGCCAGCGAGCGCATCGCCATCGCCAACCTGGCCGCGCGCCAGCTGCTGGGGGACGGCCGCAGCCTGACCGGGCTGGACTTCGCCACCGTCATCGCCGCCCAGCCGGAGACGCTGCGCGAGGCCCTCGCCGGCGACGGCGACCGGCTCTTCACGGTGACACTGCCCGACGGCTCGGAGGAGACCTTCCACCACAGCACGCGGGCGTTCCGGCTGCAGGGCCAGCCGCACCGGCTGCGCCTGCTGCGGCGCATGACCCGGGAGCTGTCACGTGCCGAGGTGGCGACGTGGAAGCGCGTCATCCGCGTCCTCAGCCATGAGCTGAACAACTCGCTGGCGCCAATCTCGTCGCTCGCCCACAGCGGTGCCGAGCTGGCGCGGCGCGGCGACGTCGAGCGCCTGCCGCAGGTGCTGGCCAGCATCGGCGAGCGTGCAGCGCATCTGCACGGCTTCCTGGCGGGCTACGCCAGCTTCGCCAAACTGCCCGCGCCGCGCCGCGCCGAGGTGGACTGGGCGGCGTTCCTGAACCGGCTGGCCCTGTTGGGCGAGTTCCATCTGGACGGGGAGCTGCCGGGCCAGCCCGGCTGGTTCGACGCGGCGCAGATCGAGCAGGCCCTGCTGAACCTGATCAAGAACGCCCACGAATCCGGCAGCGACCCCGACGAGATCCTGCTGCGGCTGCGGCCGCAGGGCGCCGAGATCGCCATCGAGGTGCTGGACCGGGGCCCCGGCATGAGCGAGGCCGTGCTGGGGCAGGCGCTGCTGCCCTTCTACTCCACCAAGCGCACCGAGCCGGGTCCCCGGGGCGGTACCGGCCTGGGCCTGGCGCTGGCGCGCGAGATCGCCGAGGCCCATGACGGCCGCATCGCGCTGGCCAACCGGCGCAACGGCGGGCTGCGCGTGGCCATCCGGCTGCCCCAGCCAGGCGTCCTGTCGAATAGGGATGGCAAGCCCGGCAGTTCGTGACAGACTGCACAAATTGTGTCCGGGCCACTGCCGGCCCGTTCCCCTGGGAGCCGTTGCCATGTTCCTCCGCGTACCCCTTCGCACCCTGGTCCTGCTCGGGCTCTCGACCCTGGCCTGCACCGCCCAGGCCCAGTCGCAGTTCCGCGTCTTCGCCGAGGCCTACGCGAACTACTACAACAGCGTCCAGACCACCAGCCCCGTCTTCGGCCTGGATCCCGGCGGCCATCCCAACACCGTCTACGGCACCATCAACTACGGCTCCGACTACGCCAACGCCGCCGCCTACGACCAGCTCACGCCCCTGCCTCACGTGACGGCGGGCGGTACCTGGGCCGGCGATGCCAGCCAGGGCATGACGACCGTGACCAGCCAGGCCTACGGCATGACGAACTGGGGCAGCAACCACGCCAGCGCCTCGACGTCGGGCTACACGCCGGTCAATCAGAGCTATGACGGGCAGTTCATCGTCGGCGGCAACAGCTGGCCCATGCACGTGGAAAGCAGCAACTCCAGCTTTGCCGTCGGGCGCTCGACCTGGGAAGAGCTCTACCAGATCGGCGGCGGCACCGGCACCGGCCAGTTCACCGGCACCGTCCACATCGACGGCACGCTGGCCGGCACCCTGGGCAGCGGCACCGCCACCCTCGACTGGTCGCTGAAGACCTTCTCCAACCAGCTCGTCGCCTCCGTCTCAGCCTCCTACGACGCCAGCGCCGACCTCTGGTCCATGAACGTCTTCAGCAACGGCCTGTGGACCAACACCACCGGCAACGGCCCGCTGACGATCAACACGGACGTCATCGGCGGCTACAGCTTCACCTATGGTGCAGCGCTCTACCTGAAGTCCGAACTGGTCACCAGCATCTCCGGCAACGGCTCGGCCGACTTCTCCAACACGGTGCAGTTCACCGGCATGTCGCTGCCGCAGGACGCCACGGTGTTCGTCATGTCCGGCGCCAGCGCGGCGGACTACGGCATCTTCTTCGCGGGCAATGGCAACGGCACCATCTGCCAGGACCTGGCCTGCGCGGTCGGAGGCACGGCCCCCATCCCCGAGCCGGGGACCTACGCGATGCTGCTGTCCGGCCTGGGCGTCATCGCCTGGGTGGTACGGCGCCGCCGCCGCCGCTGAGCCCGCCTTGGTCAGGGCACGCCCTGACCGGCGTGGCAGCGCCGCGCCCGGCTTGCCGGCCCCGCACATCGCGGCGGCCGTGAGCGAATGCGCGAGCCGGCCCGGTTTGCAACGCCGGGGGATGACGGGCCCCTGGGGTCACCCCTAACATGCTGCGCCATGCGCATGCCCAACCTGTCACTGCCGCCACCGGCCGCCGCCGCTCCGCTGGAGGAAGGCCAGGCCCTGGGCGTGTGGCGCCTGGTCCGGCCGCTGCCCGATGGCGAGCAGGCGCATGCGGGCCAGTGGTACAGCGCCCATCACGCCCTGGCCACCAAGCAGCAGGCCGCCGTCCTCGTGCTGGACCGCAGCGACCAGGGGGCCGGCATCATGCTGCGCTATGCCGATCAGGCCGGCGACCTGGCCAAGCTGCAACACCCCTGCATCGCGGTGCCCAGCGACAGCGGCGTGACGCCGGACGCCCACCCCTATCTGATTCTCGAAGGCACGCACGGGGAACCGCTGCTGCCGCGGCTGCAGCGGCTCGACCTGCGCGAACGCGTCGAGCTGCTCGTGCAGCTCTGCGAGGCGCTGCGCACGGCCCACCAGCAGGGCTGGCTGCTGGCCGAAATCGATCCCTCCATGATCTGGCTCGACCCCGACGGCAACGTGCGCCTGATGGGCCTGGGCCTGGCCCGCATCCCCGACCCGACCGATCCTTTCGATCGTGGCTTGAGCCTGGGCGCGTCGCCGGCCTTCATCGCGCCCGAACGCCGCAACGGTGAGCCGCCCAGCCTGGCCAGCGAGGTCTACGGCCTCGGTGCGCTGTGCCGCGTCTTCGTCTGCGGCTGGGAAGACACCCCCAAGGGCCTGGCGCCGCTGCGCAGCGGCGCCGGTCAC
>NZ_DASWYS010000378.1:0-35886 GCF_036404855.1 Roseateles sp.
CCTGCGCCGACCGTGCGCAGCGCGCGGACCTCGCCCTATCGTGATCCCATGACCTGGGTGCTGACGCTGGCCATGAGCCTGGTCGCCGGTGCTGCAGCCTTCTACTTCAGCCGCTGGCGCGACCAGCGCGCGCGCAGCGAGCTGGCCTACTGGCGTGCCCTGCACGCCGCCGAGGGCGCAGGACTGCCGAGCGCCGCGCCGGTGCCCGGCATGGCGCCGCCCGTCGCCGCCACTAGCGCCGCCCTGCCGGAGGACAGCCCGCACCAGATCACGCGGCCCCAGCCCAGGCCCATGCCCTGGCCACCTGCACCATCGCCCGAGCCCGCCGCGTTGGCCGTGCCAGCCGCGCTGCCGCAGCTACAGCCCGCTCAGGTTGCGGCCGTGCCGCTGCTGTCCCGGGAGCTGACCATTGCCGACGAGTTGCTGGACCTGCAGCAACAGGTCGATTTCCTGCAGTTGCTGGGCCAGCACGAGGCGTCCGCCGACCTGCTGGCCGCGCGGGTGGCCCGCGGCGATGTGGGCGCCATGCCTCAGCTGCTGCTGATGGAGCTCAGCCAGCAGGGTGGTGATGCCGAGGTGTTCGCCGAACAGGCGAGGCAGTACGAGCAGCGCTTCGGCGCATCGGCACCGCAGTGGGCCCAGCCGCTGTCGCAAGGGCGCAGCCTGGATGGCTGCCCCAGCGTCATCGCCCATCTGCAGGTGGTGTGGGCCGACCCCGAGGCCGCGATGCGGTTGCTGCAGCAATTGCTGGCGCAGGGCGGCGGCCCGGGCGTGCCGCGCTTCGAGCTGCCGGCCTACCGCGACCTGCTGATGCTCTACGGCGTGGCGCGCGACGTGTTCGAGGCCGGGCTGCGCAGCGACGAAGTGGACCTGATGTTGCCCCTGGATTCGGGCGCCGGCGACTGAGAAACTGCTCGGTTCAGAGGCCGAAATCGGTTGCGTCGCCGTTCATGGCCTTCTCGATGAGCTTGCGGCTCAGCCGCTCGGACAGCAGCTCCGCGAAGCTGTACACGTAGTTGCGCAGGTAAGCGCCACGCTTGAAGGCGATGCGCGTCACGTTGCTGCCGAGCAGCGTGCCCAGCGGCCGGGCGACGAGGTCGCTGCCCACGGGCTCCTCACGCATTGCCATCTCGGCCACGATGCCCACGCCCATGCCCAGGCGCACATAGGTCTTGATGACGTCGGAGTCGATGGCCTCCAGCACGACGTTGGGCGTGAGGTGGCGCGAGGCGAAGGCCTTGTCGATGCGGGTGCGGCCCGTGAAGCTGGGGTGGTACGACACCAGCGGCTCGCCGGCCAGTTGCTCCAGGCTGATGCGCTCGGCGCTGGCCAGGGGATGGTCGCGCGGCACCACCATCACGTGCTGCCATTCGTAGCAGGGCAGCGTGACGAGCTCGGGGTACTGAGCCAGCGATTCGGTCGCGAGGCCCAGGTCGGCGCTCTCGTCGAGCAGCATCTTGGCGACCTGATCCGGGCTGCCCTGGTGCAGGCTGATGCGAAGCTGAGGCAGGTTCTTGCGCAGCTGGGCCACGGGGGTGGGCAGCACGTAGCGGGCCTGGGTGTGGGTGGTGGCGATGGAGAAGGTGCCGCTGTCCTGGCGCGAGTACTCCTCGCCGATGCGCTTCAGGTTGCCAACCTCCCGCAGGATGATCTCGATGCAGGCCAGCACCTGCTGGCCCGGCTCGGTGATGCGGCGCAGCCGCTTGCCGTGGCGCGAGAAGATGTCGACGCCCAGTTCCTCCTCCAGCTCGAGGATGGCCTTGGACACGCCCGGTTGCGACGTGAACAGCGCCTTGGCCGTCTCGGTCAGGTTGAGGTTGCGGCGGGCGGCTTCTTGGACGAAGCGGAATTGATGGAGGTTCATGTCAATGTGAGCAGGCAGGCGTCGCACATGGCTTGGAGCACGGCTTCATGCTCGCCAAGAGGGGGGTGCAGCAGCCACTCGACGGCGTCGCCGTGGCGCTGGCGCAGGCCATCGATCAGCAGCGGCACGTCACGACGCACATGGCCGCCTGTGCCGAGAAAGAGCGGCAGCACATGCACGCGCGTGCAGCCGGCCGCGGCCAGCGTTTCGGCGGCCGCCTCGATGCCGGGCGACATGAACTCGAGATAGGCCAGGGCCAGCGGCGTGTGCGGCCGTGCGGTGCGCAGGCGCTCGGCGACGCGTTCGAAGGGTTGCGCCCATGCCGGGTCACGCGCGCCGTGGGCGAAGAGCAGCAAACCGTCCATCAGCGGTATCTGACGAGCCAGGTGAAGGCCGCCATCGACAGCCCGAAGTAGAGCAGGCTGGGCGTGGCCGCCACGACCCAGGGTGTCCAGTTCTTCAGCAGCCCGAGGTGGCCGGCCACGTTGTTGAGCAGCATGAAGCTGATGCCCAGCATGATGCCGCCGAAGACCTTGATGCTGATGCCACCCGAGCGCCCGTGCAGATAGGCGAAGGGCAGGGCCAGGGCGACCATGACGAAGCAAGCGAAGGGGTAGAAGGCCTTGCGCCAGAACTGGATGTTGTGGGCCTGGGCCGACTGCTCCTGCGCCGACAGGTGCGCGGTGTAGCGGTAGAGCTCCAGCGTCGACATCGACATGGCGGGCAGCACGGCTGCGGCAATGACCCCGGCGTGCAGCGAGCTCTGCCAGTCGAGCTGGTCGAGCTGCTGCTCGCTGACGACGACCTCGCCGACGGGGCTCGGGCCGGCGGGCGCGCCAGGATTCCAGACCGTGCGCCTGACCGTCTTCAGGTGCCAGAGCCCGCGCGCGTCGACATCGGCCCTTTCGGCCTCGGTGCGCGACATCAGCCGGCCTTCGGCGTCGAACTCGAAAATGATCACGTCGACCAGCGCGCCGCTGCTCCCGACGCGTCCGACCTTGACGGAATAGCTGCGCTCCTGGCCCTCGACCTTCTGGTGGTCCTTCAGCCAGGCGCCGCGCTTGGTGGGGGTGGCGTCGTGGCTGAAGCTGGCGCGCAGGTTGTCGCCCTCGCGCTCGAACTGCGGTGCCACGTAGTCACCGACGACGAAGGTCAGCACCGCAAAGGCGGCGGCGAGGCTGGCCAGCAGCGCCAGCGCCCGTGCAGGCCCGAGGCCGCCCGTGCGCAAGATGGTGAACTCGCTGCTCTGCGCCAGGCGTGCCAGCGCAATGATGGCGCCGATCAGCACGGCAATGGGGAACAGCTCGTAGAAGTGTCCGGGCAGCTCCATCGCGGCGAGCAGTGCGGCCTTGCCGCCGCCGACGCCGATGCGGGCCATGCGGTCCAGTTCGTCGACGAAGTCGAAGAAGAAGAACAGCGACAGGAAGGCCAGTGCCACGAGCACGACCGAGCCGACGATGTCCTTGTAGAGCAGGCGACGCACGGTCTTCATGCCGCAACTCCCTTCAGGCGGCGTCGCAGGCAGAAGCGATTGGCGTTGTCGCGCAGCCAGATGACGGCCAGCGACAGGCACAGCGCACTGCCATGCACGCTGATCAGGGCTCGTGGCAGGGACATGCGGCCGTTGCCGACCCACGACTGCGACAGGTTGATGAGATTGAAGTAGACGATGAAGGCCAGCAGTGCGAACAGCAGGTTCCAGTTGCTGGCGCGGCGGGGATTGCTGGCCGACAGGCCGATGCCCAGCAGCGTCATGTTGATGCCGCCCAGGATCAGTCCCAGGCGCCAGGCCAGTTCGCCCTGGTTCTTGGGGGTCGGCGCGCGCAGCAGGTCCAGCGTGGGCATGGCCTTGGGCGGCAGTTGATTGGCATTGGCCAGCACCTGGGTGTCCGTCATCACCTTGTACTGCTGGAAGCGAGCCAGGCTTTTCTCGCCGGTCTTCAACTGGGTCTCGTTGCGTTGGCCGTGGTCGAGTACGAGGAGGCGGTCGTCGCCTTCCATCTCCAGTCGGCCGCGTGCCGAGGTCGTCACCGATTCGCGTTCATTCTGGTTGGACAGGATGAAGACATTTCGGCCCGTTGCCGCATCGTCCCCCTCGCGTTCGATGAAGAAGACACGGCTGCCGTCGCGCGAGGTCTGGAACTGGCCCGGCGCGACGCGTGACAGGTCGCCCCGCTTCTGATAGCGGTCACGCAGTTCGGCGCTGTTCTGGTTGCCCCAGGGCCAGACCACCAGTTCCAGCACGATGACGGCCAGCAGCACGGGCCAGGCCATCAGCAGCACCGGGCGCACGAAGCGCGACAGCGCAATGCCGCTGGCGAACCAGATCGTCATCTCGGACTCGCGATAGATGCGGCCCAGCGTGAGGACGACGGCGATGAACAGGGAGAGGATGAGCATGGTCGCCAGGTGGGCGATGGTGGCGTAGCCCATCAGCAGAACGACGTCCTGCGGCGCGACATTGCCGCCCGCGGCTTGGCCCAGCGTGCGGATCAGCGTGGACGTGAGCACGATGGTCAGGATGACCACCAGCGTGACGCCGAAGCTTCTCGCCAGTTCGGATCGCGTCGATGAATCGAATAACATCAAAAACACTTCTATCTACTTCTAGTCATTATGGACTTCAAGATTCAAACCGCTGAGCTGGATTCGCTCGCGGGAGTCGGCGCTGACGCCCTGATCGTCGTCCTGGGCGGTGAGGCTTTGCCCAAGGGCCTGGATGCCGCAGTTGCCAAGCAGGTGCAGTCCGCCATCAAGCTCGGCGACTTCGCGCTGAAGGGTGGTCAGGCGCTGACGCTGACACAGGCCGAAGGCATCAAGGCACCTCGCCTCGTGCTCGCGGCCAGCGGCAAGACGACGCTGGCGGCCGCGCGTGCGGCGCTGGCCGCGGGCCTGGCCCAGATCAAGTCTCGCGGCGCCGTCAGCGCCGCAGTGGCGTTCGTCGGTTTCGAGGCCGGTGCCGTCGAATCGCTGGCCGAGCAGACCGCGCTGGCAGGCGCGGACGCTGTCTATCTCTACCGCCACACCAAGCCCAGCGCCCCGGCCGCGCCCAAGCTCGCCAAGCTGGCGCTGCTGACGGCCAAGGCGGATCAGAAGGCCGCCAAGGCAGGCCTTGCGCGAGGCCAGGCCATCGCTGCCGGCGTCGAACTGGCCCGCGAATGCGCCAACCGCCCGGCCAACCATGCCACGCCGACCTATCTGGGTCAGGTCGTCCAGGGCCTCGGAAAGGCCCACGGCCTCAAGGTCGAAGTGCTGGACCGCAAGGCTGTCGAGAAGCTCGGCATGGGCAGCTTCCTGGCCGTGGCCCAGGGTTCGGACGAGCCGCTGCGCTTCATCGTCGCCCGATACGAAGGCGCCGCCAAGACGGTGGCGCCGGTCGTGCTGGTCGGCAAGGGCATCACCTTCGACACCGGCGGCATCTCGCTGAAGCCGGGTGCCGAGATGGACGAGATGAAGTTCGACATGGGTGGCGCGGCCAGCGTCATCGGCACGCTGCGTGCAGTGGCCGAACTCCGCCCCAAGCTCAACCTCGTCATGATCGTCGCCGCCTGCGAGAACATGCCCAGCGGCCACGCCGTCAAGCCGGGTGATGTGGTCACCTCCATGTCGGGCCAGACCATCGAGATCCTGAACACCGACGCCGAGGGGCGGCTCATCTTGTGCGATGCGCTCACCTACGCCGAGCGCTTCAAGCCTGCCGTCGTCGTCGACGTGGCCACGCTGACCGGCGCCTGCGTCATCGCGCTGGGCGGCGTGCGCAGTGGCATGTATGCCAGCGACGACGAACTGGCGGCTTCGCTGACGGCGGCCGGTGATGCCGCCCTCGATCCCTGCTGGCGCATGCCGCTGGACGACGACTACGCCGAAGGCCTGAAGAGCAACTTCGCTGACGTGGCCAACATCGCCGGCCGTGCGGGCGGCTCCATCACGGCGGCCAAGTTCCTGCAGCGCTTCGCGAGCAAGTACCGCTGGGGCCACCTCGACATCGCCGGGACGGCCTGGAAGGGCGGCGCCGCCAAGGGCGCCACGGGCCGACCAGTCGGTCTGCTCACGCACTTCGTGCTGAGCCACGCCAAGTAAGCGGTGACCGTCCAGGTCAGCTTCTACAGCGACGCGGCCGACCCGCTGCACTATGCCTGCCGGCTGATCCGCCGCGCCCTCGCGGCGGGCAAGCCGGTCGGGGTCTGCGTGGCTGCGGCCGAGGCCGCGCGCCTGGACGCGCTGCTGTGGAGCTTCGACGCGGCCGAGTTCATCCCGCACCGGCGATGGGACGGCGCCACGCCGCCCGCGCCGGGCGAGGTGCTGCTGGTCGACGATGCGGCGCGCCTGCCGCATCGTGGGCTGCTGTTGAACCTGTGCGACGGCATGCCGGGCGACGCGCTGGCATTCGAGCGTGTGCTGGAGGTCATCGGACAGGAGCCCGAGCGCGTTCAAGCTGGGCGTGCGCGCTATCGCGTCTACCAGCAAGCAGGAGCCAAGCTGGACCACTTCTCAGCGTCAGGTTGACGACATAGCGTCCACGCTTTCCCGAATGAGAGCCCCCTGGTTTTGGGGTATGTTCATTTGGTTGAAAACTCAACGTTCTCCGTGTGTTCCTCTCTCTTCCAAACTGGAGTTGATCCATGCAAATTAAGCTGAATATCGTGGTTGGCGCAGTGGCAGCACTGCTCAGCGGCGCCGCCATGTCGCAGGACCTGATCGTCAAGATCGGTCACGTCGGCCCGACCAGCGGCGCGATCGCCCACCTCGGCAAGGACAACGAATTGGGGGCTCGCCTCGCCATCGAGGAACTGAACGCCAAGGGCGTCATGATCGGCGGCAAGAAGGCCAAGTTCGAGCTGCTGGCCGAAGACGATGCAGGCGATCCGAAGCAGGGCACTGCTGCGGCTCAGAAGCTCGTGGACTCCAAGGTCAACGGCGTCGTGGGCCACCTGAACTCCGGCACCTCCATCCCGGCGTCCAAGGTCTACAGCGACGCCGGCATCCCGCAGATCTCGCCGTCCGCCACCAATCCCAAGTTCACCCGCAACGGCTACAAGACCACGTTCCGCGTCGTCGCTGACGACGTGCACCTGGGCGGCACGCTGGGCAAGTACTCGGTGGCGCAGCTGAAGGGCAAGTCCATCGCCGTCATCGACGACCGCACGGCCTACGGCCAGGGCGTTGCCGATGAATTCGAAAAGGGCGTCAAGGGCGCGGGTGGCAAGGTCGTCGGCCGCGAGTTCACCAACGACAAGGCAACGGACTTCACCGCCATCCTGACCTCCCTGAAGGCCAAGAAGCCCGACGTGGTCTTCTTCGGCGGCATGGACGCCGTGGCCGGCCCGATGCTGCGCCAGATGAAGCAATTGGGCATCGAGGCCAAGTTCATGGGCGGCGACGGCATCTGCACGGGTGAACTGCCCAAGCTGGCCGCCGGCACCATGGGTGACGGCCAGGTGGTCTGTGCCGAAGCCGGTGGCGTCGAGGGCGAGGCCAAGAAGTCGATGGACGAGTTCCGCGCCAAGTTCAAGTCCAAGTACAACGTCGACGTGCAGATCTACGCGCCGTATGTGTACGACGCCGTCAACGTGATGGTTGACGCCATGAAGCGCGCCAACTCCGCCGACCCGGCCAAGTACCTGCCCGCGCTGGCCAAGACGACCGGCTACAAGGGCGTGACCGGCACGATCACCTTCGACGAGAAGGGCGACATCAAGAATGGCGCGCTGACCCTCTATACCTACAAGGGTGGCAATCGCGAACAGCTCGCCGTCGTGCGCTGATCTCCCTCTGACGATCCGACACGCCCGCCTTGGCGGGCGTTTTTCTTGGCCAAAGACCCGCGATGCGGGTCTTTGGCTTTATGGGTTGCCGACGCATTTAAAGCTCACGCTAAATAGACGACAAACCTGTGCGCCTTGCGACATCGTCGGCGGTTGAATCGTGAATACTACCCAGCCTCCGTCAGGAGGCCCCAATATCTACGGGGCAGAAAAACTCGCGCGCGCCGTGCCGCGAGCACTTTCACAAACCCGGTTTCGACCCGTTCCAAGGAAATGGCTGTGCGTTTCGCACGCTTTGCGGCGTTCGGCGTCAGGCGTGCATGGTGCTGTCGCCGGCTTTCGGTTCTACTGCCGCCCGTTGTGAAAAAGACCGCTCCGGCGGGCCGTGCAGATGCTGCGCCACGACGCGGATTCAAGGGTCAAGCACCCTCTAAACGGGGGGCTTTCAAGCCTGGGGGCCGGAGGCATGATGCCGGCGCGATCAAGGGTTGGTCGGGCATGTCCGTCGCGACGTCAAGTCAGGGACATCCATAGGCCGGCCGGGCGATCTCCCAGGTGGTCTGCGACCGTGGGCTGCAAGGTCGGTGACGCGACGAGCAGCCTGCGTGCGAAATCAATGGAATATCGATACTAATTCGAGTTTCGTTAGTTGGATTGCAGATGTGGAGCACGCCAGCAGTAATGATCGGGGGGACGTAAATGATTCGAATATTCAACCATTACCTGCATAAGCAGACCTTGCTTCAGGTCTTCTTCGATCTCGGACTGATCGTGTTCGCGGTCATCGCCGTCGTCCTCAGCCAAGGCGAATCGGCGCAGACGGTGTTGCCCTTTGCCGCTTCGCACGGCCTGTCCCTCGCGGGTTGCATGTTCGTGATCAATTCGGCCACGGGCTTCTACCAGCATGTGCACAACCGCTCCGTCACCGAATCTTGCGCGCGTGCGCTGTTCGGTTTGCTGTTCGGCCTGCCCCTGGCCTATGCCATCTTCAGCCTGGTGCCGTCGAACACCAGTCACCGTGACCTGCTGACCCTCGTCGCCATGGTCGCCGTTGCTGCGGTGATGGTGCATCGCGTCTATGCCGCCCACTCGGGCGCCCAGGCCCGCATGCGCAGCCGCATCCTGATTTTCGGCACCGGTGTGGCCGCCCGCACGGTGGGCAATACGCTGCGGGCTTCCGACCCGCATGCGCAGATTGTCGGCTTCTACGCCGGTCCGAACGAGGACCAGCCCGAGGTGCCGGCCGCCGAGATCATCAATGACGGGGCCAACCTGACGGAAGCCGCGCTGAAGCACAACGTCGATGAGATCGTCGTGGCATTGAGCGAGCGCCGCGGCGGCAGCATGCCGCTGCGCCAACTGCTGGATTGCAAGCTGTCCGGGGTGCGCGTGGTTGACATCGCCACGCACTTCGAGAAGACGTTGGCACAGATCAACATCAAGCACGTGAATGCCGGTTGGCTGGTGTTCGGCGATGGTTTCAGCCAGGGGATGCTGCGCGCGGCGATCAAGCGCGTCTGCGACATCATCTTCGCGACGCTGATCCTGGCCCTGACCTGGCCCATCATGCTGGTCACGGCGCTGGCCATCCGCATCGAATCGCGCGGCCCGGTGCTCTACCGTCAGGAGCGTGTGGGCTTGAACGGCGTGCCCTTCAATGTCGTCAAGTTCCGCAGCATGCGCACCGACGCCGAAAAGGATGGCAAGCCGCGCTGGGCGACCAAGAACGACGACCGCGTGACCCGCATCGGCCGTTTCATCCGCAAGGTGCGCATCGACGAGCTGCCTCAGCTGTTCAATGTGCTGGTGGGCGAGATGAGCATGGTCGGCCCGCGCCCGGAACGGCAGTTCTTTGTCGACGAGCTGATCAGCAAGATTCCCTATTACGCCGTTCGTCACAGCGTGAAGCCGGGCGTCACCGGCTGGGCCCAGGTGCGTTACGAGTACGGCTCGACGATCGAGGATTCGGTCGAGAAGCTGCAGTACGACCTCTACTACGTCAAGAACCATTCGCTCTTCCTTGATCTGCTGATCATGCTGGAGACGGTGGCGGTCGTTCTGACGGGCAAGGGCGCGCGCTGAGCTCTGGTTGCTTCGGCGCACGCGCCGGTGACCAGGGCCGGTGAGGCATGCTTGAATCACGCATGTCTGTCGCTGCCGAATTGGACTCCGCCTCGGGTGCCCTGATCGATGGGCTCACGCCAATGCTCTCTTTGAGCAACCTGGGCGACCTGATCTGCGCGCTGGCCTACGGCCTGTTCGCGCTCCACTTCGCGCTCCGGCTGATGCGCGGCAGCATGCCGGTTACGCCCCTGGCGCTCGTCTTCCTGGCGGCACTGGCCGTCAGCTCGATCTGGGCGGGTGTCGCCCTCGCGGACGGCTTGCGGCACTGGTCTGAGCACCTGCCGACCTGGATCACCCCCACGCTGGATCAACTGCGGTTCGGCCTCTGGTTCGTTTTCATGCTGCTGCTGCTGCCGCCGCGGCGAGGCGGCGGGCTGGGCTGGTTGCGCCCGCTGGCCGGTTTGGTGGTGCTGGCCCACCTCTGGTTGATCCTGTCGGCCGAAGGCTTGCCGGCAGGGACGCTCACCCGCCCGCAGGCGCTGGTCTCGCTTGCCGCCGCCGTGCTCGGGCTGGTCCTTGTCGAGCAGATGCTGCGAAATTCCGCCGGCGACGCCCGCTGGAACGCCAAGCCGGTCTGCCTCGGCCTGGGCGCCATATTCGCGTTCGATCTCTTCCTCAGTTCCCAGGCGGCGTTGTTCCAGCATTTCGACGACGCGGCCACCAGCGTGCGTTCCCTCGTGCATGCGGCGGCGGTTCCGCTGCTGTACGTGGCGTCGCGCCGTCAAGCCGATTGGCTCGACAAGCTGCATGTGTCACGCGCGGCGGTCTTCCACTCCGCCACGCTGTTGCTCGTCGGCTGCTATCTGCTGATGGTGGCCGGTGTCGGCTACTACGTGCGCTACACCGGCGGCGATTGGGGCAGGGCGTTGTCCGTGGCTTTGGTGTTCGTCGCGTTGCTGGCCCTGGCCTTGCTGGTGGCCTCCGGTTCGATGCGTTCGAGGCTGCGGGTCTACATCAGCAAGAATTTCTTCAGCTACCGCTACGACTACCGCGAGGAGTGGTTGCGCTTCACGCAGTTGCTGTCCGGCAGCGCCGAGCCTCAAGACACGGCCGAGACCGTCGTGCGGGCCTTGGCGAACCTGGTCGAGAGCCCGAGCGGCATGCTGTGGATGCAGCGCGCCGCTGGCGGCGATTTCCAGCAGGCCGCGCGATGGAATCTCCCCCCCCAGGGTGGCGGCGAAGCCCGCGATGGCGCGCTGGCCAGGTTCTGGCAGGAGCGCGCCTGGATCATTGACCTGGACGAGTGGCGGGCCAGGCGCGAGGCCTACCCCGGCCTCGAGCTGCCTGCCTGGCTGATCGACGAGCCCCGGTGCTGGCTGCTGGTACCACTGCTCGTGCGCGATGCGCTGATCGGCTTCGTCGTGCTGGGGCGGCCGCGTGCCGTCGTCGAGCTGAACTGGGAGGTGCGTGACCTGCTGCGCACCGCAGCCAGCCAAGCTTCGGGCTATCTGGACCAGGTCCAGGCCACGGAGGCCTTGCTGGAGGCACGGAAGTTCGACGCCTTCAATCGCATGTCGGCCTTCGTCGTGCACGACCTGAAGAACATCGTCACGCAGCTGTCGCTGATGATGAAGAACGCCAAGCGCCTGCGCGACAACCCCGAGTTCCAGCAGGACATGCTGGACACGGTCGAGAATTCGCTCGAGAAGATGCGCCAACTGATGCTGCAGCTGCGCGAGGGGGAGAAGCCCCACGGCGTGACCAGCGGCGTCGACCTGGAGCAGATCGCCAGGCGGCTCGCAGCCGCTGCATTCAGCAAGGGCAGGACGCTCGAGCTGGAGCTTCAGGCCGGCGTCAGCACGCGAGGGCACGCGGAGCGCGTGGAGCGCGTGCTGGGGCACGTCGTCCAGAACGCGTTCGATGCCACGCCCGCCAGTGGCCGCGTGTGTCTGCGGCTGGATGCGCAAGGTAGCCAGGCCCGCGTTCGCGTGGAGGACAACGGCTGCGGGATGAGCGAGGATTTCATTCAGAATCGACTCTTCAAGCCGTTCCAGACCACCAAGGCAAGCGGCATGGGCATTGGCGCCCACGAGAGCTTTCAATACGTGCATGAACTGGGAGGCAAGATCAGCGTGCAGAGCGAATTGAACCGGGGGACCACCGTGACCCTGCTGCTGCCCTTGTTTCATGCACAGGCCGACGCACCGCTGGTCGCGCTTGACGCCCAATGAGTGCGCCTCGCCATGCGCCGCTGCTGATCGTCGAGGACGATCTCGCACTGCAGAAACAGCTTAAATGGTCGTTGGACCGCTTCGAGTCGGTCACGGCGGATGACGTCGCCAGCGCCGTGCTGCAGTTCCGACGCAGCAGTCCGGCCGTTGTCACGATGGACCTTGGCCTGCCGCCGGACCGGGACTCGGTCTCCGAAGGCTTCAAATGCCTTGAGAAGCTGCTGGAGCTCGACCCCGCGGTGAAGGTCATCGTGCTGACCGGCCAGAATGACCAGGAGAACGCGCTACGGGCCATCCGCATGGGTGCGTACGACTTTCTCGCCAAGCCCGTCGATCCTGACGTGCTGGCCCTGACCGTGGAGCGCGCCTACCGCCTGTACGAGCTGCAGCAGGAGAACCGCCGGCTGCAGATGCAGCAGAGCAGCGATGTCTTCTCGGGCCTCGTGACGCGCGATCCCGGCATGCAGCGGGTGTGCCGCATGATCGAGAAGGTCGCCCCCAGTGACGCCACCGTGCTGCTGCTGGGCGAAAGCGGCACCGGCAAGGAGGTGCTCGCGCAAGGGCTGCACGACGCTTCCAAGCGCAAGGGCCGTTTCGTCGCCATCAATTGCGCTGCCATCCCCGAAACGCTGCTGGAGAGCGAGCTCTTCGGCTACGAAAAGGGGGCATTCACGGGTGCGACCAAGGCCACCGTCGGCAAGATCGAGACGGCCAACGGTGGCACGCTGATGCTCGATGAGATCGGCGACCTGCCCATGTCTTTGCAGGCCAAGTTGCTGCGCTTCCTGCAGGAGCGCGTCATCGAACGCGTGGGCGGCCGCCAGGAGATCCCGATGGATGTACGCGTCGTCGGCGCAACGCACCAGGACCTGAAGGCCCGCATCGCAGACGGACGTTTTCGCGAAGATCTGTACTACCGTCTCGCCGAGATCGTCGTCGAGATCCCGCCGCTGCGCGAGCGCGTGGGTGACCCCGTGCTGCTGTCGCATGCCTTTGCGCGCCGCTTCGCCACCGAGATGCGCCGCCCCGTGCCGACGCTGGCCGACGATGCCGTACGCGCCCTTGAGGTGCATCGCTGGCCGGGCAATGTTCGCGAGCTGCAGAACATGCTCAAGCGTGCCGTCATCATGTGTGAGGACGATCGCATCGCCGCGTTGGATCTCGGCTTGCGCACCGCACCCGTGCCAGCGGACGATAGCGCGACGCTCGATCTGCGCACCGTGCGGGAGAACGCCGAGCGCCAGGCGGTCATCACGGCGCTGGCGCGGACCGATGGCAACATCGTCCGTGCTGCCGAACTGCTCGGCATCAGCCGGCCGACGCTGTACGACCTGATGAACCGGTTGCAGATCAAATGAAGGCCGGGCGTTCGCGGCATGCGTGCTTCGCTGTCATTTCGTCGGGGATCTCGTCTCGTGGGCCTTGCCTTGGGGCAGGGCCTAGCCAAAACGCGTCAGCTCATGCAGATCAAGCCAGCGAGTCTTAGTCAGCGGGTGAGCCAGGGCTTGCGTCGAGCGCTGCGCGGGTTGCCGGGGCGCGCCCGAACCGACCTCGGTCGCACGCGGCGAGCCGCACTGCTGTCGGCTCTGCTGGCGCTGGGCCTGATCGGCCCTCGATGGGCGTGGGGTGATGCGACGCTGCCGGGCCTGATCTCCCGATCGAAACCGGCGGTCGTCCTGGTCGGCAGCTACGGCTTGCTGGATGCGCCGCGCTTTGGATTTCGCGGGACCGGTTTCGTGGTCGGCGATGGCATGCAGGTCGTCACCAACGCCCATGTGCTGCCACCGCTGGAGGCGGGGCGCATCGACCGCACCGTGGCGATTCAGTCCTGGACGCCCGAGAGTGGCTGGTTGCTGCGTGGGGCACGCGTCGTGAAGGTCGACCCCTCCCAGGATCTGGCCCTGCTGCAGATCGACGATGGCCGGCCGCTGCCAACGCTGCGCCTTGCCGAGCAGGAGGCGGCCGAGGGCGAGATGATCGCGCTGATCGGCTTCCCCATTGGGGGCGCCCTGGGCTTCTCGCACGTGACGCATCGTGGCATCGTGTCGGCGCGGACCGCGATCGTCCAGCCGGCATCGGGCCCTCAGGGGCTGAACGAGAAGGCCGTGCGCCAGTTGCGCCAAGGCAGTTTCGAAGTCCTTCAGCTCGACGCCACCGCCTACCCCGGCAACAGTGGCGGTCCGGTGATCAACATCGCCACGGGCGAAGTGGTCGGCGTCGTCAGCATGGTGGCAATCAAGGCATCACACGAGTCCGCCTTGACGGCCCCCAGCGGCATCAGCTATGCGATTCCGGTGCGCAATGTGCGCAGCTTTCTGTCGGAGGCGGCAGGTAAATCGTCCCGATAGTGACGAGTCAGCGCGTCGCTCCGGCAGCACCTTGATACGATCAGCTCACTTCGAGGTAATTTTGTGAATCCATCGACTTCAAGTGGAAACCTTGGCCATCGATTCGAGGAACTCTTCGAGTTTTCGTTGGCCTTGGATGCGCCCAGCGTCGAGATGGTGTACCGGATCCGGCATGACGTGTATTGCCGCGAACTCGGGTGGGAGGCGGTTCGCGATGACGGCCTCGAGATGGATGAGTACGACCGCCATTCGGTCCATTGCCTCCTGCGCAAGCGCGGTTCGGGCGACCTCGTGGGCTGTTCGCGCCTGGTGCTGGCGCGGCCGGAGCAGCCCTCGTTCCCGTTGCCGTTCGAGCTCAGTTGCCGTGACGTGATCCACCGCGATCAGGTGGACCCCGCGCAGATGCCGCGGCATGACGTGGGTGAAGTCTCGCGGCTGGCGGTCATGAGCGAGTTCCGCCAGCGCCAGGGTGAATCGGACAAGCCCGTCTCTGTCGGCGAGCAAGACTTCGAATCCAGAGGCGGGCAGCCTCGCTTCCCGTTCATCCCGATGAGCCTGTACCTCGGCGCCGCAGCTGCCGCCCGGCACCTCAACGTCGAGAACGTGTTCGTGCTGACGGAACCTCGCTTGGCCAGCCACTTTGCCCGCCTCGGTTTTGACATCCGTCCGGTCGGCGGCGAGATCGAGCATCGCGGCATTCGTGTGCCTTCGCTGCTCAGCTCCAGCAAGGTCGTGAGCAATCTGCGCCCGTTGATCAAGCCGTTGTATGCCGTGATCGACAAGCTGGTGAACAGCTCATTCGAGGCTCATCCGGAAGCGTTGGAAAGGCTCCGGCCCTCTTCGCGCTGACCGTTCGGTCACTCCCCGCAGCATCCATCCGTGCTGCAATTTCTCTTGATTGCTGATCTCATGAACAAAGCTTCGTCTTCTGGAGTTGCAGCCAAACGCAGGCGTGCAGCAGGGTTGGCGCTCTCGAGCGTCCTGCTGGTCGGGTGTTTCGGCAAGTCCGCGGAGGAGTACGTGGCGGACGCCAAGGTCGCCCTGGCCAAGAAGAACGATGCTGCGGCAGTGATCGAGCTGAAGAATGCCCTGCAGGCCGACCCGTCGCTGGCAGAGGCGCGGCTGCTGTTGGCTCGGGCCTTGTACGGGAGCGGTGACATCGCGGGCGCAGCCATCGAGCTCGACAAGGCTGCACAGGCCGGGCAACCCAAGGCCAGCCTCGCGCCACTGGATGCGCGCCTGATGTTGGGACGTGGCGAATCAGCCAAGCTGCTGCAGACCTATGCACAAACGCGGCTTGAGGTGCCGGCTGACCAGGCGGATCTGCTGGGCAGCGTTGCGATCGCACATGGCTTGCAGCGCCAGTTCTCAGAGTCCATCCGGGCCGTCGACGTGGCGCTGCAGCTCACGCCTGACGATGTGCGCCTGCTGATGATCCGCGCTCGCGCGCTCAACGAGCGTGATGGCACCGAGGCGGGGCTGCAGGCTGTGGAGGCGGCGCTCGCGAAGCATGCCGACAGCGGCGAGGCCTGGCAGGCCAAGGGTGATCTGCTGGCGCTGGGCGGTCGCGCGGACGAGGCACTGACGGCCTATCGCCAGGCCGCCAAGCTGACACCCAAGAGCGTGGAGGTGCAATCCCTGCTGCTGGGACTGTTCCTCGACAAGCAGGATGTGAAGGCCGCAACCGCGCAGTACGACATCTTGAAGCAGGTCTCGCCCAAGGGGTTGCAGACCTATTTCCTCGGGGCGCAGTTGTCCTTGCTGAAGAACGATCTGAATGCCGCGCGTGAGCAAATCCAGGCGGTGTTGAAGGTCGCTCCGAACGATGGGCGTGTGCTGCAAACGGCTGCGGCCATCGAGTTGCGACGCGGATCGGTGATCGAGGCGAGCCGGCATCTGTCCAAGGCCGTTGCGGCCAATCCGGCGAACGGGTCGGCGCGCCTGATGCTGGCCCAGACCGAGCTGCGTGCGGGCGATGCTGCCAAGGCGTTGAGCACGCTGCAGCCGCTGCTGGAGACGGCCACGCCTTCGGCCGTGGCACTGGCCGTTGCGGTCGATGCCAGCCAGATGAAGGGGGATGCCACTGCGACTGACGCCTATCTGCAGCGCATGGCCAAGATCAGCCCCAACGATGTTCGCGTGCAGGTCGCTATGGCGATGGCCGACATCCGCAAGGGTCGCACGGCGTCCGGCACCGAGGCGTTGCGCAGCCTGGCAGCCCGCGGCCCCGACACGACCGCGGACATGGCGCTGTTCGACCTTCACCTGCGCGAGAAGGCCTTTGACGCCGCGCTGGCCGACCTCGCCGGCGTCGAGCGCAAGCAGCCGGGCAAGCCGATGACGGCGCTGATGCGGGGCAAGCTGGAGCTGACGCGGGGCCAGGCGGGCGCGGCCCGTCAGGCTTTCGAGAGCGCGCTCAAGTTGGACCCGGGCTTCGCGCCGGCCAACTTTGCGCTGGCTGGGCTCGATCTGGGCGACAAGGACTACGCGTCGGCAACGGGGCGCTACCAAAAGGTCATTGCCGCTCAACCCCACAACGTCGAGGCGCAGCTCGGGCTGGTCGCCGTTCGCGACCGCTCCGGGGCCAACGTTCGTGAGCTGGCTGACATGCTGAAGAAGCTCGTGACCGATATGCCTTCAGAGCCGGGGCCTCGCCTTGCGCTGATCGAGGCTCAGGTGAAGGGCCACCAGATCGATCAGGCCCTGTCCACCGCGCAGGAGGCGGTGGCGGCGCTGCCTGACAGCCAAGAGGTGCTGGCGGCGCTGGGCCGTGTTCTGATGCGCAAGGGCGAGATGGACCTGGCGCTGGCCAACTTCAACAAGCTGATCACGCTGCGTCCCGAGTCACCGCAGTCGTACATGCCGCTTGCCGAGGCCTACGCGAGCCGCAACGACCGCGCCAATGCGATGCGCACGCTCAACCGCGCCCTCGCGCAGCGGCCCGACTTTCTGCCGGCGCAAGCGATGCTGCTGCAACTGGCCACAGGGTCGGGCGATCTGGCCGCAGGGCGTCGCATCGCGCAAACCGTGCAGCGTCAGAGCCCCGAAAGCCCGGCCGGCTTCGTGCTTGGTGGCGATGTGAATGCCGCTGGCAAGAGCTGGGATCTTGCGGCGCAGGACTATCGAACGGCGCTGAGCAAGGGGGCGGGCAGCGAGACCGCCATCAAGCTCGACCGCGCGCTGACGGCGGGCGGCCGCAAGGCCGAGGCGCTGAAGTTCCGTGCCGACTGGCAGGGCGCGCATCCTGACGACGTGAGCTTCCTCTACCACCTCGGGGATACGGCGATGGCCGCGCGCGACCTCGCGCAGGCCGAGGCTCACTATCAGAGTGTGCTCAAGATCGCGCCGGACAGCGCGCCGGCGCTCAACAACCTCGCTTGGCTGCTGGGGCAGGCGAAGAAGCCCGAAGCTCTGCGCTTTGCCGAGCGCGCCAATGAACTCGCCCCCAAGCAGCCTGCCTTCATGGACACGCTGGCGGGTGTCCATGCGCAGTTGGGCCAATTCGACAAGGCGCTGGAGATCCAGAAACAGGCGGTGGCGTTGGCGCCCGATGTCGCTCCCTTGCGTTTGAGCCTGGCGCGCATTTACGTGGCGGCCGGCCAGAAGGCGGCTGCGCGCGAAGAGCTGACCCGACTTGCTGAACTGGGTGACCAACTGCCGCAACAGCAGGAAGTGCGTCAGCTGCTTGCAGGGCTGTGAAGTCCTGCGCATCCCGCGCCCACGGATGGGTGCGGCGTTCGGGATGGTTTATCTGGCTGAGAGGTGAGAGCGCCGATTCCACGATTGGTGATCATGGAGGCGGGCCGCCGCGGTGAAGTCGGCGCCTGCGGTGTGGACGCTTTGAATGGGCTCAGAATGCGCCGGTGATGGCGATGCGCGGCTCGGGCGGCGCGCCCGTTGCGACTAAGAGTCGCGATCGATGGCGGAGTTGCTCGGGATCCGCGCTGCGAATCCACCATAGGCGGCATGCAAGCGAGAAGGCGCGCCATTCCCCGTGAGGAGGGCGTCAGAACTCCAGAGGGAGGGATGGTGTGTGCGACGAGCCGAAGGTCAGCAGTGCTCACCGAGTCCATCGTTGCAGTCAGGCCGCGTGATGGCGAATGGCCGCGATTCAGCCCCCCCATCGAGCCGTGCCAGTGAAAGATCGTCTGCTCAGTTGCAGGAGAGAACTGACGAGTGGGCCAGGCCTGCGGGACGCCGCAAAAAAGAAGAAGCCCGCCTTGCGGCGGGCTTCTGTCATTCAATCGAAGCGCGTGCGAGACGCGCTGTCGATTTACTTGGCGGCCTTGCGGCGGCTCAGACCCAGGCCAACGAGGGCCAGGCCGACCAGCGCCAGAGAGGCCGGCTCGGGGATCTTGACCGACTTGCCGAACAGGTTGCCGGTGCCGGACATGTCGTTCAGGCTGGGACCCCAGGGGAACGTGAACGACGAAGTGAACCGCAGGTCGGTGCCGTTCGCTTGCGTGTTGGTGTTCAGGTAGCTGGCGGCATTGCCACCCGTCACGTTCAGGAAGCCGAGACCCGACAGAACTTGACCGCTGGCATCAACCGAACCCACGAAGTCGTTGGCCATGGTCGTGCCCAACCACAGCGTGTTGGTCATCGTGTTGGCCGCCGTCAGCTGCGAGTAGTCGAACGGATTGGCGATGCGAACTGCGCCTGCGTAGAAATTGACCCAGCCGCCGCTGTAGATGATGGACGTGCCAGCGCCGCCCGGCAGTGCGCCGGCCACAGACGGGGTCAGACCGCCGAACTGGAACGTCAGTTGGCAGTTGTTGCAGAAGTTGGCATTGCCGTTCATCGCGGTGATGACGCCGAAGCCCGAGACCACACCGGTCGTCGCGTCGATGAACTGACGGATGTTCACGGACTGCGACGTGAAGTCGGTACCGGCATTCGGATCCCAGGTCACGCCGTCAACGGTGTAGGCCTGTGCCGTCGTTGCCACGCCAGCCAGCAGAGCGACCGCTGCCAGTGCGTTCTTCAGTTGCTTCATGTTTGCTCCTTTTGGCCTGCACGGCCGGTTGAATCTACGACGCAATCTAAGCAGCAAGCATGCCAACTCTTTGAAATATCACTAAGTCATTGATTTGCAAGGTGAATTTCCGGACTCTGGGGGCGCTGGTCTGGCACGCTCCGTCCAGCTGTCAAGAAATCCGACACTCAGATTTGGCAATAGCGCCCGGGGGCAAGAATCCCGGAGGGTGACACGGGGGGGATGGGCTGGCCCAATTGCTCGTGCAGGCCCAGCCACCAATCCATGTCGTTGATGCCGTAGCGATAGGGCACGAAGCCCAGTGCGTGGCCGGCATCGAGCAGGGCGCGCTTGCAGCGGGCGGCGTCGGCGCTGGCGGCGGGGTTGCCGGCGTCGAAGAGCAGGGGCACGGTGCTGTCGAACACCTTGTCGTTGACGGTCGTCAGGGTGATGAGCGGTTCCATGGCGTGAGCCTGGGTGATTTCGCGGACCGTGCTGACGTAGCGGGTCACGTCGGTCCCGCGCATGGGGACCAGCGGGGCGTACCAGATCAGGCCGCAGCGGTCGCGTGCGGGGTTGCGCCCGTCGGCGGGCTGGGCGGCGGGGTTGCGCCAATAGGCCAGCGGCAGCGCGGTTTCGTTGGGGCGACCTTCCACCAGTTCCAGCGAGCGGGCCAGCGTCCGCGCGGTGCTCGCGAGCTGGGCCGCCTTGCTGCCGGGCAGCTTGCCGAGGAGTCCGGCCAGGCCTTCGGCCTTGCCGCGCGAGAAGAACATCACCCGGCTGCCTACCCCGCGCAGCGCTGCCTTGATCTCTGCTCGGGCGGCGCTCACGACGGCCTGCGTGCCATAGAGCGTGACCAGGCCCGTCCAGGGGCGTATCTGGTAGCTGCGCCCAAGCGCCTCGACGACCTCAGGCGGGATGAGGCCGCGCGCGTCGAGCTGGTCGCGAGGGTAGGGGGCGGCCATCGACAGCATGCGGTGACGATTCATCAGGTTGATGCCTCCGACGATGCCGGGCAGCCGCGCGAGGATGTGGCGTACGCGTTCGACAGCCGGTGCCAGCAGTTCTTCGTGTTCGAGGCCAAACAGGCACACCTGCACGCTGTCGGGGCGGCGCGCCAACAGGAAGCTGATTTCGGTGACAACGCCGAGATTGCTCTGTGTGAAAAGGCCGTTCACATAGGGACCGACGCCATACTTGAACAGCCGCGCCGCCTCGGGTGCGCCGGCACGCACCAGCGCGGTTTCGTAGAGGCTGCCGTCGGCCAGCACGGCTTTGAGGTCGGTGACGGCGCCAAAGTGGTCCGTGTGCGGCGTGATGCCGTAACCACGCTCCAGCGCGTTGCCCAGCAAGCTGCAGCGCGGGCCGGCGCCGGTGACGGGTACGAGGAAGGGGTGCCCACCTTCATCCAGAAAGCGGGCGAGGTCGCCCTGCGTGACGCCAGGCTCGACGGTGACGACACCGAGCTCCGCATCGAAGTTTCGGATGGCCTTCATGCCGGAAAGGTCCAGCAAGACGCAGCCGTCGCGCACCGGCAGGCTGCTGCCGTAGCCCCAGTTGTTCCCCGTACTTATGGGGTGCACAGCCACCTGGTGCTGGTGTGCAATGCGGACTGCTCTGATGACCTCGTCACGGGTGGTCGGGAGCAGGGCGGCCGCCAGTTGCCGCTGAGCGCCTGTGGTGTCGAAACCGTAGCGGTCTTGTGCCGTCGCGCCGTCGAGTACACGCTCTGGGCCTAGCAGTGCCGACCATGCCTGCAGGGCGTTTTGAAGTGTGTTGTTCATGGTTATTTTTCCGTGAAAGTTTGGCGTGAATCATCGCTGCCCGTGCGGCTAGGCTTCCAGGGGCTATGGCATCATGACAGGCGCCATGGTCTGCAGGCGTGCACTTGATTCATTAGCAAGTGGCCGTGGAGACCGGCGACCCAAAATGTGTTTGGCCCATGGGCCTTCGGGGCGCGGCGGGGTGTGCGTGAATTGGTAGTGAGCGATTAAGGGGAATCCATTGAAAGCACTCTTCAACCACCCGGCGCGGTGGCCTGTCCGCATGACCGTAGCCGCGCTGCTGGTGGCGTTGGCCGGCTGTGCCAGCTCCAAGTTTCCGGCAGCGCCGGCGACAGTGGCCAGCGATGATTACAGCTACATCATTGGCGCTGGCGACAACCTGAGCATCCAGGTCTGGCGCAACCCGGAGCTGTCAATGTCCGTGCCGGTGCGGCCGGACGGCAAGATCGCCGCCCCGCTGGTGGACGAAATGGTGGTCCAGGGCAAGACGTCCGTGCAGGTGGCGCGCGATGTCGAGCAACAGCTGGGCAAATACGTTCGAGATCCGGTTGTCACGGTGATCGTGACGGGTTTCGTCGGTCCGTACAGCGAGCAGATTCGCGTTGTGGGCGAGGCGGCCAGACCCCAGTTCCTGCCCTACAAGCAGAAGATGACGCTGCTGGACGTGATGATCGCGGTGGGCGGCCTGACGGATTTCGCCTCCGGCAACAGTGCCACCATCCTGCGTACGGCCGAGGGCAACAAGCAGTATTCGGTGCGCTTGAAGGATTTGATCAAAGGCGGCGACGTGTCCGCCAATGCGGAGATGCGCCCCGGCGACATCTTGATCATTCCTCAGAGCCTGTTCTGAATTGCGGATGGCGGGCCAAGTGCCCGCGAGCATCCTTGCGATAGCTTTAACCGAGACTGTTTCCGATGGAATTGTTGATTGGTCAGCTGCAGATCATTGCTCGGCGGATGTGGAAGTACCGCTGGGTGGGTCTGATCGTGGCCTGGGTGGCCGGCGTGGTCGGTGCCGTGGTCGTGTTCGCGCTGCCGGACCGCTATGAAGCCAGTGCCCGCATCTACGTGGACACCCAGTCCATCCTGAAGCCACTGATGTCCGGGCTGGCCGTCCAGCCTAACGTCGAGCAGCAGGTGACCATGCTCAGCCGCACGCTGATCAGCCGACCCAATGTCGAAAAGCTCGTGCGCATGGCTGACCTGGATCTGAAGAACCAGTCGAAAGCCCAGCAGGAAGCCACCATCGAGACGGTGACGAGCGCTCTGTCCATCCAGAGCAGCGGTCGCGACAACCTCTACATCCTCGGCTATCGCGACAGCGACCCCGAGACCGCCAAGCGCGTGGTGCAGGCGCTGGTGTCAATCTTCGTTGAGTCCAGTCTGGGCCAGACGCGCCAGGGCACGTCGACGGCGACAACCTTCATCAACGAGCAGATCAAGGCCTACGAGACCAAGCTGGAAGAAGCCGAGACGCGACTGAAGGAGTTCCGCCTGAAGAACCTGTCCAACGCGGCGGGTGACGGCAAGGATGCCGCAGCACGGCTCGCAGAGCTCAGCGCCCAACTGGAGCGCGCGCGGCTGGAGTATCGCGAGGCTGTCAACGCGCGTGATGCCGCCAAGGCGCAGCTGGACGCCGAGAAGGCACGATCCAGCACGCCGACCACGGCGCAGAGCCTGATGCAGGAATCCAATGCCAACGTCAGCACGCCGGAGCTGGACGCCCGGCTGGCCGATCAGCGGCGCAATCTCGATGCGCTGCTGCAGCGCTACACCGACCAGCATCCCGACATCGTCACGACGCGCAAGCTCATCAAGGATCTCGAAGAGCAGCGCAAGAAGGAGATCGCCGAGTTGCGCAAGCAGGCGATCAACATGCCGGCGGCGACGAGCCAGACCGGCGCCAGCATCGCGATGCAGGAGATGGTTCGCGTCCTTGCGATGTCCGAGGTCCAGGTGGCGTCGCTGCGTGCGCGGGTCGATGAATACTCCTCTCGCTACTCACAGGCCCTCGGGGCGATGAAGACGGCGCCGCAGGTCGAAGCCGAGGCGGCCCAGCTGAATCGCGACTACGCGATCCACAAGCGCAATTACGAAGACCTCGTCCAGCGCCGCGAGCAGGCCTCGATCTCGGGCGAACTCGATGTCGCCTCGGGCGTGGCGGACTTCCGGGTCATCGATCCGCCGCGCGCCAACCCCAAACCCGTGGCGCCCAATCGCTTGCTGCTGCTGGCTGGCGCGATGGCCGCCGCCTTGGGTGTCGGCCTGTTCACGACCTTTGCTGCCAGCCAACTGCGCCCGGTCTTCCATGACGCGAATGACCTGCGCACTCGGGTGGAGTTGCCCATCCTGGGCGTCGTGACGCGACTCGTGACCGACGCGGATCGCGCCCGTCAGCGCGTGGACCTGGTTCGCTTCTCCGCGGGCGCCGGTGGGCTGCTGGTGATGTTTGCCGTCGCATTGACGGTCTTGGCTGTGCAACTGAGCCGGCAGGTGGTTTGACATGACGAGCCTGATTGAACAAGCCGCCCAGCGGCTCGAGCAACTGCGCCAGGCCGGCGTGGTACTGCCGGGTGACGAGCAGGCGAAGCCTGCCGCCGAGCCCGCGACGGCCCCGCCTGTGACGGCCGCTCCCGCGGTAGTCGCGTCGGCCTTGGAGGCGAAACCCGCAGCCGTGGGGATCTCGCTCCAGGACGATGCCCCTCACGCATCGTCCAAGCGTGTCGAACTGGACGTTGTCGCCCTGGCCGCGCAAGGCTTCCTGATGCCGCACGCGCCGCGCTCGCAGACCGGCGACCAGTACCGGGTCATCAAGCGCCCGTTGATCAAGAATGCGATGGGCAAGGGCGCCGCAACGATCAACCATGCCAATCTGCTGATGGTGACCAGCGCCCTTGCCGGCGAAGGCAAGAGCTTTACGTCCATCAATCTCGCGCTGAGCATCGCGGCCGAGCTCGACAACACCGTCATGCTGGTCGACGCCGACGTGGCGCGGCCGTCTGTGCTGCGCATGCTGGGCCTGCCCCAGGGGCCTGGCCTGCTCGACGTGCTCGAGGACCGGGTCGAGATGTCCGAGGTGCTGCTGCGCACCAACGTCGAGAAGCTGACCATCCTGCCCAGCGGCACACCGCACCCGCGTGCGACGGAGCTGCTGGCGAGCGACGCAATGAGCCATCTGCTCGACACGATGGCCAAACGCTATCCGGACCGCATCATCATCTTCGACTCGCCGCCGCTGCTGCTGACGACGGAGTCCCGCGTCCTGGCGTCGCATATGGGGCAGATCATCGTCGTCGTCCATGCTGAGAAGACGGCACAGAGCGCCGTGCAGCAAGCCCTCGCAGCGATTGAGACCTGCCCGGTCAAGATGATGCTGCTCAACCAGGCCAGCCCCAACGCTGCCGGCGGCTATGGCTACGGGTATGGCTACGGATACGGCTATGGATACGGGTATGGCTATGGCAGCAATGACTCGGCTCCGACCTGAGTCCCGCCATCTGCCCTTGGTCCTCGCTGTCTTTGCGATGGCGGCCCATGCCCAGCAAGGTGAGGCGGGTGGTTCCGGAGGCGGCGGCTCCATCAAGCCGCGCATCAGCGTCTCGCAGAGCTGGACGGACAACCTCCGCCTCAACGATCAAGACAAGGACGCCGCGCTGATCACCACGGTGTCCCCGGGCATCAGCATCGTGCGCAACACCGGCTCGGTGCGCGGCACTCTGGACTATTCGCTGAACGGTATCGCCTACCTGAAGACGAGCTATGGCTCGCAGGTCCAGAACGCGCTGTCGGCCAGCGGCCAGGCCGAGATCATTCCCGGCACGTTTTTCGTCAACGCGCAGGCGAGCATCGGCCAGCAGAACGCTTCGGCCTTCGGTGTGCAGTCGGCGCCTACGCTGACCTCCCAAGGTGGTGTGTCCGCGCTGGGCGACACGAACCGGCGCGAGACGGGTTCTTTGAGTGTTGCGCCGGTGCTGCGCGGCCAGTTGGGCGGCTTGGCCAGCGTGGACCTGCGCGGCAATTTCTCGATCACCGAAGTGCGCGGCAGCAGCCTGGGTGACGGCCGGGGCTCGGGCGGGTCGCTGCGCATCGCCCAGCTGATGCCCGGTGCGCTGGGCTGGTATCTGATGTTCAACACGCAGCGTTTCAACTCCAAGGATGCGCTGTCCAACAACAATAGTTCCGCGGTCGCGGGGCTGAGCTATCGCCTCGGCACTGACTGGGCGTTCAGTGTCAATGCAGGCCAGGAGCGCAGCGACTACCTCAGCCGAAGCGGCAATGGGAATGACGGTTTCACGGGGGGCGTGACGGCCGACTGGACGCCCACGCCACGCACGCGGGTGAACGGCAACTGGCAGCGTCACAGCTATGGCGACAGCTACGGCCTGAGCTTCGAGCACCGCATGCGCACCTCGGTCTGGCGCCTCTCGGACTCGCGCAACGTCACGCTGGGCAATACCGGCTCCATCGGTGGCGTGCGGACCAACTATGACCTGTTCTTCCTGTTGCTCGCGTCGCAGGAGCCGGATCCGGTCAAGCGTGACGCCCTGGTGCGGGCCACGCTGTTGTCGTTGGGCCTGTCGCCGGACGGGCAGTCCGCTTTGGGGTTTCTGTCTACCGGCCCCAGTCAATTGCACGCGCAGATGTTCAGCTTCACGCTGCAGGGCGTGCGCAGCAACGTCACGGCCAGCGCCAGTCGCACCGTCACCAGCCGCGTGGGCGACAACCTGAACCAGGGCGACCTGGCCAACAACGCGAGCGTCGAGCAGCGCTCCTATTCGCTGTCAGGCAGCTACCAACTCACGGCGGTGACGAGCGTTTCGCTGACGGCCTCGCGCCAGCAAAGCCTGGGCGATGCGGGGCGGCACACGCAGCTCACCAGCCTGATCGCCAACTGGAGCAGCCGCCTCGGCTCGCGATTGAGCGTGCAGCTGGGCGCCCGCCACAGCCGCTTTGAAGGCGTCATCTCGTACACCGAGAATGCGGCCTATGCCACGCTGACCCAACAGTTCTGATATGTACGAAGCCTTCTACGGCTTGAGCAGCAAGCCCTTCCAGCTCAGTCCGGACCCGAACTTCTACTACGGCAGCAAGCAGCATCGCCGGGCCAAGGCGTACCTGGACTATGGCGTGCTGCGCAATGACGGCTTCATCGTCATCACCGGCGAGATCGGCGCCGGCAAGACCACGCTGCTTCGCGGCCTGCTGGACAGCCTGAACCGCAGCAACGTCGTCATCGGAAACGTCGTCACAACACAGCTCGATGCCGAGGACACGCTGCGCATGGTGGGCGCGGCCTTCGGCGTGCGGGTGAAGGACGCGCCCAAGTCCGAGCTGCTGATGACCCTGGAGGCTTTCTTCGTCAACCAGGTTACGCAGGGCAAGCGCTGCCTGCTCATCGTCGATGAGGCGCAGAACCTGACGCCGCGCGCCGTGGAAGAGCTGCGCATGCTGTCCAACTTCCAGTTCAGCAACCAGTCGCTGCTCCAGACCTTCCTTGTCGGCCAGCCCGAGTTCCGCGGCATCCTGCAAAAGCCCGAGATGGAACAGTTCCGCCAGCGTGTCGCGGCGACCTGCCACATCGGCCCGCTGGACGAGGACGAGACGCAGCGCTACATGGAACACCGCCTGAAGTGCGCGGGCTCCACGGGCAAGCCCACCTTCGACCACGATGCATTCCCCGCCATCCACAAGGCCAGCAACGGCATTCCGCGGCGCATCAACCGTCTGTGCGATCGCCTGCTGCTGCTCGGTTTCATGCAGGGGCGCTCGCATTTGACGCTGGCCGACGTGAAGGAGGTGCTGCGCGACATCGCCCAGGAAAGCGAAACGCCGCGCCATGGCGATGCCAGCCCCCTGGACAGCATGCCCGCCAAGCTGCCTGACAGCCGTCCCGGCGTGCTTGACAGTGCGCCAGGCGCCCTCGATGTGGCCAAGTTGAAGATGAGCGTCGCCGAGGTGGACGGCTTGTCCTCCGAGATCGCGGCGTTGAGTGCAGATCACCACACCGACCGCCTGCAGCGCCTGGAACGCAGCATGATGCGGCTGGAGCGCATCAACCTGCAGACGCTGGCGCTGCTGCAGAAGCTGGTGGACGCCGTCAAACAGCATTGAGGTTGCCATGCTGATGCCCACCAAGACCCCGGCCCTGCGCAATGCGATGAGCATTGACGTCGAGGACTATTTCCAGGTCTCTGCCTTTGCGCCCTACATCCGCCGCGACGACTGGAACGGCCTGGAGTGCCGCGTGGAGCGCAACATCGAGCGCATCCTCGCGCTGCTGGCCGAGAAACAGGTCAAGGCGACCTTCTTCACGCTGGGCTGGATCGCAGAGCGATACCCGCAGGTCGTGAAGGCCATCGTGGCCGGCGGCCACGAGCTGGCCAGCCACGGCTACGGCCACGAGCGGGCCAGCGATCTCAGCCCCGCAGCGTTCCTGGACGACATCAGCCGCGCCAAGGCGCTGCTGGAGGACCTGGGCGGCGTGCCCGTCATCGGCTATCGCGCACCCAGCTTCTCCATCGGCAAGGGCAACCTCTGGGCCTTCGACACCCTGCGCGACGCCGGCTACCGCTACTCCAGCAGCGTCTACCCCATTGCCCACGACCACTACGGCATGCCCGACTCGCCGCGCTTCGCCTACCCGGTGCGCGAGGGCCTGCTGGAGATCCCGGTGACGACCGTGCGCATGGGCTCGCGGAACCTGCCCAGCAGCGGTGGCGGCTACTTCCGGCTGCTGCCCTACGCGCTGTCGCGCTGGATGATCCGCCGCGTGAACGAGGTCGATGGCGAGCCTGCGGTCTTCTACTTCCATCCCTGGGAGATCGACGCCGAACAGCCCCGCGTGGCCGGCATCGACGCCAAGACGCGGTTTCGCCACTACGTCAACATCCCCCGCACCCACGGCCGCATCGCGCGGCTGCTGGAAGACTTTCGCTGGGGCCGCATGGATGAGATCTTCCTCGGCCGAGAGGCCAGCCCGCGCGCGCCGGCGCCCACGCTGAGCCCGGCCTGAATGACATCCCCCCTTCGCATTGCGCGCCTGGCCGCGCAGGACAAGGCTGTGTCCGCACGCTGGGACGAGTTCGTCCTGGCTCACCCCCAGGCCACCTTCTTTCATCGCAGCGGCTGGCTGCGCGTCATCGAGTCGGTGTTCGGCCACCGGGGCTTTTTCCTCTACGCCGAGCGTGCGGGCGTCATCGAGGGCGTGCTGCCGCTTGCAGAGGTCAAGAGCCGCCTGTTCGGTCACTCGATCGCCAGCCTGCCGTTCGGGGTCTATGGCGGCGTGGCGGCACTGAACGACGAGGCTGCATCGGCGCTCGAAGCCGAAGCTGAGAAGATTGCGCGAGGGCAGGGCGCCCAGCATCTGGAGTACCGCAACCTCGGTCCCACCCGCCATGCCGACTGGCCGCGCCAGGACCTCTACGTGACCTTCCGCAAGGAGATCCTGCCCGACGAGGAGGCCAACATGCTGGCCATCCCGCGCAAGCAGCGGGCCATGGTGCGTAAGGGCATCAAGAACGAGCTCCGCGCCGAGATCGATGCCAACGTCGACCGTTTCTTCGACCTCTATGCCGACAACGTGCATCGCCATGGCACACCCGCCATGCCCAAGAAGTACTTCCAGGCGCTGCTGGACGAGTTCGGAGCGGACGCCGAGGTGCTGACCGTCACCGCGCCGGACGGCAAACCGCTGTCCACGGTGCTGACGTTCTACTTCCGCGACGAATGTCTGCCTTATTACGCTGGTGACGACGAGGCTGCGCGCGACCTCGCCGCGAACGATTTCAAGTACTGGGAGCTGATGCGCCGCGCATGCGCGCGTGGCCTCAAGGTCTTCGATTACGGACGCAGCAAGCAGGGCACGGGTCCCTATGCCTTCAAGAAGAACTGGGGCTTTGAGCCGCAGCCGCTGAGCTACGAATACCGACTGTTCAAGCGCGACTCCATTCCCCAGAACAACCCGAACAACCCCAAGTACCAACTGATGATCAAGGCATGGCGCAAGCTGCCCATCGGTGTGGCGAACTGGCTGGGGCCGTTCATCGTCAAGAACCTGGGCTGAGGCCTCGATTGAAGATCCTCTACCTCGTCCACCGCCTGCCGTATCCGCCCAACAAGGGCGACAAGGTGCGTTCCTACCACCTGCTCAAGCATCTGGCGGCGCGACATGAGGTCCATCTCGGCAGCTTCCTCGATGACCCGGACGACGAGCAGCACCTGCCGCGCGTGCGCGAGCTGTGCAAGGACCTGCACATCGCGCGCCTGAATCCGCGCGTGGCCAAGCTGCTGAGTCTGCGCGGCCTGCTGAGCGGCGAGGCGCTGAGCCTGCCCTACTACCGCGACGCTGGCCTGCAAGCGTGGGTGGATGAGACGGCCGCCCGCGAGGGCTTCGACGCAGTCGTCGTCTTCAGCGGCGTGATGGCCCAGTACGCGCGAGGCCTGAAGGGTGTGAAGACGCTGGTGGACTTCGTTGACGTGGACTCCGCCAAATGGCGCGACTATGCGCCCGAGCACGCCTGGCCCATGTCCTGGCTGTATCGGCGCGAGTTCGACAAGCTGCTGGGTTTCGAGCAACGCGTGGCGGACGCGGCGGCCTGCAGCTTCTTCGTCACCGACAACGAGGTGGCGCTCTTCCGCGAGCTGAGCCCCGGCCGCGAGCTGCGCCTGGCGGCACTGGGCAATGGGGTCGACGCCGACTTCTTCACGCCGGACGCATCCCGTGCAAGCCCCTTTGCGGCGGATGAGCTGCCGCTGGTGTTCACTGGCGCCATGGACTATTGGCCCAATGTCGACGCAGTGACCTGGTTCGTCAACGGTATCCTGCCCGCGCTGCGCGAGCGCTTTCCGACGCTGCGCTTCCACATCGTCGGTCGCAGCCCGACGCCGGCGGTGCTGGCGCTGGCGGGCGGGGCGGTCAACGTGACCGGTACGGTGCCGGATGTGCGCCCCTTTTTGCAGCATGCGGCGGCGGTCGTCGCGCCGCTGCGGTTGGCGCGTGGCATCCAGAACAAGGTGCTGGAGGCCATGGCCATGGCGCGGCCCGTCGTCGCGGCAGCCACCTGTGTGCGAGCGATCACGAGCACGGCCCAGGCCGGCCTCCAACCTGCCGACACGGAGAGCGACTACGTCGAGCGCGTGAGTGCGTTGCTGGAAGACCGTGAGGCCGCCCAGACCGCCGGCCGCAGCGCGCGTGATTTCGTGGTTGGCGCCTACAGCTGGGATGCTCATCTGGCAGGCCTGGACCGGCATCTGGAGGCCGCATGATCGAGGTGCCCAAACCCTGGCGATTGCCGATGCTCGGCCTGGCGCTGGCCTGGGGCCTCCTGGTGACCTTCTATTTTTCGACCGGCGCAGCGATGGTCGAGATCTGGAACCGCTCAGAAACCTATGCCCATGCGTGGGTGGTGCCACCCATCTCCGCCTGGCTGGTCTGGCGCATGAGGGCGGACCTCGCATCCCTGACGCCCCGCCCGGCCCCGCTGTGGCTGCTGGCCCTGCTGCCGCTGGGGCTGCTGTGGCTGGCGGGTGATCTCGCCGCAGCCAACGCGGCCACGCAGTTCGCGCTGCTGGGCATGGGCGTCGCGCTGGTGCCGGCGCTGCTCGGCACGGTTGTCGCGGGCCGCATGGCCTTCCCGCTGGGCTTCCTGTTCTTTGCGGTGCCCTTCGGCGACTTCCTGACGCCGTGGCTGATGGAGCGCACGGCCGACTTCACCGTCGTCGCATTGCGTGCCACTGGCATCCCGGTGTTTCGTGAAGCCCTGCAATTCATCATCCCCTCCGGCTCGTGGTCGGTTGTGCAGGCCTGCAGCGGGATTCGCTACCTGATGGCCTCGGTGATGGTGGGCACCTTGTTCGCCTACCTCAACTACCACAGCAACCGCAAGCGCTGGGCTTTCGTCGGGGTGGCCGTCGTGACGCCGCTGGTCGCCAACTGGCTGCGCGCCTACATGATCGTCATGTTGGGCCACCTGTCCGGCAACAAGCTAGCCGTCGGCGTGGACCACATCATCTACGGCTGGGTCTTCTTCGGCATCATCATGCTGGCGATGTTCATGATCGGTGCACGTTGGGCCGATGCGGATCGCGAGCCGGCGCCCGCGCCGGCGGACTCCGCGGGGGCGGGCCCGTCGCGTGGCCGCCTTGCTACGGTGCTGGGGCTGGCTCTGCTGCTTCTGGCGCTGCCGACGGGCATGCGGGCCTTGACAGAACGCGCAAGCGCCCACGGTCAGCCGGTGCTCGCGGCGCCCGAACTGCCGGGCTGGACCTGGGTGGCCGAGCCGTTGAGCAGCTGGCAGCCCCATTTCCTTCAACCCGCCGCAACGCTGCACGGTCGCCTGGAGCCGGTCGCGAGTGGCCCAGCGGTGGGTATCTTCATCGGCTATTACCGTGACCAGCGCCACGGCGCCCAACTGGTCACATCCGCGAATGCGCTCGTCAACGATGAAGACGACAGGGATTGGTCCCGCACGGCGGTCGGTAGGGGCGAAGTCGGTGGGCAAGCCTGGCGGACCGCGGAGCTGCGTGGGCAGGCCCTGAGTCAGATTGTCGGTGCCGACGGCCTGGTCCCGCGACTGCGGGTCTGGCAGATCTACTGGGTCAATGGCCGCCCCTTCGTCAGCGATTGGCAGGCCAAGCTCTACGGGGCCTGGCAGAACTTGCTGGGCCACGGGGACGATGGGGCCGTGGTCATCGTCTATGCGGACAAGTCCGCAGCAGGGCCTGACGACGCGTTGCTGCGCGACTTCTTGCACACGCATTGGGCCCGGCTGGACACTGCTTTGCGGGACGTCCGCGACCGCGAATTGACGCGCCAGCGGTGACAATCCGCGCTCTCCAAGAATTCACAGCAACGAGAAACGATCCATGAATACGCTCGCAGTCATCGGCCTCGGATATGTGGGCCTTCCCCTGGTCGTGGAGTTTGGCAAGCAGATCCGCACCATCGGTTTTGACATTGCCAAGAGCAAGGTGGAGGCCTGCCAGCGCGGTACCGATCCGAGTCGCGAGCTGACGGACGAAGAGGTCCAGGCGGCCAAGCACGCCGTCTACACCGACGACCCGAAGATGCTGGCTGAGGCCGACGTCATCATCGTCGCGGTACCCACGCCCGTCGATGAGGCCCACATTCCGGACTTCCGCCCGCTGGTCGGCTCCAGCACCAGCGTCGGCCGGTACATGAAGAAGGGCGCCATCGTCGTCTACGAGAGCACCGTCTACCCGGGGGCCACGGAGGAGGTCTGCATCCCTGTACTGGAGCGCGAGTCCGGCATGAAGTGGAAGCAGGACTTCTTCGTCGGCTACAGCCCCGAGCGCATCAACCCGGGCGACAAGGAACACACGCTGACCAAGATTCTGAAGATCGTTTCTGGCGACACGCCCGAGACGCTGGAGAAGGTCGCCCAGGTCTACGAGAAGATCATCGTCCCGGGCGTGCACCGCGCATCCAGCATCAAGACGGCCGAGGCCGCCAAGGTCATCGAGAACACGCAGCGTGACCTCAACATCGCGTTGATGAACGAGCTGTCCATCATTTTCGACAAGCTGGGCATCGACACCTCCGAGGTGCTGGAGGCCGCCGGCACGAAGTGGAACTTCCTGAAGTTCAAGCCGGGCCTGGTGGGCGGCCACTGCATTGGCGTCGACCCGTATTACCTGACGCACAAGGCCGACATGCTGGGTTACCACCCGCAGGTCATCCTGGCCGGCCGCCGCATCAATGACGGCATGGGCAAGTTCATCGCCGAGCAGACCATCAAGCAGATGATCGCCAGTGGCAGTCCCGTGAAGGGTGCACGTGTGAACGTGCTGGGCCTGACCTTCAAGGAGAACTGTGGCGACCTGCGCAACTCCAAGGTCATCGACATCATCAACGAGCTCAAGACCTACGGGGTCGAGATCTTCGTGACCGATGCGCAGGCCGAGGCCGAGGAGGCCATGCACGAGTACGGCGTGCGCCTGATGCCCTTCGACGACCTGCCGCAGGCGGAGGCCATCGTCGCCGCCGTCTCGCACCGTGAATACGCCAGCCTCTCCATGCAGGACATCGGGAAGAAGCTTGCCAAGGGGGGGGCGTTCATCGACGTCAAGGCCTGCTTCGACGCCGACGCGCTGGCAGGCGCAGGCTACAGGGTTTGGCGTCTCTGAGGCCCAACGCCCGCAGGAGAGGCCCAGGCCGCTGCCCTGCTAGAACAGCTCCCGGAGGACACTGACCCATGTGCGGCATCACAGGCATCGTGGACACCCTCGGCGCTCGCGAGATCGATGCCGGGCAACTGGAGCGCATGAACAATGCGCAGTGGCACCGTGGCCCCGACGAGGGTTCGACGCATCTCGAACCGGGTGTGGGTTTCGGTCATCGGCGGCTCTCGATCATCGACATCGCCACCGGCCAGCAGCCGCTCTTCAATGAGGACGGTTCGGTGGTGGTGGTCTTCAACGGCGAGATCTACAACTACCAGTCGCTGATTCCGGAATTGCAGGCGCTCGGTCACGTCTTCCACACGAAGAGTGACACCGAGGTCATCGTGCATGCCTGGGAGTCCTGGGGCGAAGACTGCCTGCAGCGGTTCCGCGGCATGTTCGCATTTGCGCTGTGGGACAGAAACCGGCAGACGCTGTTCCTGGCGCGCGACCGCATGGGCGTCAAGCCGCTGCATTACGCGGTGCTCGACGATGGCCGCCTCGTGTTCGGCTCGGAGCTGAAGACATTGCTCGCGCAGGGCGACCTGCGCCGCGATCTCGACCCGCAGGCGATCGAGGAGTACTTTGCGCTGGGCTATGTCGCCGAGCCCCGCACGGTGTTCAAGCAGGCCCGCAAGCTGCCAGCCGGGCACTGCCTGCTGATCCGCCGCGGCCAACCGGTGCCGGCGCCCAAGCCCTACTGGGATGTCCGTTTCAGCCTCGACCAGTCGATCACGCTGCCGGAAGCAGAAGAGGAACTGGTGCGGCGGCTTCGTGAGTCGGTGCGCCTGCGCATGATCGCCGAGGTGCCGCTCGGCGCCTTCCTGTCGGGCGGTGTGGACAGCAGCAGCGTCGTGGCCCTGATGGCGGGCGAGTCGGCGACACCGGTCAACACCTGCTCGATCGGCTTTGACGACCCTGCTTACAACGAGTCGGCCTTCGCCCAACTCGTGGCAGATCGCTACCGCACCAACCACCGGCTCGAGGTCGTGGGCAGCGACGGCTTTGACCTTATCGACACGCTGGCGCGTTTGTACGACGAGCCCTACAACGACAGCTCGGCCATTCCGACCTATCGCGTCTGCCAACTGGCGCGCAAGCATGTCACGGTTGCATTGTCAGGCGACGGCGGCGATGAAACCTTCGGTGGCTATCGCCGTTATCGCCTCCATTTGATGGAGGAGCGTGCGCGCTCCGCGCTGCCGCTAGGCCTGCGGAGAGCCGTCTTCGGCCCGCTGGGGCGCTGGTATCCCAAGGCCGACTGGGCGCCGCGCTTCCTGCGCGCCAAGACCACCTTCGAAGCACAGGCGCGCGACTCGGTCGAGGCTTACTTTCACACGATGTCCCAGGTGCGAGAGCCGCTGCGCAGCCAGCTGTTCACGCCGGCCTTCAAGGCAGAGCTCGGGGGCTACAGCGCAATTGAGGTCTTCCGCCGGCATGCCAAGAAGGCGGATACCGACGACGCGCTGGCGCTGATCCAGTACATCGACATGAAGACCTACCTGGTGGACGACATCAACACCAAGGTCGACCGGGCTGCGATGGCGCATTCGCTGGAGGTCCGGGAGCCACTGATGGACCACGAACTGGTCGAGTGGATGGCGCGCTTGCCGTCCTCGCTCAAGCTGCAGGGCGCCGAAGGCAAATACTTGCTGAAGAAGGCGATGGAGCCGCACCTGCCGAACGATGTCCTGTACCGCCCCAAGCAGGGCTTCGCGGTGCCGCTGGCCCGGTGGTTCCGCGGCCCGCTGCGGCAGCGTGTCCGCGACGCGCTGCTGGGCGAGCGCATGGCGGCGACCGGCTGGTTCGAGCGCAAGACCATCCAGGTCATCATTGAGCAGCACGAGTCTGGCGCGCGTGACCACAGCGTACCGATCTGGTCGCTGCTGATGTTCGATGCCTTCATGCGCCACGCGGCGCCCCAGCAATGACAGGCAGCCGATAGCTTGATGAAGATCCTTTATCACCACCGCACTGCGTCGCGCGACGGCCAATCTACTCACATCGAGGAGATGATCGGCGGGCTGCGAGCCAACGGCCATGAAGTCTGGGAATGCGCGCCCTCAGTGGGCGGGCAGGATGGCGGCGGCGGGGGCAGCGCCGGATGGGTGGGGCGGTTGAAGGCGTTGCTGCCTAAGCCGCTCTATGAATTGGCTGAAGTGGCCTACTCGCTGGTGGCCTACCGCAGGCTCGCCCACAGCATCCGCGAACGTCGCCCCGACGGCATCTACGAGCGCTACAACCTGTTCCTGCTCGCCGGCATCTGGGCCAAGAAACGCTTCGGCCTGCCGTTGATCCTGGAAGTTAACGCGCCGATGGCCATCGAGCGCGCGGAGTACGGCGGCCTGGCGCTGGCAGGCTTGGCCAAGCGGCTGGAAGCCTATGTCTGGCGGCGGGCTGACTGGGTGCTACCGGTCACCGAAGTGCTGGCTCAGCACCTGGTCTCGGTCGGGGTTGACCGGCGCCGTATCCAGGTGATTCCGAATGGGATCAACGAGGCGCACTACCGCAACCTGCCGACCGCCGAGGAGGCCAAGCGCTCGCTCGGCCTCGATGGGCGGCTGGTCATCGGCTTCACTGGCTTTGTGCGCGAATGGGACCGGCTCGATCGCATCGTCGCCTGGATCGCCCGGCAGCCTGCCGAGCGCAACGTGCACCTGCTCGTCATCGGCGAT
>NZ_DASWYS010000379.1:0-4450 GCF_036404855.1 Roseateles sp.
GTCGACGACGTCGTGCGTCTCGGCCGAGTGCTCGTGAAAGACGCCACCATGCTCGTGCATCGCGGAGGAGGGCCCGCGGTTCGCCATCCAGCTGAACTTCTGCCCGCTCAACCGCGGGTCATGGGCGGCGTGCAGGCGCTCCAGCGCGGCGCGCAGCGGCTGGCCCAGCAGCGACAGCGCCGCGTCCCGCCAAGGGGTCTCCACCTGCTGCGCGCCGATATGCACATGGCGATGCCCCTGCACCCCGGCCACCAGCTGCACCACCCCCTGAAGCGGCAGCACGAAGACCAGCACCACGAGCAGGCTTGCGCGGGAGCGGTTCAGCAGCGAGGACAGGAAGGACGGCAGGGGCATGAGCGGGGGAGTCGCGGCGCCTTGCAGACGCCACGCAGGCACAACCGTGCCGCATCGTCGGCGGCCAGGGTTGCCGGCGTATGACACGACTGGCGGGGTCCGTACAAGAACCGTGCCCACGCCCTGCCCCAGCAGAACGTCACCCGACCCGTGACAGCCGGAAGCCCGCCATCCAATCCGGGGCGTCCGGCGGAAGCCGGCCTGCCGCCCCCGCGGGATCACCAACTGGCGAACGGCCTCACGGCAAGGTTGGCATTGACGTAGCGTGTATCGCCCGTGACCTCCTCGCCCAGCCAGGCCGGGCGCTCGAAGGGCTGGTCTTCGCACTGCAGCTCGATCTCGGCCACCACGAGGCCGGCGTTGGCCCCCAGGAACTCGTCTACCTCCCAGGTCATGCCGGCATGCCCGCACAGGTGGCGGACCTTCTCGACCACCGGCCCGTCGCACATCGCCAGCAACTGGTGCGCGTCCGCCAGCGGCACCTCGTACTCGAACTCGGCCCGCGTGGCGCCCGTCGTCGCGCCCTTGATGGTCAGGAATGCGTGTGCGCCCGCGAGTCGTACTCGCACCGTGCGAGCCGGGTCGCGGCTGAGGTAGCCCTGGCTGAAGCGGGTCTGGCGGGTCGCGGCCTGGCGCCAGCCCTCGCCGGCGACGAGGAACTTGCGTTCAATCTCAATGCCCATCGTGATCTCCGGCACGGGCCGCGGCCTCGCGCAGCTTGTCCTTCTTGCTCTTGCGCGTCGTGCTCTTGATGCCGCCGGTGGCCTCGGCCTCGGTGGCCACGGCCTGCGGCTCAAACCCCGCCAGTCGTTCGCGCGGCACACGCTGACCCTGGCGCTTCTCGATGAGGCGGAAATGGCTCTCGGCGTTCTCTGGGCTGTCCGCGCAGATGAAGCTGACTGCCGTCCCCCGCGCGCCCGCGCGGCCCGTGCGGCCGATGCGGTGGGTGTAGTCGGCTGCGGAGCGCGGCAGCTCGTAGTTGACGACGGCGTCCAGCTGCTCAACGTGCAGGCCACGCGCGGCGACGTCGGTGGCCACCAACACCTTGACGCTGCCGGCTTTCAGGGCAGCCAGCACGTCGCGACGCGCGCCCTGGCTGAGCTCGCCGTGCAACACGCCCGCCTTGAAGCCATGGGCGAAGAGCTTGTCCGAGACCAGGTCGGCCGTGTAGCGGCTGGCAACGAAGACCAGCGCCCGCTGCCAATCCTCATCACGCAGCAATTGGCGCAGCGCGGGCAGGCGCTGGGCGCGGTCGAGCTGGATGGCGCGCTGCGTGATCTGCGGTGGCGCCTCCTCGATGTGGATGCGCACCGGGTCGCGCAGCAGTTGGCCCGCCAGTGCCTGCACGGCAGGCGGGAAGGTGGCAGAGAACAGCAGCGATTGACGTCGCCCCGGCAACAGGGCCAGCACGCGCTGCAGCTCGTCGGCGAAACCCTGGCCCAGCAGCCGGTCGGCCTCGTCCAGCACCAGGCATTCCACGCCGGAGAGCTGCAGGCCGTTGTGCGCCAGCAGGTCCAGCAGACGGCCAGGCGTGGCGACCATCACGTCGCAGCCCCCGCGCAGCGCCATCAGCTGCGGGTTGATGGACACGCCGCCAAAAGCCAGCGCAACCTTGGGACGGTGCAGCAACAGCGCTGCCAGCTCGCGCAGCAACTCAGCCGTCTGCGCGGCCAGCTCCCGCGTGGGTGCCAGCACCAGCGCGCGCGGCCCAGGCCGCGGCGGCGAGGCCACCAACCGCTGCAGCAGCGGCAGCGCAAAGGCGGCGGTCTTGCCGGAGCCGGTCTGCGCCAGGGCCAGCACGTCGGCACCGGCCAAGATGGGGGGCAGCGCGGCCGCCTGCACGGCAGTGGGCGCGTGATAGCCCTGATCACGCACGGCGCGCAGCAGGGCGGGCGACAGGCCCAGGGAAGCGAAGGACATGGCGCGATTGTCTCGCGACGCCCGTTCAGAACAGCCGTTGCTGGTCGCCGGCGAGCTGGCCGGCCGCACGGGCCTCGATGAGCAGCATGCGCCGTTTGGTCTCGACACCCCCGGGCGCCGAGAAGCCCGTGGGCTCACCGCCCGCGCCCATGACGCGATGGCAGGGCACGATGGGCGGAAAGGGGTTGTCGCCCTCGGCCCGCCCCACCGCGCGTGCCGCACCCGGCTGACCCAGGGCTGCGGCGATCTCGCCGTAGGTGCGGGTCTGGCCCGGCGGGATGGCACGGGTCAGCGCGTGGACCTGGCGGCGGAACTCCGGAATGCCACGCTCGTCGAGGACGATGTCGCCGAGGTCACGCATCTCCCCGGCGAGCAGCGACCGGATGCCGTCCACGGCATGGCCAATGTGGGCCGGCACCTGCACCACGAACTCCGCGCGCGGATGGCGCTGCTTCAGCCACTCGGGGCTCGCATCCGGCAGCAGTGAGGCCACGATGCCGCGCTCGCTCCAGACCAGGCCACAGCGGCCCAGCGCCGTGTCGAAGCTGTGGCACCACAGCGGCTCGTCGGGTGGCAGGTCAGGGCCGGGGCCGGCGGGGTCCATGGCATCCTCGTGTCAGGCCGCGACGGCGAGGCCTGCCAGCCGGGCCGCCGTGGCACGCTCGGCCACCTCGCGCGGCGCCAGCCCCTTGAGGCGGTGGTCACTCCACACCTGGCGCCACCGGCGCGCGCCGGGCGTGCCGTTCCACAGCCCCAGCGCATGGCGCATGGCGTGCGGCCAGGACCGCCCCGCTGCGTGGAGGCGGTCGAGATAGGCCAGCCACTGGTCCTCGACCTGCTCGCGATTCGCGGCCGGATCGGCTGCGCCGAAGAAACGGGAGTCCCACTGCGCCATGCTCCAGGGCTCGTGATAGGCCTCGCGACCGACCATGACGCCGTCCAGCACCTCGAGCTGCGCGGCAATCTCGTCCGGCGCCTTCAGGCCGCCATTGATGGCGATGGTGAGGTGCGGGAACTCGCGCTTGAGCCGGGCCACCAGCTCATAGCGCAATGGCGGAATCTCGCGGTTCTCCTTCGGGGAGAGACCTTGCAGCCAGGCGTTGCGGGCATGCACGATGAAGACCTCGCAGCCGGCCGCGGCCACGGTAGCGACGAAGTCGCGCACGAAGTCGTAGCTCTCGATCTTGTCGATGCCGATGCGGTGCTTGACGGTGACAGGCAGCGTCGTCGAATCGCGCATGGCCTTCACGCAGTCGGCGACCAACTGCGGTTCTGCCATCAGGCACGCACCGAATGCCCCTTTCTGCACGCGCTCGCTGGGGCAGCCGCAGTTCAGGTTGACCTCGTCATAGCCCCAGCGCTCGGCCAGCTTCGCGCAGGCAGCCAGATCCGCGGGCTCGCTGCCGCCCAGTTGCAAGGCGACCGGATGCTCCTCGGCGTTGAAGTCCAGGTGGCGCGGCTGGTCGCCGTGCAGCAGCGCGCCCGTGGTCACCATCTCGGTGTAGAGCAGCGCATGGCGGGTGATGAGTCGGTGCAGGTACCGGCAATGCTTGTCGGTCCAGTCCATCATCGGAGCGACAGACAATCTCCACCGATTACCATGCAATTCAATAGATTGATCCAAAAACGGCCTCAAGTCAAGCGATAGAAATGTAAAGAAGGGCCTGCAGTCAATCGGACCAAGCATCTAAATTTTACTTGGCCAGCCCGAAAAGGTCCGCCATCAACCTGCTGGCTACTCGCACATGCCACCGCCCATCTCTGCGAACAGCCTCGCGCGGTGCAAAATGTCAGAAACGACGATAAATTTCTGACCCAAGAGGCCCCCGCCATGAGCACGCTCCCCCGCTCCATCCTGTCGCACGCCGAATCCCTGCCCGAGGGCGGGCTGGTGTCGCCCAAGGAGTTTCTGCACCTTGGGAGCCGAGCCGCGGTTGATCAGGCCTTCTCGCGGCTGGCCAGGGAAGGCAAGTTGCTTCGGGTGGCGCGCGGCACCTACGTCACGCCGGTTTCCAGCCGGTTCGGGACGCGCGCACCGGCTCCAGAGAAGGTCGTGCAGTCCCTGGCTGCGCAAAGTGGTGAGGTGGTCACGCCGCATGGCGCCAACGCGGCGAACGCGCTGGGCCTGACCCAGCAGGTGCCGATTCGCGAGGTCTATCTGACCTCCGGGCGCAGC
>NZ_DASWYS010000380.1:0-1950 GCF_036404855.1 Roseateles sp.
GAAACCATCAAGGCCGTGCAGGCCAAGCTGGCCGAGCTGAAGCGCAGCCTGCCGGCCGGGGTGGAGGTGGTGACCACCTATGACCGCTCGCAGCTGATCGACCGGGCGATCTCCAACCTCAGCCAGAAGCTCCTCGAGGAATTTGTCGTGGTGGCGCTGGTCTGCGCCCTCTTCCTCTGGCACGTCCGCTCGGCCCTGGTGGCCATCGTCACCCTGCCGCTGGGGGTGCTGTTCGCGTTCATCGTCATGCGCATCCAGGGGGTGAACGCCAACATCATGTCGCTGGGCGGCATCGCCATCGCCGTCGGCGCGATGGTCGACGCCGCCATCGTGATGATCGAGAACGCCCACAAGCGGTTGGAAGCCTGGGAGCACGCCCACCCCGGCGAGACGATGACGTCCGACACGCGCTGGCGGGTGATCACCGATGCGGCCGCAGAGGTGGGCCCGGCCCTGTTCCTCAGCCTGGTGATCATCACCCTCAGCTTCGTGCCGGTGTTCGCACTGCAGGCACAGGAAGGCCGGCTGTTCTCGCCGCTGGCCTTCACCAAGAGCTACGCCATGGCCGGCGCGGCGATCCTGTCGGTGACCCTGGTGCCCGTGCTGATGGGCTACCTGATCCGCGGCCGCATCCCTGAGGAGCAGAATAATCCGATCACGCGCGCGCTGATCGCCGCCTACCGGCCTGCGCTGGAATGGGTGCTGCACAGGCCAAGGGCCACGCTGGCCATCGCCGTGGCGGTGCTGGCGACGACGGCTTGGCCGCTGGCGCGGCTGGGCGGCGAGTTCCTGCCTGGCATCGACGAAGGCGACCTGCTCTACATGCCTTCGGCGCTGCCCGGCCTGTCGGCCCAGCGCGCTGCCGAGCTGCTGCAGCTCAGCAACCGCATGATCAGGACCGTTCCCGAGGTCGAGCGCGTGTTCGGCAAGGCGGGCCGTGCCGAGACGGCGACCGACCCAGCGCCGCTGGAGATGTTCGAGACCACGGTCAAGTTGAAACCCCGCGAGCAGTGGCGTCCCGGCATGACGCCGGACAAGCTGGTCGAGGAGCTGGACCGTGCCGTGCGCATCCCGGGCCTGGCCAACCTCTGGATTCCGCCCATACGCAACCGGGTGGACATGCTGGCGACCGGCATCAAGAGCCCCATAGGCGTGAAGGTCAGCGGCGCGGACCTGGCGGCCATCGACCGCATGGCTGCCGCCATCGAGCAGGTGGCCAGGGCCGTGCCGGGCGTGTCGTCCGCGCTGGCGGAGCGGCTGACCGGCGGGCGCTACGTGGACGTGAAGATCGACCGCGGAGCAGCGGGGCGCTACGGCCTCAACGTGGCGGACGTGCAGGCCATTGTGGCCGGTGCCATCGGCGGCGAGAACGTGGGCGAGACGGTGGAGGGGCTGGCGCGCTATCCCATCAACCTGCGCTATGCCCGCGAGTGGCGCGACTCGCCGCAGCGGCTGGCCCAGCTGCCGCTGCTGACGCCCACGGGCCAGCAGATCACGCTGGGCACGGTGGCCGAGGTGGTACTGACGGACGGCCCGGCCATGCTGAAGAGCGAGAACGCCCGGCCCTCGGGCTGGGTCTACGTCGACGTGCGCGGCCGCGACCTGGCGGCCGTGGCGCGCGACCTGCGCGAGGCGGTCGCCCGGTCCGTCCGGCTGGAGCCGGGCGCCAGCATTGCCTACTCGGGCCAGTTCGAATATCTCGAGCGCGCCAACGCCCGGCTGAAGGTGGTCGTACCGGCCACGTTGCTCATCATCTTCGTGTTGCTCTACCTGACCTTCAGGCGCGTGGACGAAGCCGTGCTCATCATGGCCACCTTGCCTTTCGCGCTGACTGGCGGCATCTGGTTCCTGTACCTGGTGGGCATGAACCTGTCGATCGCGACCGGTGTGGGCTTCATCGCACTGGCCGGCGTGTCGGCCGAATTCGGCGTCGTGATGCTGGTCTATCTG
>NZ_DASWYS010000381.1:0-4735 GCF_036404855.1 Roseateles sp.
CGACACTTTAGCCTGCCCTTCCTTCGGGCCTTCGGGTGCGCAGGAAGTGAAATACTGTATATATTGACAGTATGCTTCCCACCCGCACCCGCATTGCCGCGGCCCAGCCCTCCCTCGTTCCGCTCGACTCCATCAAGGGCCGAGGCAGCGCTACTGCCATGCCGCACCGTTTCGAGCAGCGGGAGCGGGAGCAGTACGACGACGGCTGGGGCTCGCTGGACCAGGGCGCTGCCGAGGAGCTGCTACCGCCGGCCACCCAGATCATCGAAGAGCAGGCCCGGACCATCGTCACCCGCAACCAGTCGCCGGACATCACCTTCGACTACTCGATCAATCCCTACCGGGGGTGTGAGCACGGCTGTATCTACTGCTTCGCACGGCCCACGCACAGCTATCTGAACCTGTCGCCGGGCCTGGATTTCGAGACCCGCATCGTCGCCAAGATGAACGCGGCGGAGCGGCTGCGCGAGACGCTGGCAGGCGCCAGGTACGAGCCGCGGTCGCTGGTGCTGGGGACGGCCACCGACGCCTACCAGCCCGTCGAGCGTCGGCTTGGCATCACGCGCCGCGTGGTGGAGGTGCTGGCCGAGACCCGGCACCCGTTCTCGGTTGTCACCAAGTCCTCGGGCATCGAGCGCGAGCTGGACCTCATCGCGCCCATGGCGGCGCAGGGCCTGGTGTCGGTCTATCTGTCGGTGACGACGCTGGACAACGAGCTTGCCCGCATCCTGGAGCCGCGCGCAGCGGCGCCGGCGCGGCGGCTGCGCACGATCAAGGCGTTGGCGGATGCGGGCGTGCCGGTGGGCGTCAGCGTGTCGCCCATCATTCCCTTCATCAACGAGCCCGAGCTGGAGCGCATCCTGGAAGCTGCGGCGCAAGCCGGTGCCAGCAGTGCATTCAGCATCCCGGTGCGCCTGCCCTGGGAGGTGAATCCGTTGTTCCAGGACTGGCTCGCGCGCCATTTCCCCGACCGTGCCGAGCGCGTGATGGCGCGCATCCGCGAAATGCGCGGCGGCAAGGACAACGATGCCCGTTTCGGCACGCGCTTCACGGGTGAGGGCGTCTGGGCCGACCTGCTGCGTGCCCGGCTGCGCCGGGCGGTGGCCAAGCTCGGGCTGCGCTCAGAGCGAAGACCGGTGCAGTTGGCGCTGTTCACGCCGCCGCGCAAGCCATCGGCGCAGGGAGACCTCTTTTAGCTCGTGGGGGGGGCCGCCGTGCCGGGACAGTCTTTCCCGCCCGGGCTTCAGCCTCCTCGGCAGTCCGCCAGCAGGTCCCATTCCGGCTTGTAGACGTCGGCACGCGCGCCGACCCAGCCCATGGTGGTGTGGAAGAGGTTGTCGTGCGAGAAGGGCTTGTCGCGCAGGCCGGCCAGGCAACCAGGCTGGAGCGACCCCGCCAGCGCACCGCCCTCGGGCAGCCACAGGATCATGGGCACGTGGGTCTGCTCATCCGGCGCAATCGCATACGGCATGCCGTGCAGGTAGAGGCCGTTCTCTCCGAGGGACTCACCATGGTCTGACACGTAGAGCATGCCGGTGTCAAAGCGTGCCTGCTGTGTCTGCAGCCAGGCAATCGAGCGGGCCAGCAGTCGGTCGGTGGTCGCGAGGGTGTTGTCATAGCCATTGATGACCTGCTCGCGCGGGCACTGCTGCAGTTCGTTGCTGCGGCATTCGGGTTGGAAGGGCTTGATGTCGGGCGGTGAACGCTTGAAGTAGGCCGGGCCGTGGCTGCCCATCTGGTGCATGACGAGGACCAGGCCGCGCTTGAGCCGTTCCGGGTCCAGCGCCGCGATGCGTTTGTCCAGTTCATGCAGCAGGGCTTCGTCGAAGCACTCCTCACCGTTGCACAGCCCCGCCGGCAGCGGCGCAGCACCCGTCGGCAACTGGGTCGTGAAGCGGTTGGGCACGCGATCGCACAGGCCCTTGCAGCCGCTCTGGTTGTCCAGCCACAGCACGGCCAGGCCGGCGCGCTGCAGCACGTCCAGCAGGTTCTCCTGTGGCTTGTCGGCGTCAAAGGTCGTGCGGCCCTGCGGCGCGAACATGCAGGGCAGCGACGCGGCTGTGGCCGTGCCGCAGGACGTCACGTCGCGCAGGCTGAAGAGCTGGGTCGGGGGCAGCTTGGACAGCTCGGGGTTGGTCGGGCGTCCGTAGCCGTTGAGGCTGAAGTTCATGGCCCGGGCCGTCTCGCCGACAACCAGCAGGAGCAGTGGCGGCTTGGTGCCGTCGGCACGCGCCAGCAGGTGGGCGTCGGCACCGATGACGGCCGGCGGACCCTTGGGGCCCGACAGGCTGCGCACGCCAACGATGCTGACCGAGTAGACGGCGTTCAGCGGCGTGACCATGTAGCGGATGCTCTTGTTGTTGCGCATCGTCGAGGACAACGTGGCGAACACGCTCAGCGCTAACAGCACCATCGCGACCAGGCCCAGGCCGAAGGCGGCGACGTTGCCGCCCAGGCGCTTGCTGAATGCCTGGCGCGGCGCGCGGGGACGGCGCAGCAGCCACCAGCCGGGCAGGACGCCCAGCACCAGCAGGCTTGCCAGCAGCCGCCAGCTCAGCAGGTCGCGCGTCTCGCGCACGTCGGTCTGCACCATGTTCACCACCATCGTCGGGTCGAAGACGATGCCGTAGGTGCCGATGAAGTACGCGAGCGCGCCGCCGGCCAGCAGCAGGAAAACCAGCACGCCCTTGATGAGCCGTGGCCACGCCAGCAGGCTGAGCACGGCGCCGGTGGCGGCCGTGACCATGCCGGCGAAAGCGAGCATGAAGCCGGGGCCGAGGGACAGCGATTGCAGCTGCTTCCACAGCGGCCAGTTGGCCAGCAGGCCCATCCAAAGGGCGGCCAGCCAGGCCTGGGTCAACGGACGCGAGGTGTCGGGCTGGAACCAGGCCAGCAGGCGCTTGAGCAGGGACATCGGGGCGGTCAGGGAAAGCCGGGGCGCGCATTCTCGCGCGCTCGGCGGTACAGGCCTGTGACTTGCCGGGGGCGGTATGAAAAGGCCGCGGAACCCTGAGGGCGCCGCGGCCGCGTTCGATGACGACGAAGCAGGATTACTTGAACAGGTCCTTGACTCGGTCCGTCCAGCTCTTGGCGTTGGGCGAGTGCCGCTCGCCGCCCTTCTTGAGCGACTCGTCCAGCTCCTTAAGCAGCTTCTTCTGGTGCTCGGTCAGCTTGACCGGCGTCTCCACTGCGATGTGGCAGTAGAGGTCGCCCGGGTAGCTGGAACGCACGCCCTTGATGCCTTTGCCGCGCAGGCGGAAGGTCTTGCCGTGCTGTGTCCCCTCGGGCAGCTCGATCTCGGCTTTGCCGCCCAGCGTGGGCACCTCGATGTGGCCACCCAGCGCCGCGGTGACCATGGACACGGGCATCGTGCAGTGCAGGTCGTCGCCGTCACGCTCGAAGATGTCGTGCTGCTTGATGCGGATCTCGATGTAGAGGTCGCCGCTCGGGCCGCCATTCACCCCGGGCTCGCCATTGCCCGCGGAGCGGATGCGCATGCCCTCGTTGATGCCGGCCGGGATCTTGACCTCCAGCGTCTTCTGCTTCTTGACCTTGCCCTGGCCGTTGCAGGTGGTGCAGGGGTCGGGAATGATCTTGCCGCTACCGTGGCAGTGCGGGCAGGTCTGCTGGATGCTGAAGAAGCCCTGGCGCATGTGCACCGTGCCCGAGCCACCACATGACCCGCAGGTCTTGGCGCTGGTGCCAGGCTTGGCACCCGTGCCGCTGCAGGTTTCACAGTTCTCCCAGCTGGGGATGCGGATCTGCGTTTCCTTGCCGCGGGCGGCTTCCTCCAGCGTGATCTCCATGGCGTAGCTGAGGTCGCTGCCGCGGTAGACCTGCTGGCCGCCACCGCCGCGACGTCCGCCGCCCTGGCCCCCGAAGATGTCGCCGAAGATGTCGCCGAACGCCTCGGCGAAGCCGCCAAAGCCTTCAGCACCCGGCCCGCCGCGGCCGGCACCCATGTTGGGGTCCACGCCGGCATGGCCGTACTGGTCGTAGGCCGCGCGCTTCTGCGCGTCGGACAGCATTTCGTAGGCCTCTTTGGCCTCCTTGAACTGCTCCTCGGCCTTCTTCGCCCCGTCGCCCTGGTTGCGGTCGGGGTGGAACTTCATGGCCAGCTTGCGGTAGGCCTTCTTGATGTCCTCCTCGGACGCGTTCTTCGCGACGCCGAGGACTTCGTAATAGTCACGCTTGGAAGCCATGCTTCTCTTTCAAGGCAAAAGCCCGAGGGCGCTGCTGAGCGCTCCCGGGCCGTGAAGTCACCGAAGGATTACTTGCCGTCCTTGACTTCCTTGAACTCGGCATCCACGACGTTGTCGTCGGCCGGGCGCTTGGCTTCGGCCTGCGGCTCCGCCTGGTGCGGCTCGGCACCGGCCGCCGCGGCCGCCGCCGCCTGGGCGCCCTGCTGGTCGGCGTAGATCTTCTCGCCCAACTTCTGGCTGGCAGTCATCAGCGCTTCGGTCTTGGCCTCGATGTCGGCCTTGTCGTCGCCCTTGATGGCTTCTTCCAGTTCCTTGGCGGCGGCCTCGATCTTGTCCTTCTCGGCTGCGTCCAGCTTGTCGCCGTGCTCCGAGAGCGACTTGCGCACGCTGTGCACCATGCCGTCGGCCTGGTTGCGGGCGCTGACCAGCTCGACCTTCTTCTTGTCCTCGGCCGCGTTGGCTTCGGCGTCCTTCACCATCTTCTCGATCTCGGCTTCGGACAGGCCGGAGTTCGCCTTGATGGTGATCTTGTT
>NZ_DASWYS010000382.1:0-24069 GCF_036404855.1 Roseateles sp.
GACGATGCGCCAGCGGGCGACGATGTCGGTGTAGGGCGAGGCCGGCGAGCTGGACTCGCGCGACCCCAGGCGCAGGCCGTTGAGCGTGCGCAGCACCTTGCGCAGCCGATCCACATAGGTGACGACCTCGAGCGCGTCGACGAAGCCGGATTTGATGTCTGCCAGCAGCACCAGATCGGTGATGCCGCCGAGTTGGACGTCGTTGCCGCGTGCCATGCCTTCTCTCCCTGGATTTGACGGGGAAGTATCCGGCACCGCCCGACAGGGGCGTCAGCAAACGACCCTCAGGTTTGACGATGGTCCGTCCGCGCCGGCTGCATTTCATCCGCGAAAAGCTGCAACCTATCGCAAACCCTTAGTCCACACCTCCTTCCGGGAACACACTGGCGGCCAGACACAGAGAGGACAACACCATGAACCGCATCAGCACCACCACCGCCCGCACCAGCCGCCTGCAAGCCGTCAGCGCCGCCGCCCTGGTCGCCATGACCGCACTGACCGGCGCCGCCTGGATGAACATCACCGTTCCCGCCGAGGCCGCCGAGGTGGTGAAGCTGGATCGCGTGGTCATCGAAGGCGCAAGCACGCCGGAGCCGGGCATCGCCCAGTTGCCCCGCGTCGTTGTCGAGGGTCGCCGCAATGCGGGCACCCAGGTCGCGAGCGCCTGCGTGGCGCCGGCGGTCTGCTGAGTCAGCGCCCCAGCACCCGAAGGATCTCGCGGCCGTAGGCCTCGAGCTTCTTCGCCCCGACGCCTCCGATCTCGCCGAGCTCGGCGAGATCACCCGGCACGACACGCGCCATCTCGGCCAGCGTCGTGTTCTGGAAGATCACATAGGCCGGCAGGCCATGCTCCTTGGCCACTTCGGAGCGCCAGGCCTTCAGCGCCTCGAAGCGCTCGTGGCCCTCGGCGTCCAGGCCCAGCGCCGGATCGGCCTTGGGTCTGGCCCCGCCACCGCGCGCCGACCTGACCCGGGGCTTCTTCTCCTCGGCCTCGCGCAGCCTCACCTCCACCTCGCCCTTGAGCACCGCACGCGCGCTGTCCTGGAGCGCCAGCGTATTGAACTCGCCCTCGGTGGCGACATGACCCAGCGCGATGAGCTGGCGCAGCACGGCGCGCCACTGGTGTTCCGACAGGTCAGCGCCGCAGCCCCAGGTGGACAGAGACTCATGACCGTACTGGCGGGTCTTGTCCGTCGCCTTGCCGCGCAGCACGTCGATGAGGTGGCCGGCGCCGAAGCGCTCGCCCCGCTGGTGGAAGCGGTAGATGCACGAGAGCAGCTTGCGGGCCGCTTCGGTCGCGTCCCAGGTCTGCGGCGGGTTCAGGCAGTTGTCGCAGTTGCCGCAGGGCTGGCTGGCTTCGCCGAAGTAGTTCAGCAGTCGCACGCGACGGCAGTCCGTCGCCTCGGCCAGGGCCAGCAGGGCGTCGAGCTTGCCGCGCTGACCCTGCTTGAAGGTCTCGTCGGCCGGGCTCTCGTCGATCATGCGGCGCTGGTTGACGACGTCGGCCAGGCCGTAAGTCATCCAGGCCTCGGCCGGCGCGCCGTCGCGGCCGGCGCGGCCGGTCTCCTGGTAATAGGCCTCGATGTTCTTGGGCAGGTCCAGGTGGGCGACGAAGCGCACGTCGGGCTTGTCGATGCCCATGCCGAAGGCGATGGTGGCCACCATGATGAGGCCGTCCTCGCGCAGGAAGCGGTCCTGGTGTCGGCGGCGCACGTCGGCGTCCAGGCCCGCGTGGTAAGGCAGCGCGTTCAGGCCCTCGCTCTGCAGCCATTGCGCCGTTTCCTCGACCTTCTTGCGACTCTGGCAGTAGACGACACCGGCCTCGCCCTCGTGCTCGTCGCGCACGAAACGCAGCAGCTGCTCGCGCGGCGAGCCGTTCTTCTCGACGATGAGGTAGCGGATGTTGGGCCGGTCGAAGCTGCTGATGAAGACGCGCGCGTCCTGCAGCTGCAGCCGCTCGATGATGTCGGCGCGGGTCAGTTCGTCCGCTGTGGCGGTCAGCGCGATGCGCGGCACGTCGGGGAAGCGTTCGTGCAGCAGGCTGAGCTGCAGGTACTCCGAGCGGAAATCGTGGCCCCACTGGCTGACGCAGTGGGCCTCGTCGATGGCGAACATCGACAGCAGGCCGCGCTCGTGCAGCGAGGTCAGCTGGGCGAGGAAGCGCGGCGTCGTGATGCGCTCGGGCGCGGCGTAGAGCAGCGTCAGCCGCCCGCTCATCATCTCGCGCTCGATGCGACTCGCCTCCTCGCCGGTCAGGCTTGAATTCAGGAAGTTGGCATGCACGCCGGCTTCCTCGAGCGCGCCGACCTGGTCGTGCATCAGCGCGATCAGCGGGCTCACGACGATGGCCACGCCCTGCTGGCGCTGGTGGCGCAAGATGGCCGGCACCTGGTAGCACAGGCTCTTGCCCCCGCCCGTGGGCATCAGCACAAGGGCGTCGCCGCCGGCGGCCACCTGCTCGACGATGTCGGCCTGCTGGCCGCGAAACGCGGTGTAGCCGAAGACTGCTGACAGGACCTGGTGGGCGGCGGATTGCAGGTCGTCGGTGGGACTTGGAAGATGCGCGGGCGGATTCATTCAGCCGCCATTGTCCCAGGAGCCCTTCCATGCCCACATCCGCCGAATTGCGCGAACGCTTGATCCGCAACTTCAACGACGCGCCGCGTGAGCGCTTCCAGCGCGCGCCGCGCTACGACAGCGAGACCGCCTCGATGACGAAGGGCACCGCCGCCCGGCAGATGGGCGCCAGCTTCGACATCGTCGCCCCCGGCCGGCAGAGCTGCCCCTACCACTTCCACTACGCCGAGGAGGAGATGTTCATCGTCCTCCAGGGGGAAGGCACGCTGCGCGTGGCCGGCGAACTGCTGCCTATCCGGGCCGGCGACGTCATCACCATCCCGGCGGGGCCGGACTACCCGCACCACATCATCAACACCTCGGACGCGCCGCTGCACTACCTGTCCATCAGCACGCAGAAGGAGCCGGAAATCTGCGTCTACCCGGACTCCGGCAAGGTCGGCAGCTTTGCACCTGGCCTGCGGCTGCTGCAGCGCCGCGAGGCGGGGCTGGAGTACTGGGACGGCGAGCCGTGAAGCTGCCGTCGGGCGTCAGTAGTGCGGCGGCAGCTCGTCGCGCAGGCTGCGCGCGCCGCCGGGTTCGGCCGCCGACGCGGTGCGGTCGCGCAGCTCCACCAGTTCGCGCACCAGGCGGTCGATCTGCGCCTGCTGACGCACGACGACCTGGTTGAGCTGCTCCACGGTGTCTTCGGCAAAGCTGGCCTTGATCTCCAGGTCGGTGATGCGCTGTTCCAGGGCTTGCAAGGTGTCCATGGCCGTATTGGACGCTATGGCGCGGCAAGCCGGAATTCGACGCGCGCCCAGCGCCCCAAGCCATCCATCACCGTGAGCCGGTGCTCGCCAACGTGGGCCACCTGCAGGGTCTGCGCGGCCCCGGCCGTGGCGCTGGCGGCCACCCACTGACCGTCCAGCAGCCAGGTCAGGCCCTGCTGAGCGCCGATGGCCTGCAGCTTCAGCACGACGTCATGCCGGCCCGGCGCGGGACGCAGCACCGTGCCGGGCTCCAGGCCCACGACGCGCAGCCGGTTCGCCAGCGGCTCGCGCGGTGCGCAGTCGGCCCGCCACGGCAGGCGCTCCAGCGGATGGCGTTGCTCGGCATCCAGGAACGGCCCCAGCAGCGCCGGCCAGCGCACCGCCTCGACACGTTCGGCCTCGGGCGCGCAGTCGGGGCGCACGCGTTGGCCCGCCGCCACCCAGACCGGCTCCAGCAGCGGCTGCGGGCGCAGCCGGTCGGGCAACGTGGGTGGCACGGCACCATCCAGCGTCCAGGCGGTGCGGCGCTGCAGGCATTGTTCGGGCGGCGTGGCAGCCTCGGCGCCGCCCAGCGGCCAGCAGATGGGCACGGCAGCGACGCTGTCGGGCCGGCGCCGCGGCGCGAGCTGCTGGCGGGCCTGATTCGACATGCCATCGGGCCCCAGCGCGGCGGCCAGGTCGCGCAGCAGCGGTGCCGCCGAGTTGGCACCGAAGTGGCCGGGGTTGGGCGTGCCATCGGGCCGGCCGATCCAGACCCCAAAGGTGTAGCGGTCCGTCACGCCCAGCGCCCAGGCGTCGCGAAAGCCGAAGCTGGTGCCGGTCTTCCAGGCGACGCGCTGGCCGCTCTCGCGAAACGGGCTGCCGGGCCGACCGCCGTTCTCCAGGATCTCGCGCACGATGAAGGCCGCGCCATCGCTCATCACCCGCGACTCCTTCAGCGGGTCGCCGACCGTCAGCCGCGGTCGCCCCGCGACGCCGCCACGGGCCAGCGCCGTGTAGGCGCCGACCAGCTCCTCCAGCGTCGTGCTGCCGCCGCCGAGGATGAGGCTGAGGTTGGGCGCAGCATTGGCGGGCATGCGCAGCTTCACGCCCGCATGGCGCAGCCGGCCAGCGAAGCGCTCGGGGCCCAGGCGCTCCAGCAGGTCCACGGCCGGCACGTTCAGCGAGCGCTGCAACGCCTCGGCCACACTGACCGGGCCGGAGAAGTCCGCCTGGAAGTTGCCTGGCGCGTAGCCGCCGAAGTTCTGCGGCGCGTCGATGAGCAGGCTCTCCGAGTGGATGAGCCCCTCATCCAGCGCCATGCCGTAGAGGAAGGGCTTCAGCGTGGAGCCCGGCGAGCGCCGGGCGCGCACCATGTCCACATGCGCGCCGCGGCGCGCGTCGGTGAAGTCCGCCGAGCCGACATAGCCACGCACCTCAAGCGACCGGTTGTCCACCACCAGTGCGGCCAGCGACACGGCATCGGGCAGGCTGTTGAGCCGGTCGGTCAGCAGTTGTTCCAGTCGCGACTGAAGGCCGGCGTCCAGCGTCGTCTGGATGACGGCTTCGACGCGGCCGTCGCGGCGCGCCTGCTGGCGCACGCGCTCGGCCGCCAGCGGTGCCAGCCAGCGCGCGCGCAGCGGCGGCGCGAAGACGCGCTCCAGCTTCGCGTCGGCCACGTCGGCGGCGCTCCAGACGCCCAGCGTCTGCATGCGCGTCAGTACCTTGTCGCGCGCCACCTGCGCGGCCTGCACAGCGCGATCCGGCCGCAGCCGCGTCGGCGACTGCGGCAGCGCGACGAGCAACGCCGCTTCGGCCTTGGACAGGTCCGCCGCACCCTTGCCGAGATAGGCGCGACTCGCCGTCTCCATGCCCTCCAGCGGTCCGCCCATGGGTGCGAGGTTCAGGTACAGGGCCAGGATCTCGTGCTTGCTGCAATGCAGCTCCAGCTGCAGCGCACGGGCGATCTGGCGCAGCTTGGCTGGCACGCTGCGCCCGGCGGCCTTGTCGTCCACCAGGCGCGCGACCTGCATCGTCAGCGTGGATCCGCCCGACACGATGCGTCCGTGCCGCACCCACTGCCAGGCGGCCCGCACGATGGCGATCGGGTTCACGCCCGGATGCCAGCGGAACCAGCGGTCCTCGTAATGCAGCAGGGCCTCGGTGTAGTTGGCCGAGACGGCCTCGGGCGTCGTCGGGTGGCGCTGCGCGCCGTCGTCACCGGGCCAGGCGCGCAGCGGGCTGCCGTCGGCGGCGAGGACGGTCAGCGTGGACGAGTCGGCCGCGGGCGTGGGAAGGGGAAAGGCGAGATCGAGGGCCAGGATGGCGAGCAGCAGCGCAGCGAGGCCGAGCTCGAATCGGCGCCACCGCGAGGGGGTGTCAGGCCGGCGCATCCCAGGGATTCAGCACCGGGAGCCCGGACAGCCCCCCACATCGCGAACATTGCGCGTGACGTGGATCAAGCCGTGTTCCACCGCAGTGGCAGCGTGCAGGCTGTCGATGGCCGGTAGCGGTCGGCCTGCGCCTGCCCCACGAGCTCGGACACCTTGGCGTTGGCGTTGGCGTTGGCGGCCTGCATTTGCCAGGACTGCACGGGCAACTCCGAATTCTGACCAGACAGGTCAGAGTCTAGGTGAATGGGGGCCGGATGCCGCCGGCGCCGCCCGCACCTGCTGCAGTTCCGACTTCAGCCAATGCGCACTCTCCACCGGCGCCTTGCCGGTGCAACGGACCAGGTAGGGCTTGCCGCTCATGCTGCTGGAGGACGCGCCGCGGTCGATGAACTGCTCGGCGGTCTGCACCATGCCCTTGCCTTCCAGATAGTCCAGCTTCTTCTGCAAGTGGGCCCTTGCTTCGACGCCCGGATACCAAGTGCCATTGCGATTGAACTCGCAACCCGAGGTTTGCAAGCGGGTCAGCAGCGCGTCGACTTCGGCGCGCGCGACTTGGGGCAGCGGGGCGGCGTAGGCGATGGTGGCCGCCACCATCAAGGTCAATGGCAGTAGGAGATCTTTGCGCACGGCAGCATTCGTTCATCAGAAGAGAGAACCGTTTTGCCCAGCTCCCGTTTCACCCCCGCGGGCTGTGTGTCGCCCAGGGAAGGCTCTCGCGAGGCCAGCAGTAACACCGGTTGGAAGCCTGCTTCCCGCATGGCTTCACGGAACACCCGGCATTCCACGGACGCGTAACCGCCGTCCTGCGACGGGATCGGAGGGCCCCAGGTCCAGGGCTTGCGCCGACACCAGCCACCCTGCCCCAGCTGCTTCAGCCGATGTCTCAAACACCGCGCGACTGCGTTGGAGGCACCTATCGACGTTCTCGCCTGGGCCAGAGCGTTCGACAGCGCGGTGGTGTGGCCGCCCACCGACACCGCCGGTCCCACCGCCTGCCCACGGGTGACTTTCACGTTGATGAATTGAGATCGCAGCATCGGCCTATTTCTTGTCCACCACGGTGATCTCGGCTTCCCCCTTGCCGATGCCGCGGATCTCCGGCCGGTACATGTCCTCCGCGAACGTCGCCGGCACCACGTACCTGCCGGGCGTGACGACGCGGACGAGATAGAACATGTCCAGCGGCTGGCCGAGCTGCGCCGCGGCGACGAAGCGGTCGTCGCGGTATTCCGTGTGGACGATACGGTCATTCGCATTGGCCTGCGCGACGTTGACGCCGTCCACCGTGAACTCGCCGGCCTGCGGCCCCTGGCTGAGATTCAGGTTCTCGATCTCGAAGCCGGCCGGGATGCGGTCCACGACGAGGCCGTCCTTGATGTTCTGGCTGGCCTTCACGCGCAGGCGCACGACAAACATCTCGCCCGTCGTGAACTGGCGCGTCGTCACGGGCTTGCCGTCCGTCGTGAACATCGCCCGCTCCACGGAGATGCGGTCGCTCGCCGGTGCCAGCGGCTTGACCGGGTAGCCCTGGGCCGTCACGTCAAGGTAGAGCGGCGTGCTGCCCTCGTTCTTCAACGCGATGCCGGACTTCAACTGCGCCAGCTCGAAACCCTGCTGGCCCAAGCCGCGGCCGGTCCACGCGTCCGCCTTGGCGCCGACGCTCAGCGTCGTCTTCCACGCGTCGTCCTGGCCCGCGCCTTGGGTGGCGGCGTGCACTGCCAGGAACAGCGCCAGGCGCTCCTGCGTGGAGTAATAGTTGCGACGGCCGAAGTCGTCCGACAAGTCGAACAGCAGGTTCTCGCGCTTGTCGTGCGACACCTTGTGGCGCAGCAGCAGCGCGTAGGCCAGCGCGCGGTCGCGCACCTTGCTGCCATAGTCACCCAGCCATTGACCCCAATAGTTGTTCGGATCGTCCGGCTGGTAGCCATAGCCGCGCGCCATCGCATCGTCCAGCGCCACCCTGGCGCGCTTCTCGTCACCCATCAGTTTCAGCGCCAGGCTGAGCTGCACCAGCGGCAGCGGTGACAGCGCATGGCTGCGGTACTGGTCGTGCAGCGTGCGCAGCGTGGCCAGGGGCGCCTTCTGCTCGCGGGCGAGGATGTAGCCGGCATGCGCCGCCTCGGCGAAGCGCTGGTGCGCGAGGCGCAGCGTCTCGGCGTCGCGCCAGTCCGCGATGCGACCCTTGTCGTCGCGCCTGGGCTCCTTGGCAGGCTGGGTCTGCTGCGCGGGGGCGCGCTGGAACTGCTCCAGCAGGTTGTCCAGCGAGCGCTTCAACTGCGCCTCGGGCACGGCGAAGCCCGCATCGCGAGCGTCCTGCAGGAAGCCGGTCACGTAGGCGCTCAGCCAGCCTTCGTACGCGCCGCCCGCAGCCCACAGGCCGTAGCCGCCCTTGGGCTGCTGCATGCCGGCCAGGCGCGCGAAGGCGACATCCAGGCGCTTCGCACGCTCCTCGCGCGGCACCGGCTTCAGGCCCCAGCGCTTGGCCGCCTCGTCGTCGATGAAAACCAGCGGATAGGCGCTGGACGTCGTCTGCTCCAGGCAGCCGTAGGGGTACATCAGCAGACCCTGCACCTGGTCCTTGATGTCGATGGGCGGTGTGTTGGAGACGCTCAGGGAGACACTGGCCGAACCGCTCCAGTAGGCGTCCAGCTGCGCCCTGTCCAGCGCCTGCGTGGCGCCGGGCTCCAGGCGGATGCGGCGGCTCTCACGCGTCAACGGCGTGGCGGGCTGCACCTGCAGCGCAGCTTCGCGCGTCAGGTTCAGCGCGCCGGCGCTGACTTTCACGGTGATGGCCGCCAGCCCCCAGGCATCCAGCGCTTCGCCCTGGAAGCGCAGGATCTGGCGCTGCTTGTCGTTGAGCCGGATCGTGTCGGCGCTGCCGCTGATCTTCACCGGACCGGTTGCCGTCACGGCCACCTTCACGTCTTGCGCGGCGCCACTGAGGTTGGTGACGTCCAGTGCGATCGTGGCCTTGTCGCCGGGCGACACGAAGCGCGGCATGTTCAGCTCCGCGACCAGCGGGGCGGCGACGACGGTGTCGGCCTGCGCCGAACCGTAGCTGTCCGCGCTGCTGACGACGGCCATCACGCGCAGGGTGCCGTTGAAGTCCGGCAGCTTCAGGTTCACGGTGGCCTCGCCCTTGGCGTCCAGCTGCAGGGGCCCGCTGAACAGGTCCACCAGCAGGACCTTGCGGGGCATGCTCTGCGTGTCGCGCTTGCCGGCGTCGCCGCCGAAGCGCTGCTTGGCGACGTTGCCCTCCATCTTCTCGATGAGGCGGCCGTACAGGTCCAGCATGTCGGCGCCGTAGCGGTGCTTGCCGAAGAAGAAGTCCTGCGGGTCGGGCGTCTTGAAGTTGGTGATGCTCAGGATGCCCACATCCACGGCGCTGACGGTGACGATGGCCGGCTTGCCGGCCAGTTGCGGCGCCTTCACGGTGATGGGCAACGGCACGGACGGTTGCGTCTTGGCTGGCACCGTCAGCGCCACCTTGGCCTTGCGATCCTCGCGGTTCAGCGGCAAGTGCACCAGGCCCAGCGCACGCGCCGGCGTCACGCGGTCGCCCTGGCTCCCGGGGCGGAACGCGGCGACGGTGACGTAGAGATCGTGCCTCGCCCAGCTCGCGTCCGCCGAGACCGGGATGGACAGCTCGGTGCCACTTGCCTTGACCCCGATCCGCTTGCTCCACAGCACGCGGTCGCCCTCGACCGTGACGATGGCCTCGCCGTCGTGCGGGGGCTTGATGGACAACCTGGCAACGTCGCCCGGCTTGAACGGAGCACCCTGCAGCTTGAGCTGCACGCGGTCAGGCCGGTTGCCGATGTCGTCGGCATCCTGCGCGCCGTAGCCGGCATAGAAGCCGTAGCGCAGGGCCAGGCCGGTCTCGGGGTCGGTCACCTCCAGGCGGTAGCGGCCCCAACGCACCGGCAGCGCGATCTTCGTGCGGGCCGTCAACGCCAGGCTGCGCGCCTCGACCAGTTCCTCGTTGACGTTGAAGCCGGAGTTCCAGCCGCGGCCCTCGTCATAACGCCAGTACCACTGACGCTCCTCGTAGACGAGCTTGAGCTGCACCTCCTTGGCCGCCTTGAACGCGCCGCTCGCGTCGACGCGCGCCAGCTCGAACTCGGCCAGGCCATTCTCGGGCGCCACGTTGCGGTCGAACAGCGGCCGCGCGCCGATGAGCACCGGTGCGGGCCACCACGCGCGCTCCAGCGTACGCACGACCGGTCGCCCCCCCGACTCCAGCAGGCTGAAGGCGGCCCGCAGTTTCATCGGCGACTTGCGCTCGCCAAACGCGGTGGCGATGGCCACGCTGGCCTTGCCTTCAGCGTCCAGCTCCTGCTCGGGCAGGTCCTGCCGGTTCCTGGCCTTGTCGTCCGCCAGGTCGCCGAACACGAAGCCGGGCAGTTTGGCCGGCAACGGCATCACAAGCCTCTCGGAGAAGGCGCTGGCCTGCAGCCGGTTGCCGGCGGCCGGCGCGCCGTAGAGGTAGTCACCCTGCACCTGCACGGTCACACCGGCATCGCCCGTCAATGTCACCTCGGGGGCCGCCAGCGCGAGCTTCATGCGCTCGGGCAGGAACTCCTCGACCTTGAACGCCCACTGCGTGTCCGGCTGCCTCGCGCCGGGGTCGACGCGGGCCTGCACGACCCAGCCACCGGTGGGTGCGTCGGCGGGCAGTGTGATGGCCTGCTGGTAGTAGCCCGAGCCCGCCTTGCCAGGCTGCACCAACTGCTCGACGAGCTTGCTGCCGTCGGGCTTCTTGACCGTCAGCGTGAGCGGCATGGGCTTGGGAAGCTGCTTGCCATCGGCATCGCGCGCCAGCACCGAGACCTGGAAAGTCTCGCCGGGCCGGTACAGGTCGCGGCCCGCGTAAACGAAGAGTTTGTTGCTGCGCGACGGATGCCCCGTCGCGTCGAACTCGCTGAGGTCCAGCGCCGCGTCGCGCAGCGACAGCAGCGACATCTCCTTGCCGCCGCGGCGCGCCAGCACGGCGCGCGCCTTGTCTCCCAGCTTGCCATCGGCGCCGGTGAACACCGCGTGACCGTCACCGTCGGTCTGCGCCTGCGCGAGCGCCTTGCCGGCCTCGTCGACCAAGCTCAGCTCGATGCCCGAGAGCGCCTCGCCGCTCTTGAGCGACGTGGCGAACACGTCGAGCTGCGCAGCATGCCGGCGCAGGTGCAGGCCGATATCGGTGACGTAGTAGTGCGTGACCTGGTAGTCCCAGCCGAAACGGCCGGGCTGGTTCATGACAGCCACGTAGATGCCGGGCTCCTGCAGCTCCTTGATGCCTTCCACCGGCAGGAAGCTGACGTTGCGGCGGTTGGGCCGCGAATCGGTCGTGAAGCGGCCGATGTAGACGCTGTCGCTCATCGCGCGCAGCTCGTCCAGCATCCAGCCGCCGACCGTGCCCTTCAAGCGGCGCTGGTTGTCGCCGTAGCCGTCGTGGTAATAGCCGCCCTCGCCGTCTTCCTCACCGCTGGCCGTGCCGCGCTCGCGCCGCCCGCCCACCTGCTCCAGGAAGGCCGGCAAGGACGCCGGCTTGATGCGCAGGAACTGCACGTCCACTTCGGGCGTGTTGATGGTGACGACCGGCAGGCCGCCGTTCTGGCCGGCCGGCAGCACCAGGCCCCGGCTGGCGAAGTAGTAACTGTCAGGCATGGCTTCGCTGACGGCCTCGCAACCCTGTGCCGTGGCCAGCTTGGCGCCGGAGCGCGCAGCCAGGTCGGGCTTGAGCGCCATGCGGAAGCTGCGGTCCGGCGTCGCGAACGGCAGGTACAGCACGCGCGGGTTGTCACCCAGCACCCAGCGCGCGGCCAGGGGCTTGAAGCTGGCGTCGGGCGCCGGCGTGGTCTTGCCGTCACTCTCAGACTTGGTCGGTGCGGCGCCCTCCAGCGCCGTGACCAGCGCGCCGAAGTCCTGGCGCGGGTCCAGGGGCTGCGTGAAGCTGAGGGCGATGGCCGGTGAGCCGTCCAGCAGGCGCGGCTTGCAGTCCATCAGCGCAAACGCAGCCTGCTCACCGCCGATTTCGGCGCTGCTGGGCAGGCCCGGGCCGGCATTGCGTTGCCAGGCCCACCAGCCCGCGCCCGCCACCACACCCGCTCCGACCAGGCCCAAGATGGCCTTCTGCCACGCAACCATGGAGATCCTCCGCTCAGTGCCGCGGAGTTTAGGCACCGCCGCGGGACATCCCGGCCGTGTTTCTTGGGAATGGTGCCGTGGCGCCGTCGCGCTAGGGTTGCTGCGGCCGCTTGTCGCCCTTGGCGCTGATCGAGCCCATGCCGGACACGGAGCGCTGCACGTTGGGGCTGCCGAAGTAGTCCACCGAGCCGACGCCGGAGATGTTGGCCGTCAGGTCGTCGGTGACCCACACGACCACGTTGCCGATACCGCTGACGCTCACGCGCGCCCGCTGGGCCTGGAGCCGGTCGGCGACCACCTTGCCCTTGCCGGAGATCTGCAAAACCATGTCGTCCACGCGGCCGCCGATCTGGCCGTCGCCCGCGCCGGAGATGACGAAGCTGAGCTGGCGAGCGTCCAGCTGGTCCAGCCTCGCCTGGCCCGCGCCGCTGATGCTCAGGCGCAGCTGCTCGGCCTTCAGCGGGCCGGGGGCATGCAGGTCGCTCGCACCGGACAGCGACAGCGACCTCAGGTTGCGCACCTCCACCTGCACGAACAGCTTGTTCGTGTGCCAGAACTTCCAGCCGCCAGCCGGGCGGATGACGAGCTGCTTGCCCTGAAGCTCCACGTCCACGGTCTTCTGGACGTCGGCATCACCGGCGACGAAGACCTGGTCGCGCTCGCCCTGCACCAACAGGACGCGGGCCGCGCCGGCAAACTCCAGGCGGTCGAAGGTGCCGGGCGTGTAGATGCGACCGGGCTCCGCGGGGAACGCTGGGGGCGCCGGCGGGGCCGGCGGCGCGGGAGAGGCGGCCGGGGCCACAGCCGCCGACGGCAGGTGCGGGTTCGGCTGGGGATGGGGCTGCGGATTGGGTTGGGCCTGGGCCAGGCCCGCGGCCAGCAGCAGCGCGACCAGCGTGCGGGATCGGATGGACTTGATCACAGCGACTGCTCCCTCAGCATCTTGGACACCTCGCGGTTCGCAGTGATGCGCGTGCCGTCGCGCAGCTGCACGACGAGCTGCGAGTTCTCGTCTGGCGTCATGCTCTCCACGAAGTCCAGGTTGACGATGCAGCCCCGCTGCAGGCGCAGGAAGCGGTTGGCATCCAGCCTCGCCTCGAAGTCGGCGATGGGCAGGCGCACCAGGAAGCTGCGGCCCTTGCTGGTGATGGCCGTGTACTTGTTGTCCGAGCGCAGGCACTCGATGGCATCCACCTGCAGCGGAAAGATCTTGCCCTGGTCGCGCACCAGCAGGCGGGTCAGCGGCGCGTCGGCGGGCGCGCCCAGGGCCTGGGCCACCTCGGCCGCGCTGGGCCCGGCCTCGCGCAGCGCGTGACGCACGGCCTCGTCGAAGCGCTCGCGGGAGAAGGGCTTGAGCAGGTAATCCACCGCGTGGAGCTCGAAGGCCGTCAGCGCATGCTGGTCGTAGGCCGTCGTGAAGATGATGCGCGGCTGGTGGGCATCGCCCTGCAGCGCCTGCACAACCTGAAGGCCGGTCAGGCCGGGCATCTGGATGTCGGTCAGCACCAGGCCGGGCTTGAGGGCGCGGATCTGCGCCAGCGCATCCTCGCCGTCCTCGCAGACCGCCACCAGGCGCAGCCCCGGGGTGGCCTTGACCCAGTCGGCGAGCGCCTCGGCGGCCAGGGGTTCGTCTTCTGCGATCAGTACGGTGGTGGTGCTCATGTCTGGGGAATGAAGAGATCGACGCGGAACCCCGCGCCAGGGGCCGTGTGGATGCGCAGTCGCGCCTGGCCGTCGTAGTCCAGCGAGAAGCGCTTCTTCAGCGCCGCCAGGCCCACCCCGCGGCGCTGGCCGGGCTTGGGCTCCAGCGCCTCGGGCTCGCAGCCCGGGCCGTCATCCGCCACGGCCAGGTCCAGACCGTGGTTGAGCGCGTTGCGGCGCGCGCTGATCGTCACGCGGCCACCGCCCTTGCGCGGCGCCACGGCGTGCAGGATCGAGTTCTCAACCAGCGGCTGCAGCGTCAGCGGCGGCAGTTCATCGGCCATCACGCGCTCCTCCAGATCCCAGTCCACGCGCAGCCGCGTGCCCAGACGCAGGGCCTCCAGGGCCAGGTAGTCGCGCAGGAAGTCGATCTCGTCGGACAGCATCACGCGGTCCTCGGCGCCACGCTTGGTGTCCAGCACGTAGCGCAGCATGGAGGCGAATTTCAGCAGCGCCGCCTCGGCGCCGGCGGGGTCCTTGCGGGTCAGCGCGATCAGCGAGTTCAGCGTGTTGAACAGGAAATGCGGGTTCAGCTTGCCGCTGATCGCCGACAACTCGGCCTTGGCCAGCGCGCTCTCGGCCTGGGCCGTGGCCACGGCAGCCGCGCGCGCCGCGCGCGCCTGCAGCACGGCCGTGAAGGCCGTGGCGATGGTGGCGTAGACGACGATGCCCCAGACAGAGCGCCACAGCAGGCCGGCCAGCAGCACGGCGCCGGCATGGTCGGTACCGAACAGCGCGGCGTTGACAGCGAACTCCCCGGCCTGCCACAGCGCCGCGAAGCTGATGGCCGCCATGACGTGCGCCAGCGCCGTCGCGGCCGGACCGCTGTCCGAGGCATGAAGGCGGCGCGCCACCGGCCACACGGCGACGCCCAGCAGCATGGGCGCCCACAGCATGGTGGTCGCCTGGTAGACGGCCAGCCAGAAGGGGTCCAGGCCGCGGTCGAATTCGCTGCCGGCCAGCACAAACAGGCACCAAGCCAGTGCACAGCCGCCGGCATAGGCCAGCCACATCCGCGCATTGCTGCTGCGGCGGCTGCCGGAGGGATGGGCCAGGGTGTTCATGGCTTCATCTTAGGGAGGCTCGCCGTCCGGGCGGGGAACAAGGAGACGAAGTGCGGGCTCCGGGGTGCGGGATGCGATCTAGGGGGTGCTGCCAACGGGTCGGCGGCCGCCCCCCGAGAGATTCAGGCCGCCGGCCGCGCCACCCGAAGGCCGTCGGGCGCCGTCACCGGCGCCGTCTCGTCAGTCGCTTGCGCAGCTCGGTGACCCACAGCACCAGGCTGGCCATCGCGACGCAGACACCCCATTGGTCGAGGCTCAGCGGCACAGTGCCAAACGCGACGTTCAGCAGCGGGACGTTCACCACCGCCACCTGCAGCAGCACCGACAGCGCAATGGCACCCCAGAGCCAGCGGTTGGCGAACACGCCGTGGAACGCGCTGGTCGAGGCCGAGCGGGCGTTGAGCGCATTGAACAGCTGCGCCAGGACCAGCGTGGTGAAGCCGGCCGTGCGGGCGTTGTCCAGGCCGTGATGGCCTTCGATCAGGCCGCCCGGCAGGTAGAGGTCGAGGGTCAGCAGCGTGACCAGGGCCATGACGATGCCCACCTCCATGACGCCCAGCCACATCGCCGCGTCGATGACGCGCTCGTCGGCCCGGCGCGGCTTGCGGGCCATCACGTCCTCGGTGGTCGGGTCCACGCCCATCGCCAGCGCGGGCGTGGAGTCCGTGATCAGGTTGATCCACAGGATCTGTGTGGCGAGCAGCGGCAGCACCATGCCCTCGCCGACACCCGACTGCAGGCCGATGACGCCCGCGCCGACGACACCGAGGAACACCGTCAGCACTTCGCCCATGTTGGAGGACAGCAGGTAGCGCAGGAACTTGCGGATGTTGTCGAAGATCGCACGGCCCTCGCGCACCGCGTCGACGATGGTGGCGAAGTTGTCGTCCGCCAGGATCATCTTGGCCGCCTGCTTGGTCACCTCGGTGCCCGTGACGCCCATGGCCACGCCGATGTCCGCAGCCTTCAGCGCCGGGGCGTCGTTGACGCCATCGCCCGTCATCGCGACGACATGGCCCTGGGCCTGCAGCGCGTCGACGATGCGCAGCTTGTGCACCGGCGCCACGCGCGCGAACACCGAGTGGGTGCGCACCGCCTGCGCCAGCGCGCGCTCGTCCATGGCGTCCAGCTGCGCGCCGGACACCGCCGTGGCGCCGCGCGCCACCAGGCCCAGGTCCGCGCCGATGCGTGCGGCGGTGCGGGGATGGTCGCCGGTGATCATGACGACGCGGATGCCCGCGCGCCGCGCCTCGGCGATGGCAACGGCAGCCTCCTCGCGCGGCGGGTCGATGATGCCCACGGTCCCGACGAAGACCAGTCCCTGCTCCAGCGCCTCGGCCGTGAGCCGCTCGTCCTGGGCCTCCCCCGCGGCCAGCGGCCGGTAGGCCACGGCCAGCGTGCGCATGGCGTCGTCGGACAGGCGGTCCACGTCGGCCAGGATGCGGGCCCGTGCGGCCGCGTCCAGCGGCAGCGCCGCCAAGCCCTCTCGGTAATGGGTGCAACGTGACAGCAGCACGTCCGGCGCCCCCTTGCAGACCAGCACCCGCGCATCGCCCTGCTCGTGGTCGATCTCGATGCTGGACATCATCTTGCGCTCGGACGTGAAAGGCAGCTCGCGCACGCGGTCGAAGCGCCGGCTGCGGCGCTCGTGGCCGCCGAGCTTGCGCTCTGCCACCAGGAAAGCCGCCTCGGTCGGGTCGCCCTGGATCTCCCACAGCCCCGGCTCCACCTCGCGCAGGTCGGCATTGCTGGCCAGACTGCCACCGCCGAGCATCACGAGGTGCTCGGCGTGCATCGCGTCCGCAGCCGGGCCACCGTCCACAGTCTCTATGCGGCCCTCGGGCGCATAGCCCACGCCGCTGACCTGCGCCAGGCCGGAGGCCGTGGCCAGGCGCTGGATGGTCATCTCCGAGCGCGTCAGCGTGCCGGTCTTGTCGGAGCAGATCACCGAGGCCGAGCCCAGCGTCTCCACCGAGGACAGCTTCTTCACCACGGCCTTGCGGCCCGCCATGCGCTGCACGCCCAGCGCCAGCACCACCGACAGGATGGCCGGCAACCCCTCGGGCACCGCGGCCACCGCCAGCGACACGCCCAGAAGCAGGGCCTGCACGACGTCGGCCAGGCCGTGCACGTCGTTCAGCACCAGCACCGTGCCGACGACGATGACCGCGATCACGACCACCGCGACGCCCAGCATGCGGCCGACGCGCGCGATCTCGCGCTGCAGCGGCGACAGTGGCTCGGCCGTGGCCTCCAGCATGGTCGCGATGGAACCCACTTGCGTGGCCATGCCGGTGGCAGTGACGACGGCCCGGCCGGTGCCCTGGGCCACCGAGGTGCCCTTGAAGACCATGCCGGCCTGTTCCGCCAGCGCGGCGGCGGCGGCCAGCGGCGCGGGGTCCTTGGTCACGGCCTCGCTCTCGCCGGTCAGCGAGGCTTCCTGCACTCGCAGCCCGGCTGCCTGCAGCAGCCGGGCGTCCGCGCCGACGGCGTCGCCCTCAGCCAGCAGCACGATGTCCCCGGGCACCAGCTCGCTGCTGGGAACGCGCTGCGTCTGGCCGTCGCGCAGCACCGCCGACGTGACCGCCGTGATGCGGGCGAGTGCCGCCACCGCGCTTTCGGCACGCGCCTCTTGCACCAGGCCCAGCACGGCGTTCAATCCCACGATGACGAGGATGACCAGCGCATCCACCGGCCAGCCGTGGCGCCCCTCGATCACCCAGGCCAGCAGCGAGATGCCGATGGCGGCAATCAGCAGCATCACCAGCGGGTCGCGCAGCTGGTCCAGCAGCCGGCGCCAGGTCGGCACGGGCGGCGCGGCGCGCAGCTCGTTGCGGCCATGGCGGGCCTGGCGCTGCGCCACGTCGGCCTGCGACAGCCCGCGCTGCGGGTCCACGCCCAACGCCGCGGCAACGGCGGCGCCGTCGAGCAGCGACGGCTGGAGGGTCGGATCCTGGGTGCCCTGCATGGCGACTTCCTCGATCAGCCGCCGAGCGCGTTCATGAAATGAGCGATGCCGGCGACGCGGTCGACCGGCACCACGAAGGCGATGCCGCGGCCAGTCGCGTCCAGCTCGGCCGCCTGGACGATGGCGTCGAGGATGGCCGGCGCGCGGTCAGCGGGCACCAGCGTCAGCAGCACCTCCTTCTCGGGCTCGATGGCCACGCCGAAGATCTTCTCGTGCTCGTTGATGCCGGCGCCACGAGCCGCCAGCACCGTGCCGCCGCGCGCGCCGGCTTCCACCGACGCCTTCAGCGCCAGACTGCCCCAGCCCTTGCGAACGATGCTGACGATGAGGGACATGGTGGGTTCGGTCATGGTGATTCAGCGCGGATAGCGCCGCTCTTTGAAACGGATCAACAAGCCCAGCGACGTGAGCGAGACCATGGGCGCCAGCGCAATCAGCGACACCAGGCCGAGGCCCTCGACCAGCGGGTCGGCCCCGTCGGTGGCGGCCGCGGCGCCCAGTGCCAGGGCCAGCAGGAAGCTGTTGGCCAGCGGACCGGTGGCGACGCCGCCGGCATCGGCGGCGATGGCGACGAAGTCGTTCCGGCTGACGATCATGATCGCCACGACCAGCAGATAGCCGGGCAGCAGCAGGTAAAGCAGCGGCAGGTCACGTCCCACCCGGAACATGCCCGCGCCCACGGCGATGGCGACGCCGATGCACACAGACACCAGCACCCAGCTGCGGCGGATGGCGCCGCTGGACGCCTCCTCCACCTCGGTGGCCAGGATGCGCACCGCCGGCTCGCCCCAGGTCGTGACGAAACCCAGCAGAAAGCCGATGGCCACCACCGGCCAGGGCGACTGCAACGCGCCCAACGCCACGCCGACGGCACGCCCGTAGGGCAGGAAGGCGATGCTGACACCCAGAAGGAAGAGGAACAGGCCGGCTGCAGCGAGCGCCGTACCGATGAGGATGCGCTTGACCTCGTCGCCCGGTAGCTTCAGCACGAAGACCTGGAAGACGAGGAAGAAGAGTGCCAGCGGCAGCACCGCCAGCAGCACGCTGGTGGCGGTGTCGCCAATGAGGGCGAAGCTCAGCGCGACGTCCATCAGCCCTGCCCCAGGCTCAGCAGCAAGATGACGACCACCGGCCCGGCCGAGGCCAGGCCCAGCAGGCCGAAGCCGTCGGCCTGCGCCGAGCGGCCGGCCAGCACCGATGACAGGCCCAGCGCCAGGGCCAGCAGCACCGGCGCCGTGAGGACGCCGGTGGTGACGCTGCCGGCGTCGTAGGCCAGCGGCACGAAGCCCGGCGGTGCCCACCAGGACAGCAGCAGCATCAACCCGTAGGTGCCCGCCAGCAGCCACTTGAACGGCACGCCGACGACGATGCGCAGCAGCGCCAGCGCGGCGAACAGCCCCACGCCCGCGGCGATGGCATAGCTCAGCGGCCGCCCGGGCAGGGCGCCGTCCGTGGCCTGCTGGACCTGCTCAGCCAGGATCAGCACGTCGGGCTCGGCGATGGTGACCACGAAGCCCAGCCCGAAGGCCACGGCGACGATCAGCCACAGCGAGCGCCGGCGCGGCAGCTCGGCGCCGATGAAGCGGCCCATGGGCAGCACGCCCAGGTCGATGCCGACGAACAGCAGCACCATGCCCGCAACGACCAGTGCCGAGCCCAGCAGGAACTGCAGGAACAATGCCAGCGGCGCGTGGACCAGCAAGAGCTGGAGGGCGCAGACGACGCCCACCAGCGGCGCGATGGCGCGTAGCACTTCGGGCAGGCGCTGCAGGATCAGCCTGAGCATGCCCCGTCCTCCCGCAGCAGGCGCCCCGCATGGCGCGCGGCGATCCATTCCTCGTTGGTGGGCTCGACGCCGACGCGCACGGCACTGACGCCCGACGAGATCACGGCCGCGTCGGCTGCGTTGGCCGTCTCGTCCAGCTGCAGGCCCAGCCAGGCCAGGCCGGCGCAGACGCGCGTGCGGATGAAGGCGCAGTGCTCGCCGACGCCGGCGGTGAAGACCAGCAGGTCCAGCCCACCAAGCACCGCAGTCAACGCACCGATTTCGCGCACGATGCGGCGCACGTACAGGTCCAGCGCCAGCCGGGCGCGCTCACCAGTCTCGCCCGCGTCTCCCTCATGCGTGACGAGGCGGCGCGGCTCGGACGACAGGCCCGAAACGCCGAGCAGCCCCGATTGCCGGTACAGCAGCTCGCCGATCTCGGCCAGCGACCGCTTCTCGATCTCCATCAGATAGAGCAGGGCGCCGGGGTCGATGGCGCCGGTGCGCGTGCCCATCATCAAGCCGTCCAGCGCCGAGAAGCCCATGGTGGTGGCGACGCTCTGCAGGTCCTGCATCGCGCACAGGCTGGCGCCGGAGCCGAGGTGGGCGACGATGCAGCGCTGGTGCGCCAGAGCGCCATGGCGCTCTGGCAGGGCCGCCGCCATGTACTCGTAGGACAGGCCGTGGAAGCCGTAGCGACGCAGGCCGCGCTGGTAGGCCGAATAGGGCAGCGGCAGCACCTGCTCGACCAGCGGCACCGTGTGGTGGAAGCCAGTGTCGAAGCAGGCAATCTGCGGCAGGTCGGGCCGCTCCCGCAGCAGGATCTCGATGGCCTCCAGCGCGAAGGGCTGATGCAGCGGCGCCAGCGGCACCAGCGCACGCAGCTCGGCCAGCAGCGGTGCATCCACCCGCACCGGATCGAAGTGCCGCGCGCCGCCGTGCACCACGCGATGCGCGACGGCGGCAACCGGGCGGCCGTCCAGCCACCGCTGTACCTCGTCACGGATGATCTGCAGCGCCGCGGCATAGGGATGCCCGTGGCCGAGCTCCACCGGCCGCACCGGCACCGTGCTGGCGCCGAAGTCCGGATGGTCGCCGCCGATGCCCTGCACCTTGCCGTTCCAGACTGGCTGGCGCGCCTCCCCCGCCGCGTCGAACAGGCCGAACTTGATGCTCGAGGAGCCGCAGTTCAGCACGACGATGAAGGCGCTCATGGCGGATTGCTCCGGAAGTGATGGGCCAGCAGCACGGCGATGGCGCAGGAGGCGATGCGCGTCTCGCGGCTGTCGGCGCGGCTGGTCAGCACGATGGGCAGCTTGGCGCCGAGCACGATGCCGGCGGTGGCAGCGTCGCCCATGTACTCCAGCTGTTTGGCGAGCATGTTGCCGCTCTCCAGGTCGGGCACGACCAGCACGTCGGCCTGGCCGGCGACCGGCGAGGTGATGCCCTTGACACGCGCGGCGGCGGCCGACACGGCGTTGTCAAAGGCCAGCGGTCCGTCCAGCACGGCGCCGGCGATCTGCCCGCGCTCCGCCATCTTGCACAGCGCGGCGGCATCCAGCGTGGCTGGCATGGCGGGGTTCACCGTCTCGACGGCGGCCAGGATGGCCACGCGCGGCTCGGCCACGCCGATGGCATGCGCGAGCGTCACGGCGTTGCGCACGATGTCGGCCTTGTGCTCCAGCGTGGGCGCGATGTTGATGGCTGCGTCCGTGATGATGAAGGGGCGCGGGTATGCCGGCGTCTGCATCAGGAAGCAGTGCGACAGCCGGCGCTTGGTGCGCAGCCCCGCGGCGGGCGCCAGCACGGCGCTGACCAGCTCGTCGGTGTGCAGGCTGCCCTTCATCAGCGCCTGTACTTCGCCCTGGCCCGCCAGCTCGGCGGCCCGCTCGGCGGCGGCGTGGCTGTGCGGCACATCCTCGATCTCGACACCCGCCAGGTTCAGGCCGGCCTCGAGCGCCACGGCCTCCAGCCGGGCGCGCGGCCCCACCAGCAGCGGCACGATCAGGCCGGCTGCGCGCGCGTCGAGCGCGCCCGCGAGGCTGAGCACGTCGCAGGGATGCACGACGGCCACGCGGATGGGACCGATCGGCTGAACATGCTGCAGCAGCCGGCGCAGGCCGCCGTCGGTGCGCAGTCGCACCTCGGGCAGCATGGTGGCAGGACGTTCGATCTTCTCCGTGGGTGCCAGCACGCTGGCCTCCCCGTCGATGACGGCCTGGCCGTCCTGATTCACGCAGCAGCAGGCCAGCGTGACGCGGCGCCGGGCCTCGTCCTTGGCGCTGACGGTCACCGTGACGGTCAGGCGGTCGCCCACGCGCACGGGGGCACGAAAGTGCAGTGTCTGACCCAGGTACACGGTGCCCGGTCCCGGCAACTGCGTGCCCAGCAGCGCCGAGATCAGCGCGCCTCCCCACATACCGTGGGCGATTACCCCATGGAACTGAGTGGCCGCGGCGTACTCGGCATCCAGGTGGGCGGGGTTGACGTCGCCGGACATCACCGCGAAAAGCTGGATGTCCTCCTGCGTGAGCTGGCGCTCGAGGCTGGCGCTGTCGCCCACCGCGATTTCGTCGAAGGTGTGGTTGCGCAGCATCTGCAGCGCGGGGGCCTCGGTCACGGGACGTTCCTTTCCATGGGATTCAGGCCTCAAGCCATCTGCGCGATGGTCTTGCGAAAGCGCTGCAGCGACAGCGCGAACAACGCCGCGCCAATCGCCCCAAGCGCCGCGAACTGCGGCCACACCACCTCCAGCCCCGCGCCGCGGAACAGGATGGCCTGGCCCAGCTGCACGAAGTGCGTGGTGGGTGCGGCCAGCATGATGGTCTGCACCAGCTCGGGCATGCTCTCACGCGGCGTGCTGCCACCCGACAGCAGCTCCAGCGGCATGATGGTCAGCATCATCAGCATGCCGAACTGCGGCATGTTGCGGGCCAGCGTCGCCATGTAGATGCCCATGGACGTGGTCGCGAACAGGCACAGCGCCGCGCCGGTGAAGAACAGCGGCAGCGAGCCGGCCACCGGAACGTGCAGCAGGCCCTGCACCACCACGGTGATCGAGAACCACCCCGCCAGCAGCACCACCAGCCCCATGGACCAGACCTTGGCCAGCATGATCTCGGCCGGCGTGACCGGCATCACCAGCAGGTGCTCGATGGTGCCATGCTCGCGCTCGCGGATCAGGGCCGCACCGGCCAGGACGATGGACAGCATGGTGATGTGGTTGATGACTTGCACCAGGCTGCCGAACCAGCTCTTGTCGAGCGCCGGATTGAAGCGCGTGCGCAGTGCCAGCTCCACCGGCGGCGTGGCCGCGCCGCGGTAGCGCTGCGCGAACTCTGTGACCTCCCCCATGACGATCTGCTGCACGTAGCCGCTGCCGCTGAAAGCCTGGCTCATGCGCGTGGCGTCGACGTTGAGCTGGGCCTGGGGTGCGCGGCCGGCCAGCAGGTCGCGCTGGAAGTTGCGCGGGATCACCAGCACGAAGGTGTAGTCGCCCGCGTCCATGCCGGCGTCCATCTGCGACCAGTCGATCATCCGTGGCGGCGCGAACTGCGGCGCGTAGAAGGCCGAGGCGATGCGCTGCGACAGCGGCGAGCGGTCCTCGTCGACGATGGCGATGACGGCCTTGTTCAGCGTCTCGGGCATGGCCCGGGCGGCGCTGTAAACGCCCAGCGTGAATACATAGGCGATCAGCACCAGCATCATGGGGTCGCGCCAAAGGCTCCACAGCTCCTTGACGCCCAGACGGTAGACGTTGATCAGGGTCTGGCGCATGTCAGTGCTCCTGCTTCCTGAGCAGCAGAACGGCCGTGCCGATGATCACCGGCACGGCCGCCAGCATGGGCCACAGCGCCGAGCCGAGGTCGGCGAAGCCCAGCGCCTTGTTGAACACGCCGCGGCTGATCGTGATCATGTGCGAGGCCGGGTAGATCTCGCCGACCCAGCGTGCCGCGCCCTGCAGTGACGACACCGGGTCGATCATGCCTGCGTACTGCGTGGCGGGGATCATGGTGCCGATCATCGCGAAGAACATCGCGGCGATCTGGCTGCGGGTGACGCTGGAGGCCAGCAGCCCCATGCCGGTGGCGCAGAAGCTGAAGATCAGCGCCGCCAGGGCCAGCAGCGGGAAGCTGCCCGTGAGGGGCACGCCGAACACGGCCACCGCCATCCCCGTCATCAGCAGGAAGTTCAGCATCGCCAGCGCCACGTAGGGCAGCTGCTTGCCGAGCACGAACTCGCTGCGCGTGACCGGCGTGACGTAGAGGTTGATGATGGCGCCGGTCTCCTTCTCCCGCACCACGGCCAGCGCAGTCAGCATGGCCGGCAGCATCAGCAGCAGCATGGGCAGGATGGCCGGCACCATGGCCGGCATGCTCTTCACGTCCGGGTTGTAGCGAAAGCGCGTCTGCAGGCCGGGCTGGCCCGAGACCACCCCGCCGGCCCGCTCGGCCAACCAGTACTGGTGGATGCCCTGCACATAGCCCGACACGGTCTCGGCGCGCATGGGCATCGCGCCGTCGATCCAAGCGCCGATCTGCACATCCCTGCCGCGCTGCAGGTCGCGGCCGAAGCCGGCCGGAATCTCCACAGCCAGGCTCAGCTCGCCGCTGCGCAGGCGCCGGTCCAGCTCGGCGTCGCTGGCAATGGGCGGCTGCTCGATGAAGTAGCGGGAACCGGCCAGACTCTGCGTGTAGCTCTGGCTCTGCGTGGACTGGTCGCGGTCCAGCAC
>NZ_DASWYS010000383.1:0-22160 GCF_036404855.1 Roseateles sp.
GGCCTCGGGGCCGCCGAAAAGTTCGAAGCTGGCCGCGCCGCCGGTGCCGCGGTTGTGCACGTCGCCGGCGACCGTGACACTGATTCGTCCGCTGAGCCGGGCTTCGCTCCCGATCGAAGGAGTCGGTGGCAGTTGTGCGCAGCCAGCGACGGCCAGCGCGAGGCAGGCGAGTGCCGACCTCACGGCTTGACCTTCAGCCGGTCGAGGGTTTCGCGCAGCGCCTCGTTGCTGGGGTCGCGCCGCGCGGCCTCGGCGAAAACGCTGCGCGCTTCGTCCCGTGCGCCGCTGGACCAGAGTACTTCGCCGAGGTGGGCGGCGATCTCGGCGTCCGGCCGGCCGGCGTGGGCCTGGCGCAGCAGCCTCGTGGCTTCGGCCAGGTTGCCGAGGCGAAATTCGACCCAACCGAGGCTGTCGACGATGAAGGGCTCGCCCGGCGCAAGCTTCAGCGCCTGCTCGATGAGTTGCTTGGCCTCGGGCAGGCGCTGGTTGCGCTCGGCCAGTGAATAGCCCAATGCGTTGTAGGCGTGGTGGTAGTCAGGCTTGATCTCCATTACCTTGCGGAGCAGGGATTCCATCTCGTCGAACTTGCCGACCTTCTCGGTCATCATGGCCTGCTCATAGATCAGGTCGGGATCGTTGCCGAAGCGGTTCGTCGCGGTCTTGAGCACCTTGAGCGAGGCCGCGTAGTCGCGCTGCTCGCGCATCAGTTGCGCCTCCGCCAGAAGCATGGCGCGGGCATCGGCATCGCTGGCGTCGGCATCAGGCTGCAGTAGCTTGCGGGCTTCGGCTGCCTTGCCCTGCCGGGCCAGCAGGCTGGCGCGGCGGTAACGCACGTCCAGCCCGTTGCTGTCGACCTTCTGCAGTGCAGCCTCCGCGGCCTTCAGGTCGCCGCGCTGCTCCGATGCTTGGGACAGCATCAGCCAGGCCTGCCGGCGCCCGTCGGCGCGGGCCTTGATTTCCGCATCGGTGCCGGCGGCCGGCGTGTCCAGGCGCTTCAGGCCTTCGCGCAGTGCGGTCTCGGCCTCGGCCGGACGCTTGAGTTCCAGCTCGATCGCGCCAAGGGCCAGCCAAGGGGCGGGATTGTCGGGCGTGGTCTCGGTCAGCAGGCGGAATTCGCGCGCAGCGTCGGCCGGGCGCTGGGCCTGGATCAGCGCGCGGCCATAGGCCTGGCGCAATGCATGTTGGTCGGGCTTGCGCTGCAGCCGCTCCGTGATCAGGCTTTCAGCCTGTGGTTCGGCGGGCAAGAGGTCAACGGCGAGCTGCATCGCGTCGTCACTGTCCGGCAGGACCTGGCTGAGCTCGCGGGTCAGCGTCAGTGCCCGCGCGTTGTCGCCGGCATTGAGGGACAGGCGCGCCTCGGTGTAGAGGGCCGGGGGACGGAGCGGGCCGCTCTGGGCGCGCATCACGGGGCCGAGGGCGGCGAGCACTGCCTTGGGATCGGGCGAGCGCTGGAACAGCCGTGGCAGCGCGAGGATGAGGCCGGGGCGCTGTGCCGCGGGCGCGATGCGCAGCAGCGTCGACAACGGCAGCGGCACCTCGGCGGGCTTGTTCATCATGGCCAGCAGCTGCACGGTGCTCTGCAGCGCCTCGCTGGAGGTTGGCACCGTCTCGGCCCAGGCGCGCGATGCCATCAGCGCCTGGTCGCCAGCGCGGGCCTGGATGGCGATGTTGACGACGCGCTTGAACAGCTCCTCGTCGGCCGTGCGCCGCGCGGCATCCAGTAGCACCTGGAAGGCGACTCCGGCCTGACCGTTCTGCAACTCGATCTCGCCGATCAGCAGCTGATAGAACAGAGGTGCGTCCATCGCCGAGTTCATCGGCGCCTCGGTGGACACGGCTGGCGCAGCCGCCTCCTGGGCGTGGGCTTGCAGCGCGGCCAGCAGACTGGCTGCGATCATCACTCGGCGAAAAGGCAAAGGCATTCGGACTCCGGCAAACAACGGCCTGATTATGATTTCGCCCCCATGCCCGAGTTGCCTGAAGTCGAAGTCACGCGTCGCAGCTTTGCCGGCGCCATCCACGGAGCGTGGGTGACCGGGCTGCGCCTGGGAAAACCGCTGCGCTGGCCGATTGGCGTGGACCCAGAAAAGTTGCTCGGCAGCCGGGTCGGCGAGGTGCAAAGAAGGGGTAAATATTTGTGGCTTCCCCTCGAGAGCAGCGGCGGGCTGCTCATGCACCTGGGGATGTCGGGCTCGCTGGCCTTTCTCGAAACGACACCCGCGCCCGGCGCGCACGATCATTTCGACCTGCACACCGACCGCGGCCTGCTGCGACTGACCGACCCGCGCCGCTTCGGTGCTGTCGTCTGGGCGGCCTCGCTTGAGGCGAAACCGGTCGCGACGCTGCTCGGCGGCCTCGGCCTGGAGCCGTTCGACGAGCGCTTCGACGGCCGGCACCTGCACGCGGCGCTCAGCGGGCGGCGTGTGGCCGTCAAGCAGGCCCTGCTGGCCGGCGACATCGTCGTCGGCGCCGGGAATATCTACGCCTGCGAAGCGCTCTTCATGGCGGGTATCGACCCGCGCCTTCCCGCCGGCAAGCTCAGCCGACCGCGCTCCGACAAGCTGGTCGACGCCGTGCGCCAGGTCCTGGGACAGGCGGTGGAAGCGGGCGGGACGACGCTGCGCGACTTCCGCGACGCCCATGGGGTGGCTGGCAGTTTTCAGATGCAGGCCCAGGTCTATGGCCGCGAGGGCGAGGCCTGCGGTCGATGCGGCACCGCCATCCGGCGCATCGTGCAGGGCCAGCGCTCCACTTTCTTCTGCCCCCAATGCCAGAAACGATGAGGCCGACAGCCCTGTCTGAGGACTTCGGCAAGACCGTCGTCGCCTGGCAGCGCAAGCACGGTCGGAATACGCTGCCCTGGCAGAACACGCGCGACCCCTACCGTGTCTGGCTGTCCGAAATCATGCTGCAGCAGACGCAGGTGGTGACGGTGCTGGGCTATTACGAGCGCTTCCTGACCCGTTGGCCCAAGGTCACGGATCTGGCTGCGGCGACGCTGGACGAGGTGCTGGCCCAGTGGGCGGGCCTGGGCTACTACAGTCGCGCGCGCAACTTGTATGCCTGTGCCAGGGCGGTGGCCGAACTTCATGGCGGCGCCTTTCCGCCCACAGCGGCCGGGCTGCAGTCGCTGCCGGGCATCGGGCGGTCGACGGCGGCGGCAATTGCCGCCTTCTGCTTCGGCGAGCGCGTGGCCATCCTGGACGGTAACGTCAAGCGCGTGCTGGGTCGCGTGCTCGCGTTCGACGGCGACTTGGCCAGCAGCACGTCTGAGAGGAGGCTCTGGGACCACGCCACCGAGCTGCTGCCCGAGCGGGATGTGGATCGGTACACGCAAGGACTGATGGACCTGGGCGCCACGGTCTGCACGACGCGCTCGCCCAATTGTCTGCTCTGTCCGGTACAGCCCCTGTGCCGCGGCCAGCAGGCGGGCGACCCGACGCGCTACCCCGTCAAGACCCGCAAGCTCAAGCGCGGCCGGCGCGAGAACTGGTGGCTGTGGCTCGAGAAGGCCGGGGGGCAGATCCTGCTGCAGCAGCGTCCGGCAACCGGTGTCTGGGCTGGGCTTTGGACGCTGCCGATGTACCACGACGAGGCCGGTGCGCGTGCGGCCCTGCCCGGCGCCGTGCTGGAGACGCTGCCGCGCATCGAGCATGCGCTGACGCATTTCGATTGGGTGCTGCATACGATGCGGGTCGAGGCACCCGAGGGAAACCTGCCTGGTGGCACTTGGGTCGCTCGGGAGAAACTCGCGGACTACGCCCTGCCGGCACCTCTGAAGAAGCTGATCGATGAAAGCTGACGAAGGCCCTCGCGCTCAACACGATCGCCGCCCACGACGGGGCCTGCCAGCGCCTGTCGGCGGCCGGGCGGCACTGACATGAAAGCCCACATCAAGAGTGGCATCGAGTACGCGCTGATCACCCTGGTCATCGCCGGCTTCTGCCTGTGGCAGCTCATCAGCAGCACGCAAGACGGCGAACCGCCGGCCGGCCTGCTCGCGATCTCCGGCCTGGGCCTCATCGTGGCCGGCGCCATGCACTGCGTCTTCATGATGCAGCTCGTGCGGCGCACGGGGCGAGCTTTCTGGCCCTGGTTCATCGCCGTGGTGATCTTCATGCCCATCGGCACGGCAGTACTGCTGGCGTTGTTGCTCAGCGAGGCCGATGCAGCGGAAAGCTGACATCGTGCAGTCTTCACGGCCGGCCGCATTGCCTGTCTGAGGCGGAAAAGGCAAAGTTCCACGGCACAACGACGAAGGGGAGACAGCCGTGGATGCATTGAAGAACCTGCGCGTTGGGGCGCGGCTTGGCCTTGCCTTCTTCGTATTGCTGGTGCTCATGCTGGCGATGGCCGGCGGTGGGGCTCTGCTGGCGAAGTCGATCAACTACTACGCCGAGTACTACCCCGGCAACATCCTGCCGTCGCTGCGGAACATCCACCAGATCGATGGCGCCATCTCCGACGCGAGACGGCTGGAGCAGCAGCACATCCTGACCGACGACGACAAGGAGAAGAAGTCGCTCGGCGAGCGTATCGTCAAGGCGCGTGGCGACCTGCAGAAGCGTCTCAAGGAGTACGAGCCGCTGGTGACCGACGACGAGGACCGGGCGCTGCTGAAGAAAGTCGGCGAAGGCCTGACCGCTTACCTCGCCGTACAAGACAAGGTGTTGAAGGCATCCAGCGACAGTGCATCCGATCCCACGCAGGGCACGGCGGCCAGGGAGATGACCTTCGGCGTGGCTCGTGCGGCCTTCACGCCAGTGCGCGAGGCGGTCGACAAATGGTGGGCCTACAACGAGCGGCTGGCCAACGCCACGACCGCCGCCGCCGAGGCGGCCTACCGGCGTGTGCTGTGGACGTTCGCCATCGCCTCGCTGGTGGCCCTGGCGCTGGGCGTGGCTGCGGCGATGCTCATCACCCGCTCCATCACCCGCCCGGTGCAGCTTGCATCCGATGTCGTCAAGGCCGTGGCCGGCGGCGACCTGACACAGCGCGTGCACAGCAGCTCGCGCGACGAGCTCGGCCAGTTGTTGAGCATGCTGGACGAGATGACGCAGAACCTCGCGCGCATGGTGTCCGGTGTGCGCCAAGGCTGCGACCAGCTCAACGTCGCGGCGGCCGAGATCGCGCAAGGCAATGCCGATCTGTCGGCCCGCACCGAGAGCCAAGCGTCGAGCCTTGAAGAGACGGCCGCCTCCGTCGAGCAGATGGCTGCGCAGATCAAGGCCAATGCGGACAACGCCCGTCAGGCCGACCAGCTCGCCAACCATGCCTCTGAAGTGGCCGGCGCGGGCGGCACGGCGGTGGGCGAGGTAGTCACGACGATGGATGCGATTTCAGAGTCCAGCCGCAAGATTTCCGACATCATCGGCACCATCGACGGCATCGCCTTCCAGACCAACATCCTGGCGCTGAATGCGGCGGTGGAGGCTGCCCGCGCTGGCGAGCAGGGCCGCGGCTTCGCCGTCGTCGCGGGCGAGGTGCGCCTGCTGGCCCAGCGCAGCGCAGAGGCGGCCAAGGAGATCAAGAGCCTGATCGGTGACAGTGTCGGCAAGGTGGAGAGCGGCAGCGCCCAGGTGCTGGCCGCGCGCGAGACGATCGGCCAGATGGTCAATGAGGTCCGCAAGGTGACCGACCTGGTTGGCGAGATCACGGTGTCCAGCCGCGAGCAGTCCGAAGGCGTGGGGCAGATCAACGCTGCGGTCAGCCAGCTCGATCAGGCGACGCAGCAGAACGCGGCTTTGGTGGAGCAGACCGCGGCGGCGGCCGAGAGCATGCGCATGCAGACGGCCAAGCTGTCCGAAGCCGTGGCGGCCTTCCGCGTCGACACCTCCACTGCACAGGCGGCGCCGCGCAGCGCGCCCAGGCCAGCTGCGCCACGGCTGACCGTGGCGCCTCCGAAGCCGGCCAAGCCCAAGATGAGCAAAGCCGCAGTGAAGGCCGTCGTGAAACCAGCGGCCAAGCCCGCTGTCGTCGCGAACCGGCCCGCGCCGACCATCGCTGCCGCGCCGGCACCCCGGCCCACCGCCCCTGCGCCCAGCGGGGCCGAAGGCGACTGGGAGACTTTCTAGAACAGCCGCGCGAGGCGCCGCACGGCGTCTTCCGAATGCCCACGGTCGGGGCGCAGATCGTCGTTGCCGAAATCGTGTTCGCCCATGGCGGCGATGAGCAGGCCGTCGCGGCGCGGCAGTGCGACGACGTTCTGGCCGCGGTAGATCAGCGCGTAGTTCACCTCGGTCTGTGGCACGAGATGGGCCGTCTGGCCGCGCACCGGCGTCATGCTGGTCTCTCCCAACAGTGCGCGGGCGCCATCGCCCGTGCAGTTGACGATGCGCTTCTCCCGCAATTGCGCGAATTCGCGTGGCGAGCGGAACTCGTGCTGCACCAGTTCGCCGCGGTCGCGGGCGAAATCCTCCAGCAGCAGGCGCTGGTAGGCGGGGATGTTGAAGACGAGCTGGGTGAAGCGGCGCACATGGGATGTGCGGAAAGGGTGCTCGCCGCTCGCCAGCGCCTTGCCCTGCGGCCGCAGGTCTGCGATGCGGTCAGCGAGGTCGGGGTAGTCGGGTTCGCCGACATGGCCGGCCAGTGGGGCATTGAAGTCCTCATCGGCCACCAGATAGCCGTCATGCCATTCGACCGGCCCGGAGGGCAGGCCGAGATAGCCTTGGTGCACCTTGAACGACGCCCGCGCCATGGCTTCCCAGCCGGCTATCCAGGCCTCGCTGGCGTGTTCGTTCGTGACGACCCGCGAGTCCGGTGTCCACAGGCCCGTCGCCGCCGAGGAATGCACCAGCGGCGGGCGGTCCTTGGCGTAGAGGCGCACCTTGTAGCCCGCTTGCTGCAGCGTGCGCGCCGTCGTCAGCCCGATGGCGCCGCAGCCGATGACGGCGATGCGCTCGCCGGCGTTAGCGCCGCCGGCCTGCAGCAGCGCCAGCGCGCGCTGGGCCGAACCCCAGGACAGCGACCAGCCGCTGCCGCCGTGGCCGTAGTGGTGGATCAGCGTCTTGCCAAAGCGCTTCTCGGCCTCGATGCGTGGGCCCTGCGCACGGAAGGGGCGGATGCCCACGGTGATGTCGACGATGCGGTCCGTACTCACGCGCATGGCCGTGGGGAAGGGCGGCGATGCGAAGTCCAGCGCCCGGGCGGGCAGTGCGACGGCGCCGCCGCACGCCGCCAGCAGATGGCGGCGCTTCATGATGCCCGCTGGGCCAGCGACTTGCGGATCAGGGCTGCGTCGCGCAGGCGGTTGGCGGAGCCATCGGCGTCGAGCAGCACGACGGTAACAGGCCGCTTGCCGTTGAGGATGCGCATTGCCAGGCAGCGTCCGGCCTCCTCGGTGTAGCCAGTCTTGGAGACTCGGATGTTCCAGCCCTTGGCGCCCACCAGGCGGTTGGTGTTGCGGATCTCGCGGGGGCGGCCGTCGACCGGCACCTGTGCCTTCCTGACGCTGGTGATGCGCTCGATCTCGCCATAGCGTGCTGCCGCGGCCGTGATGGTGGCGATCTCAGTGGCCGTCGACGTGTTGGCCGGCGACAGGCCGGTCGGGTCGGTGATGGCCGTGCGCTTCAGCCCCAGGGCGTGGATCTTGGCCTGCATGGCCTTGGCGAAGCCGGCCTCGCCGCCTGGGAAGGTCCGCGCCAGCGCGGCGGCTGTGCGGTTGTCGGATTCCATCAGCGCCATCTCCAGCGCCGCCAGCCGGCTCATCTGGGTGCCGACGCGCACGCGAGAGCGGCTGTGTTTGAGGGTGTCGACATCGTCGCCGGTGATGCGCAGCTTCTCTGTCGGGTCCAGCTTGGCGTCCAGCACCACCATGGCCGTCATCAGCTTGGTCAGCGAGGCAATGGGCACGATGGCATCGGCGTCGCGCGCCATCAGCACCTTGCCGGTCGCATCGTCGACGACGACGACGTGCTTGGCGTTCACCGGCAAACGCAGCTGTTGGGCGGGCGGCGGCGTTACGGCGGGGGCGTCCGAGACGGCTGCGGCGGGCGTGTCAGGGGCGCGTGGCGCGTCCTTGGTGCGAGCCTGGACGACGAAGCTGGTCGTTGCGATCAGCAGGGCCGGCAGGGCAAGCTTCCAGCCGGTGGCCTGGGGGCGGGGCGCGAGCAGGCGCTCGATGCGAGCGAGCAGGTCGCCGCCACGGGCGGCCAGGGCGAGGGAAGAGGGCATGGGAGAGTGATCCAGTTCTGACAGGGCGTGCAAGGCAAGCGCGAGGCGGCGGGAGTCGCCGACGAGCTCGGCCGAGATCTCGTCGGCCACCAGCTCGCGTTCATGTCGCATGCGCGCCGAGAGCCACCAGACAACGGGATGGAAGAAGAGCAGGGCCTCGACGGCGCTTTGCAGCAGGTTGGCGAGATAGTCCCAGCGCCGCACATGGGCCAGCTCGTGGGCCAGCAGCGCTTCGAGCAGTTCCACGGGCAGGCGGCTCAGCAGCGCCGCAGGCAGCAGCACGCAGGGCCTGAGTGAGCCCAGCGTGATCGGGCTGGCCAGCTCGGGCAGCAGGCGTAGACCCACCGCGCGGCGCAGGCCAAGGCGGTGGGCCAGGGCGTCCAGCCGTGCCTGCCATTCGGCGGGGGCCGGCGTGCTGCGGCGCCGCGCGCGGCCAACCCAGACCAGGCCCAGCGCGAGGCGGCCCAGCATCAGCGCCGTGCCCAGCGCCCAGGCGCTGACGAGCGCCGGCATCTGCTCGGCCAGCGCCGACAGTTCGCCGACGAACTCAGTCTCCGTGGGCGACAGGTCCAGGCATTGCGCCAGCGGCACGCCCAGGCACAGCCCGAGGCTGGCGGCGCAGACGGCATAGCGCCAGCGCGCCGAGGCGCCACGCAACAGGGCCAGCAGCAAGGCGGCCACGGCGCCGACGAGGGCGCCCTGCCAGACGAAGTTCAGCAAGGCCCAGCCCCAGGCGTTGATAGCGAGGTCCAGGTTCATGTTTCGTCCCCATTCCTGGCCAGCAGTTGGCGAATCTCCGCTCGTTCCTTGGCGCTCACATGGCTCTTCAGTGCAGCCAGCACCAGGGCCTTGCCCGAGCCGGCGAAGGCCTTGGCGATGAAGTCCCTGACGAGGGACTGCTGCAGTTTGTCCTGGGCGTGCACCGGCGCATAGACCTGCGGGCGCTGGCTTTCGTCGCGGCTCAGCAGGCCCTTGCTGTGCATGACCTGTAGTTGGCGCAGCACGGTGGCATAGCTCGCGTCGGGGCGCTCGGGCAGCAAGGCCTCGTGGACGGCCTTGGCGTCTGCGGCGCCGAGCTGCCACAGCACCTGCAACAGGTCCAGTTCGGCGGCCGTGGGCCGAGCCGCAGGGGGGGGAGTGGGCTTCATGGTTTCAGAATAGTCGTTCTAGAACATTCTGTCTAGAACAAATATTCTGAAACTAGCGTGCGTCCAGCTCGCGGTGGCGCTTCAGCACGTGGCCGTGGTGGCTGAACTGGCGCGCCAGCATCTCGACAAGATAGACCGAGCGGTGCTGGCCACCCGTACAGCCGATGGCGACGGTCAGGTAGCTGCGCTGGTCGGCCGCAAAGTTGGGCAACCAACGTGACAGGAAGCCGGCGATCTGCCCCATCATCAGACCAACCTCGGGCTGGGCTGCGAGATAGGCGGCCACCGGCGCGTCGCGGCCGGTCAGCGGTCGCAGCTCACGGTCATAGTAGGGGTTGGGCAGCACGCGCACGTCGAAGACGAAGTCCGCGTCGCTGGGAACGCCATGCTTGAAGGCGAAGCTCTCAAACACCAGCGTCAGCTTGGCGCCGGCGTTGGGCCCGACGAGGTCAGCCAGCCAGGCGCGCAATTGGGCCGGGCGCAGCTGGCTGGTGTCAATGACCGTGGACTCGGCCTTGAGCCCGCCGAGCAGCTCGCGCTCCAGCTTGATGGCGTCGAGCAGAAGGCGATGGCTGTCGTCGGCGCTGCCGTCCAACGTGCCGAAGCTGGTGTCGCGGTCCTCACGCAGCGGATGGGGGCGGCGCGTCTCGGAGAAACGCCGCATCAGCGCCTCGTTGCTGGCGTCGAGGAACACGGAGCGCACGGCCACGCCAGCGGCGCGCAGGTCCTTGATCAGCGGCAGCAGCAGGGGCAGCGAGCCGGAGGAGCGCACGTCCACGGCGATAGCGACGCGGCGTTCGCCGCGCTGCTGCTCCAGCTTCAGAAAGTCCAGCAGCAGCTCGGCCGGCAGGTTGTCGACACAGAAATAGCCGGCATCCTCCAGCGCATGCATGGCGACGGACTTGCCGCCGCCGGACATGCCGGTCAGCAGCACGACGTCGCCCTGCAGTTCGGTGTCCATGTTCATGACTTGGCCTTGCGAGGTTTCGTGGCGGTGGATGCGTCCAGCATCTCCTGCGCGTGGGCGAGGCTGGTGGAGGACAGTCGTTCGCCGCCCAGCATGCGGGCGATTTCGGCGATGCGAGCTTCGCCGTTGACTGGTGCCACGCGGCTGGCCGTTGCGCCGTCCTGCAGGCTCTTGGCGACGACGAGGTGACGGTCCGCGCAGGCGGCAACCTGGGGCAGGTGGGTGACGGCCAGCACCTGGCGTCGGCCGTCGGCAGAATGGCCCAACTGCTTCATCAGGCGGCCCACCGTCTCGGCGACGGCCCCACCGATACCGACGTCGATCTCGTCGAAGATCAGCGTGCCGGGCGCATTGCCGTTGGCGGCCTGGCTGGTGGTCACGGCGATGGCCAGCGCGATGCGCGACAGCTCGCCGCCCGAGGCGACCTTGGCGAGCGCTCGCGGCGTGCTTCCGGCATGGCCGGCGACGAGGAACTCGGCGGACTCGAGGCCGAAACTCTGCGGGCCGTCAGTAGCGTTCAGCGCGATGTCAAACTGTCCGCCGGCCATGCCCAACTGCTGCATCGCCGCCGTGACGGCGGCGGCGAGCTGGGGCGCCGCCTTGGCTCGAGCGCTGCTGGCGGCGCGGGCCTCGTCGTCGAAGGCCTGGCGCGCGGCGGCCAGGGTCGCTTCGAGCAGTGCCGGGTCACTGGCGGCGTCGAGCTCTGAGAGCTCGGCGCGCCACTGCGCGAGCAGAGCGGGTAGCTCCTGCGGCTGGCGGCGATAGCGGCGCGAGAGTGTCATCCATGCGGACACACGTTCGTCCAGCTCGGCCAGGCGGGCGGGGTCGAGGTCGGCCTTGTGCAGATAGGTCGACAGCGTGTGACTGGCGTCCTGCAACTGGGCCTGCACGTCGCGCAGCGCCTGCACCGCGGGCAGCAGGCGGGAGTCGTGGTCGAGCACGCGCTCAAGCTGATCCAGCGCGCCGCCAGCCAGCGATTGCGCGCTGGGTTCGGCTTCGTCCAGTGCGTCCAGGGCTGACCGGGCCGCATCGATCAGAGACTGGCCGTGCGACAGGCGTCCGTGCTCGGCGTTGAGCTCCTCCCACTCGCCTTCTGCCGGAGCGAGGCTTTCCAGCTCGCCGATCTGCCAGGCCAAGCGTTCGCGTTCGCGCAGCGCGTCGGCCTGCTGGCCGCGGGCCTTGGCCAGCATCTCGGCGGCCTGTTTCCAGGCGGCATGGGCGCGGGCCAGCGGCGCCGTGTCCAGGCCGGCAAAGCCGTCCAGCAGCTCGCGCACGGCGGCTGGGCGGGTCAGGCCCTGCCAGGCGTGCTGACCGTGGATATCGAGCAAGTGGTCGGCCAGTTCGCGCAGCTGTGTGAGCGTGGCTGCACCCCCGTTGATCCAGGCGCGGCTCTTTCCGGCGGCGTCGATGACGCGGCGCAAAAGCAGGGCGTCCTCGGACGTCCCCGAGGTATCGAAGCCCGCCTCGTCCAACCACGCGCGCAGGTGCGGCGGCGTGTCGAACTCGGCGCAGATCTCGGCCCTGGCGGCACCTTCGCGCACGACGCCGGCATCGCCCCGGCCGCCCAGTGCCAATTGCAACGCGTCGATGAGGATGGACTTGCCGGCGCCAGTTTCCCCAGTCAGCACGGCGAAGCCGGGCTCGAAGTCGAGCTCCAGCGTGGGGACGATGACGAAATCCTTCAGGCTCAGATGCCGCAACATGGGTCAGGCTCTAGACGTACCAACGCAATTTGCGACGCAACGTCGCGTAATAGCTCCAGCCCTTGGGGTGGAGGAACCGGATCTGGTGCTTGCTGCGCCGCACGTTGATGGTGTCGCCGTGCAAAAGGCTGGCGAGGCTTTGCATGTCGAAATTCACCGAGGCGTCGCGGCCGGCGACGATCTCCAGGCTCACTTCGCCAAGGTCGGGCAGCACGATGGGGCGGTTGGACAGGGTGTGCGAGGCGATGGGCACCAACACCCAGCCGGCGATGCTGGGATGCAGGATGGGGCCTCCGGCGGACAGCGAATAGGCGGTGGAGCCCGTCGGCGTCGCGACGATGATGCCGTCGGCGCGGATGCTGGCGACGAGCTGGCCGCCGGCATGGATGCGCAGTTCGATCATGCTGGCCGTCTGGCCGCGGCTGAGCACCACGTCATTGAGGGCCTGGCCCGAGAAGATGGACTCGCCGTCGCGCCAGACTTCACCCTCCAGCATGGCGCGCGGCTCGACCTCGTAGTCTCCGGCCAGGATCGGCGCCAGCGACTCGCGCCAGCGCTCGAACGGGATGTCTGTGATGAAGCCCAGGCGCCCCTGGTTGATGCCTACCAGCGGAATGCCATGCCGCGCCATTTCGCGCGCAAAACCGAGCATGGTGCCATCGCCGCCAACGACCACGGCCAGGTCGCAGGCCCGGCCCAGCTCTTCGTGCGACAGGGCTTCATACCCCGTCAGTCCGGTGTTCTGCGCCGTGTCCGCCTCCAGCGAAACGTCCAGCCCCTGGCTGCACAAAAACTGGGCAATCTCCTCCAGCACCGGCTTGATGCCCGGCGCCTGATGCTTGCCCACGATGGCGACATGTCTGAAGCGCTCGGCCATGCGACAAATTACACCACAGGGGTTTTGCCCGTCATGGGAGAACTCGGGGGTTTCTAGAATGGGAGCCATGCTCGACGAGCGATCCAAATCCCTGCTGAAGACCCTGGTCGAACGCTACATCGCGGACGGCCAGCCGGTCGGCTCGCGCACCCTGTCCAAGGCCTCGGGCCTTGAGCTCAGTCCGGCCACCATCCGCAACGTGATGGCCGACCTGGAAGAGCTCGGCCTCATCGCTAGTCCCCACACCAGTGCTGGCCGCATTCCGACCGCGCGCGGCTACCGGCTGTTCGTCGACACCATGCTGACCGCCCAGCCCGGTCTCATCGGTGTGGAAACGGCCCAGCTTCAGCCCGACCAGCCCCAGCGCGTCATCGCCAGCGCGGCGCAGATGCTGTCCAACCTGTCCAGCTTCGTGGGCGTCGTCACGTCGCCCAAGAAGCCGAGCGTCTTCCACCACATCGAGTTCCTTCGACTGGGTGAGCGCCGTGTGCTTGTCATCCTCGTGTCGCCCGATGGCGACGTGCAGAACCGCGTCATCTTCACCGCCCGCGACCTCAGCCAGGCCGAGTTGGCCGAGGCCAGCAACCGCCTGAACGCCGGCTATGCGGGCCTGACGCTGGAGGCCGTGCGCGAGCGCCTGCGTCACGAAGTCGACGCGCTGCGCGGCGAGATCGCGCAATTGATGAGTGCGGCCGTGCAGGTCGGCAGCGATGCCATGGCCCAGGAGGAGGAGCGCGTGGTCGTCTCCGGCGAGCGCAACCTGCTGACGGTGCAGGACTTCAGCCACGACATGGGGAGCCTGCGTCGCCTGTTCGACCTGTTCGAGGAGAAGACGCAGCTGATGCGCCTGCTGGACACCTCCAGCCGCGCCGAAGGCGTACGCATCTACATCGGCGGCGAAAGCCAGGTGGTCCCCTACGAGGAGCTGTCCATCGTGTCTGCGCCGTACGAGGTTGACGGCCAGGTAGTGGGCACCTTGGGCGTGATCGGCCCCACGCGCATGGCCTACGACCGCATGATCCAGATTGTCGACATCACGTCGCGCATGGTGGGGCAGGCGCTGTCCCAGCGCTGACGGGAATTCGTCGCCTCCAGCCGGGGGGGCGTGAGGGAAACGCTGGTTCATTCAGGCAGGCTGTGATGTTGAGGCGTTGCAGGCCCGAGCACGTTAGGGCGCCAGGGACAGCGCGCAAGAAGATGCATTGGGTGGCAACCCTTGAACGAGCCAACGCTCACCTCATCCGAGTGGCGTACTGAACCGGCTGCTCGATTCCCCGACCGAAGATACCGTCGGAGGATGCGCCGCAGGCCCGCCTCGAACCTAACCTGCCGGTGGATCCTGTGCGTCGGAAAGGCGCGGAAGGTTCCACTTGTAGCGCAGTGACAGGTATCGCACCGTGAAGCATGCGATCAGCGCGGCCCAGGTACGAAGGGTCGGGTCCCATCCCAGGCGATCCCCTGCCACGGCAATTGTGGCCCCCACCAAGGCAGCCGACGCGTAGATTTCCCGACGCAGGATCACCGGGACTCGGTTCAGCAGGACATCGCGTATCACCCCACCGCCGACGGCTGAGACAACCCCCAGCAGCAACGCAACTTCTGAGTTGTGGCCGAAGATCAATGCCTTCTGGGCGCCCGTCACCGCGAACAAGCCCAAGCCGAGGGAATCGAAGAAGATCACAGGGTTGGCCAGCCGCTTGACCAGCTTGTTCGCCAGGATCGTCATCCAGGCAGCGCACATGGCGGCGAGCAGGTAGCGCCAGTCCGCCAATCCGGCCGGTGGCACTGCCCCGATGCACAGATCCCGCACCACACCGCCACCGCAGGCAACGGCGAAAGCCACGACCATGACGCCGAACAAGTCAAGGTTGCGGCTTCTGGCCGCCGCTGCGCCGCTGATAGCAAAGGCGAACGTGCCGGCAAGGTCCAGCACCGTGAAGAGTCGATGGTCGCTCAAGCTCGCGATGGCGACGTCATGGACGTTCATGTGCTCGATTCATGCAGCAAGTAGGGGCGCGTGGCGCTTCGTGGGTGCAAGCAGCGCTTGCGCACCACCTGCGACATCTTACGAAGCGGCGCTCGTCGTCAAGCAGCAGCCTCGGCACACAACCAGACGCTCGCCGCGGTGAGCATAGCCTTCAGGCCGGTCTCAAGGGTCGGGTGTATTTGAGGTGCGAACATGGGAGAGTGATTGCTGGGAATCTTGTTGATCGCCTTGTCCTGCCGGGCCTTGGTGTAAATCGACGGGTCGGTGCCGCCGACGAACCAGAACACGTAGGGGACCCCCCAGCTCCGCCCGAAAACGCTGAAGTCCTCGCTGGCAGACGCGGGAGCAGGCGCAAGCGATACCTTCTCTGCGAACTCGCTGTTGAAGGCGGCGGCAACTTTTTCGGTGGCAGCAGCATCGTTCTCCGTCAGCGGGTAGCTGTTGATCGTCGAGAACTCGGGCGCTCGTTCTGCGCCAGACGCGTCGCATTCGGCACAGCAGATCCGCCGGATCGACTTGAGCATGTATTCCCGCGTGTCCTCGTTGAACGTTCGCACGTTCAGCTTGATGGTGGCGTCGTCGGGAATGATGTTCTCTTTGGTGCCCGCTTGGAGGGAACCAATCGTCAGCACGGCGGGCTCGGTGGGCGCCACTTCCCGCGAGACGATGGTCTGCAGGCGCAGTGTGGTTGCCGCCGCCATGATGACGGGGTCGATGGAGGTCTGCGGCTGAGAGCCGTGGGAGCCTCGGCCAAACAGCTTGATCTTGAGGCTGTCACCTGCAGAGAGCGTGACGCCGGGGCGGTAGGTCACAGTGCCGGCCTCTCCGACCATCACGTGCTGGCCAAGGATGATGTCCGGCTTGGGAAAGCGACCCTCGTCCCAGTCGTTCACCATCGCCCTGGCACCTTCGGCCGTTTCTTCGCCAGGCTGGAAGACGATCAGCAGCGTTCCGTGCCAAGCGTCGCGATTCGTGGCCAGGAGCCGCGCCGCACCGATGAGCCAAGTCACGTGCATGTCATGCCCGCAAGAATGCGCGACGCCCACTTCGATGCCATCGGCGTCGCGGGCCGTCACGGTGCTGGCATAGGGCAAACCGGTGTTCTCCGCCATCGGTAGCGCGTCCATGTCCGCACGAAGCATCACAACGGGACCGCTGCCGTTATCCATGACGCACACGACGCCAGTTTTGCCGACGTTGCGGGTGACCGCATAGCCGAGAGCCTCCATCGCATCTGCGGCAATCTTTGCCGTCCGCACCTCCTGCATCGACAGCTCAGGGTGCTTGTGAATGTCCTTGTAGAGGGACTCGAGTTCGCCCATCAGCCCTGGGGCAGCATTGATGAGTGTTTGCGTGAGGGCATTCATCTCAACTCCAGTCTTCATGCCGCGCATGCGACGTCGTCGGTCGGCCCTGGCATCGTCCGCACATGGGGGGTATTGCGCAAGCCACTTTGCTTTCCGCAACCAGTCCCTGTGCAGGCGGCCAGCCGCGCAAACGCTTGCGGCGTCGGGTTGCTGTGGGCGGGCCAGCGCGGCCACCTGAAGCGCACCCCAGGGTTCGACGAACAGTTTCCCGGCGTTCTGCCGAAAATCGCCCCGCGCACTGCCCGAGCGCGATCCCTGCAGATGGGCCATGGCTGGTCGCGGTGCAGCCGCGAGCGGCTATGGCAATATCGTTGCAGCCGCTGAGAGACACGCCGACGCGTTCTCCGACCAGCACGAAGGCGCCACATCGACGCATTGCGCGGTCGTCGCAGGCGAGGGGTGATTCAGGGGCCGTAGCGAGGAGCAGAACGATGCAAAACCCGGTTCACAAATTCTCCGATCTGTTCAAGCAGCTTGGCCTTCCCGCCGATGAGGTGGGCATCAATCGATTCCTGCAGACGCATGGACCGCTGGCGCCTGATGTCTCGCTCGCCGATGCCCCGTTCTGGAGTTCAGCGCAAGCCAGCCTGCTGAAAGAGGAGATTCTTCAGGACGCGGACTGGGCGGAAATCGTCGACCAACTTGATGCCGCCTTGCGCAAGCGATGATTCAGGCCGCAGGGTGACCTGCGCGTCGCGTGCAGTGACCTGTCCTGGCTTCTCGCTCCAGCGCTGGGCATCAAGGTCTGGCGAAGGCCGGGATTACTCCGCTCTTCCGCCTGGGTTCGATGCACCGGATGCCAGCCTCGTGAGAGGGGGGGGCTGCATGCAAAGCGCTCGTAACGCGGCTGTGTTCATGATCCCGAAGCCGTGCCCTGGTGGCTGAGGGCCGGCGGCGTGCGTCTTGCGAGCGCTGCGCCAGGCACCCGCTGCACACGGCCAGCCCATCGGCTCGGGAGCGGCCGACCGAGTTCCGCGCGAGCGGAGCGTCCTCGAGGGCTGAAATGGTAGGCCGTGCAGGACTTGAACCTGCGACCAAAGGATTCCGGTTTGCGGCCGTTTCCGACCTCCCTGGACTATGCCTTCGCCATATGCGCAATGCACTTAGGCGGGCGCCGTCTAGTCTCTACACCTTCCCCGAAGGGCTTGGCTCGGCATTGCCTTGCGCCGCCAGCGGCCGTCAGGTTTCACCGAATTTGACGCCATTCACGCGGGTGCTTTCGCCTCCCGGTGCACAACTTTCGCTATGAGTCCTCTGCTCTGACCAACTGAGCTAACGGCCCACTTCAAACTCAATTGAAATCATACCGTGGCCGTGCGGCGCCGCTTGTCGGGGCAGACGTCGACGGTTGCCGCAGGCGGGCGAGCGAGCGCGGTCCACGCCCCTCCGCCATGCAAGACCCAAGGGGGCAACGCTGCCATTCTGCTGCTGTCGATCCAGCGGTCGACGCTCAGTTGCGACGCACGCACGACGTCGTTTCGCGCGCTAGATCCCTCAGAGGAAGCGGGCCAGCTGTTCGATGTCCTCGGGAAAGACCTGGCCGATCTCGACCGCTGCAACGCGCCCGTCTCGGCCACGCACCAGCGTGACGGGCAGGCCTTGGGGCCTGGGCAGCACGGACTCGAGGGCCGGGGTGACCCAGCCGCTGGGGAAGTCGTAGCCACGTTTGGCGCGGTAGGTCCTGGCTGCGGCGGGGTCCTGGTCAATGGACAGCCCGAGCACCATCAAGCCGCGCTCACGATGCGCGCGCCAGAGCTTCTGAATGGAGGGCGTGACCTGGGCGCAGAACGGGCACCAGCTGGCCCACCAGTAAACAACGACGACCTGGCCCTGGGCCGAACCGGCCTTGAACTCGCCGCCCTCGAGCAACGGCACGTCGGGCAGGCGAAGCGCGGCGCCGACGGCCGGGACATGCTTCAGCGGCTCGGCCGCCCGGACCTGGGGCCCACCCAGGCCCAGCGCCAACGCTGCGCCCACGCTACGGCACCAGCGGCGGCGGTCCAGCCGGGACATGGCGGTCAACGCAGGCCGCCGACGAGCAGGCGCTCCTCGGTCGGCACCGACTCGTCGCCGTCCAGCTCCACGGCAAGCTGCGTGCAGACGGCGCGGCACAGCATGGCGACCTTCTCGCTCTGCAGCCGGTAGTAGATCTGCGTGCCCTCGCGGCGCTTTCCCAGGACGCCGGCACGGTAGAGCGTGGATAGGTGCTGGGACATGTTGGGCTGGGTGGTCTGGATCTGCTCCAGCAGTTCCGACACGTTGCGCTCGCCGTTGCAGACGGCGCTGATGATCTTGAGCCGGATCGGCGTGGCCAGCACGCCGAAGAGTTCTGCGGCGGACTCGAAAACGCGATCTTCCTCGGGGGCGGCGTTCATCGCTGCGGTGAGTGGGTGGGGCAGGAAAATCACTGTATCAGCAAGCGCCGATGTGTGCCGCAGGGAATGGAGAATGCAGCTTTCGGAACTCTTGCAGCGCCTGCCCATGGATGAATCGAGCTTGCCCGCCCTCACGCACCAGGTGCTAGGCGCAGCGTTCGGCCTGGCGGTCCTGTTTGGCGCCTTGTGCCAGCGCACCCGCTTCTGCACGATGGGCGCCGTCTCCGACGTCTACGCAATGGGTGACTGGCGGCGCGCCCGCATGTGGATCGTCGCGGTGGCTGTCGCGATGCTGGGCTTCAATGTCCTGGTAGCGCTGGGCCTGGTGGACCCGGCGGGCAGCATCTACACCGGGCCGCGCCTGCTGTGGCTGTCGGCCATCGTGGGCGGGGTGCTTTTCGGCTTTGGCATGGTGTTGGGATCCGGTTGTATCAGCCGCAATCTTGTGCGCCTTGGCGGGGGCAACCTGAAGTCGCTGGTGGTGCTCGTGGTCGCGGCCATCGCGGCCGGGGCGACGCTGCGTGGCCTGACGGCGGTGCTGCGCGTCGCGACGGTGGAAAAGGTCTTCGTCGAGATCCCGGCTGGGCAGGCGCTGCCGGGTCTGCTGGCGAGCAGTGTGTCCGGCAGCCCCGCGGCCTGGGGGCTGGGCCTGGCCGCGGTAGTGGCAGCGGCGTTGCTGGCCTGGGCCCTGGTTCCGCGCGATGGGCGCGCGCCGGAGATCGTGCTTGCCGGGGCGGGTGTCGGGGCGGTGATTTCCGCCCTGTGGTGGGTGTCCGGCCACTTGGGCTTCCTGCCCGAGGACCCGCGCACGCTGGAGCCGGTCTATCTCGCGACGAACTCGCGTCACATGGAGTCGCTCAGCACCATCGCGCCTATTGCCTATGCGTTGGACTGGCTCCTGATGTTCAGCGACCAGTCCAAGACGCTGACGTTAGGCATCGTGAGCGTGGCCGGGATTGTCGTCGGTGCAGGGCTGATGGCCTGGCGCGACGGTAGCTTCCGCTGGGAAGGCTTCGGCAACGTCAGCGACCTGGGCTTGAATCTGGTGGGCGCCGTCTGCATGGGCGTTGGAGGCATTGTTGCGATGGGCTGCACGCTGGGGCAGGGCATCACGGGGGTGTCGACGCTGTCGCTGGGCAGCTTCCTCGCGCTGGCGGCCATGCTGGTGGGCGCCTGGCTGGGGCTGCGCTATCAGGAGTGGCGGCTGGATCGAGCCTGATCCCGCAACAGGCCGCGCAGATCGTCGTCGCTCATCTCACCGGGAATGCAGCGCGGCTGGGTCGGCGCATCACCCAGCCAGCAGGTCATGGGCACGAGGCGGCGTGGTGTGAGCTGCGGCCGCAGGGCACAGTCGCCGGTGCCGTCCATGATGACGGGAAATCCGTAGCCGCGGCGTTCGACGGCACGGCGCACGGCTTCAGGGTCTCCGTCCACCGCAACGCCCAGCACGGCCCTGCCGGGACGCTCGCGCAACAGCCGGTCCAGGCTGGCGTTGTGGCGCTGGCAGAAACCGCAGTCCACCGACCAGAAGACGGCCAGCACCGGTCCGCGGCGCCAGAAGTCGGCGTCAATGGGTCGGCCTTGGACGTCGGCCTTGGGAGCGCCGCCTGGGCAGCGCGCGAACGGCGCGGCGGCGTCCGGGTCGGCCTGCGCGGCGCCCAGCACCAGCAGACCTGCCAGCACAGTCCAGCGGCTCACGGCTCGCTGCGCTCCATCAGCAGATAGGTGTTGTAGGCGTTCATGCGATTCGCCGCGCCGAACAGCGGCAGGTGCTGGAAGGCCGTCCAGTCGGTGTCGGCGTAGGCTTCATCGAAAGGTGTCATCGCGGCGGCGGCGCGGCCCATGGTGTCGCGCAGGTACTGCAGGTAGTCGCGCGTCAGCTTCAAGTCGGCGAGCGCCTCCGTCGAGGCTGGTCCGTGGCCCGGCACGATGACGGCGGGGGTGGCGTCGATCAGTGTTGACAGTGCGGCGATCCAGCCGCGGCTGTCGGCTTGGCCGACATAGGGGATGCGGCCGCGGAAGGCGAGGTCGCCCGCGAACAGCACGCGCGGGCCTTCGACGAAGATGGTCAGGTCCTCCGGCGTGTGGGCTGGTCCGACACGCCGGATGTGCAGGCGTTCGCCGCCCAGCTCAAGCGTCATGTCGCCGTCTATCCAGCGGTCCGCCGGCACGAGGCGCGTGCTTGCGTCTATCCATGGCGCCAGTGCCTCGCGGCTGGCCTGCAGCCGCAGAAGCGCCGTGTCGGATTGAAGGTAGTCGCGGCCGGCTTGGTGCGCGATCACGGTGGCGCCGCGGTCCTTGAAGACCTGCAGTCCGTAAATGTGGTCGGCGTGGTAATGCGTCAAGACGACATAGCGCACCGGCAGCGGCGTAATGGCCCGGATGGCTTCCAGCAGCTCCTCGGCCAGCGCGGGGGAGCCGAGCGCGTCGATGACGACGACACCTGCTGGCGTGACAACGACACCCGCGTTGGAGATGAAGTTGCGGTTCTCGGTCGATCCCAGGGCTGCCTCACCCTGTGCGAACCAGACGTTGGTCGCAACAGGGTGCAGCCGCAGCGGGGCGGCCCAGACGGCACCCGCCCAAAGCAGCGCCAGTGCGATCCAGTGCTTCACGGCACCGCCCCCTGCGCGCCCTGCTGGTCGAGCAGGCGGTCTGTCAGTGCTGCGGCGGCCCAGATGCCGAACAGCGTGACCCAAGCTGTCGCCGTGAAGACGGCTGCACCTGACAGCCCCGCGCCCACGGCGCAGCCGCCGGCCAGCATGCCGCCGAAGCCCATGCAGACGGCGCCGACGATGTAGCGGCGCATGCTGGCGCCGCCCTGGAAGCCTTCCAGCTTGAGCTCGCCTGACATCGCTGCGGCGACGAAGGCGCCCAGCACCACGCCCGGCAGCATGCCCATGTCGAAGGAGAGCGGCCTGTCGCTGACGAAGAGCACGCGGCTCAACAGCTCGGCCGACGGCCCGGTGAAGCTCAGTGACTGGATGGGATGGGGATCGAAGGCGAGCCGCGAAACCGCGTAGGTGAACCACCACCCCGCTGCCACGGCCAGACCGACGCCAATGGCGCCGCCCCAGCCCCAGGCGCCCACGTGCTGGCGCCGTGCCCAGAATACCGCGGCGGCGAGCCAGACGCCGGCGAACAGCAACGCGCCGCCATGGCCGATGCCCGTGCGGGCGATCAGGTCGCGCGCGCCACCGCCGTCTATGGTCCACCAGGCGGAGATCGTCTCGCGCAGCGGCGACAGCGCGCCGGTCAGTGCCGACTGCGCGGTGACGGCGAAAATCAGCCCCGAGAGCAGCGCGCGCAAATTGCCCTGCGCCGCCAGGACCAGCAGCCGGCTCGCACAGCCGCGCGCCAGGATCATGCCCATACCGAACAGCGCACCGCCGATGGCCGCGCCCGACAAGCTGCCGCGCGCAGCGATCTGGCGCGCGTTGCCGGCGTCGAACCAGCCCAGCAGCGCGAGCAACTGCGTCGCGCCAACGGCGGTCGCGAATGCGAATAGCCAGACTGTCAGCCGGCCGTCGCTGCGCTGGTGGCGCGCGAACTCGATGACGGCGG
>NZ_DASWYS010000384.1:0-7725 GCF_036404855.1 Roseateles sp.
GCGGCGTCCAGCACGTGGACGATGAGCGGGTGGTCGCTCGGTCGGCCCTTGGCAGCAAAGATCTTGGCGACGGCGGCGTCTTGGTCGGCCCGCGCGGCCAGCCCGTAGACGGTTTCGGTCGGCAGGCCCAGCAGCTCGCCGTCGGCCAGACGCTGCGCGGCGGCCTGGATGGCGGCGGGATCGTTGCCGGGCAGGAGCAGCATCAGAACGACGTGTGCAGGCCCAGGATGGCGGCGGCCTCGACCGCGACCGCGTGCGCCGCCTGTGCCGTCTCGGCGGTGATGTTCAGGTGGCCCATCTTGCGGCCGTGGCGCGCCTCGGCCTTGCCATACAGGTGCAGATGGGTGCCCGGCAAGGCCAGCACACGGTCCCATGCAGGCGGCGTCGGGCCCCCATCATCATTGAACCAGAGATCGCCCAGCAGGTTGAGCATGACGCTGGCCGAATGTTGGCGCGGCTCCGGCAGCGGCAGGCCGGCCAGGGCCCGCACCTGCAGCTCGAACTGCGACACGTCGGCGCCATTCATCGTCCAGTGTCCGGAGTTGTGCGGACGCGGCGCCATCTCGTTGACGACGAGCCGACCGTCCTCCAGCCAGAAGAACTCGATGCACAGCACGCCCACATAGTCCAGCGCCTGGGCCACCTGGCGGGCAGCAGCAATAGCCTGGTGCTGCACCTCGGCCGGCACGGCGGGCGCCGGCACCTCGGTGACGGCCAGGATGCCGCCGCGGTGCAGGTTTTGCTGCACTGGAAAGTTGACCGTCTGCCCGTCCGCGCCGCGTGCGACCAGCACGCTCAGCTCGGCCTTCAGCGGCAGCAGTTGCTCCAGCACGCAGGGCACACGCTTGAGCCCCGCCCAGGCTTCGGCCAGCTCGGCGGCAGTCGAGACACGCACCTGGCCCTTGCCGTCGTAGCCCATCCGGCTGGTCTTCAGGATGCCAGGCAGCAGGGCCGGGTCCACCGCCGCCAGCTCGATGTCGTTGGTGATGACGGCGTGCGGCGCGCAGGGCACGCCAGCCGCCTCGAAATGGGCCTTCTCGACCGCGCGGTCCTGACACACGGCCACGGCCGCGGCGGCCGGCGCCACAACGCGCATGCCGGCGAGCGTCTCCAGGGCCACGGCGGGCACGTTCTCGAACTCGGTCGTGATCGCGTCGCAGTCGCGCGCCATCTGGGCCAGACCGACGGGGTCCAGGTAGTCGGCCTTCACATGCTTCTCGGCCACGGCGCCAGCCGGGCTGATGACGTCCGGATCCAGCACGATGCAGCGATAACCCAGCGCCTGGGCGGCGTGGACGAACATGCGGCCCAACTGGCCGCCACCGAGGACGCCCAGCGTCGCGGCACCGGGGAGCAGCGCCGCCATCAGCGCAGCTCTCCGGTCATGGCTTGGGCGACAGCCGTCTGCTTCGCGCGGAAGGCATTGAGCTTGTCCAACAGCGCCGCGTTGCCCGTGGCCAGCATCGCGATCGCGAACAGTGCTGCATTGGCCGCACCGGCATTGCCAATGGCGAAGGTCGCGACGGGAATGCCCTTGGGCATCTGCACGATGGAATGCAGCGAGTCCACGCCCTGCAGGTGGCGGCTGGCCACCGGCACACCCAGCACTGGCACCGTCGTCTTGGCGGCCAGCATCCCTGGCAGGTGGGCCGCGCCGCCGGCACCGGCGATGATGGCCTTCAGGCCCCGACCGACGGCCGCCTCGGCATAGGCGAACATCTCGTCCGGCATGCGGTGAGCCGACACCACCCGGGCTTCGAAGCCGACACCGAACTCGGTCAGAATCTCGGCCGCCTGCTTCATCGTCTCCCAGTCGCTGCTGGAGCCCATGACGATGCCAATGACGGCGTCCGGGTTCATAGGGGCTGGGGTCTGCAAGGCGCGCTCCGAAGCTCAAAATAGCCTTGAATTGTAGGTTGCACGCCTTCAACTGCTTCCCGCCATGATCGACATCACTCTCCAGAACTTCGAAGCCGAACTCATCCACGCCTCGCAGCGGCAGCCCGTGCTGCTGGACATCTGGGCGCCCTGGTGCGGCCCCTGCCGCACCCTCGGCCCCATCTTGGAGAAGCTGGAAACCGTCTATGCCGGCCGTTTCGCGCTGGCCAAGCTCAACAGCGACGAGGTGCCGGAGATCGCGACGCAACTGAGCCAGATGTTCGGCGTGCGCTCCATTCCCTTCTGCGTGATGTTCGTCGACGGCCAGCCGGTGGACGGCTTCGTCGGCGCGCTGCCCGAAGCGCAGATCCGCGAGTTCCTGGACAAGCACGTGCCGCCGGGCGAGCAGGTCGAAGCCGAAGCGGATCTGGCAGACGCCCAAGACCTCCTGGCCGATGGCGACCTGGAGGCCGCGCTGGGCAAGCTCGCCCACGCCGTCCAGACCGACCCGGACAATGACGCCGCCCGCTTCGACTATGTGAAGGCCCTGTTGGAACTGGGCCTGGTGCAGGACGCGCGCACCGCCTTCGCGCCCGTGGCCGCCAAGGCGGCGGATACGCTGACGCCCTCACCCCGCCTGGCGGCGCTGGCGACCTGGCTGACGGCATTCGAAGCCGGTGGCGACCCCGCCGTGCTGCAGGCGACCATCGCAGCCAACAAGCGCGACTTCGATGCCCGCTTCGCGCTGGCCCAGCACCATCTCGCCCAGCAGCGCTTCACCGAGGCCATGGACGAGCTGCTGGAAATCATCATGCGCGACAAGACCTGGAACGGCGAAGCCGCGCGCAAGGCCTATGTCGCCATCCTGGAACTGCTGACCAAGCCTGCCCCCAAGCCCGCAGCCGAGGCCAAGAGCGGCACGCTGGAGCTGGCCGGCAAGGCGGCCGTTGTGCAGACCGACCCGCTGATCGACCAGTACCGCCGCAAGCTGTCGATGGCGCTGTTCTGAACGGGCGCCCGTTCAGGGCCCGCTGTTCCGGCTGCTGCGGATCTCGCGCAGCTTCACGCACTCAGGGTCGTTCTGGTAGACGGGCTTTTCGCACTGCCGGTCGATGCACCAGGCACGGGCGAACAGCACGCGACCACCACAGGCCTCATTGGCCGTCTTGGGTTCGTTCGAGGGGGGCGTGGCCGCCGAGGCCGATGCGGCCCTGGTCGTCGTCGCCCCTGCCACGGCTGCAGCCGTTGGCTGGGACGCGCTGGACGCGGGAATGCGCTGCACGGGACGGAAGTCGCCCGGCTTCTCGGTGAGGATGGGCTTGGACGCCGCCTCGCGACGCGAAGGCGCTGACGCGATCCCCGGCACCGGTCTGGCCTGCGTGGCCGCCAGCGAAAGGGGCGCGGACGCCGTCGCCATGGGGGATGGCTTCGACTCAGGCTGCGGGATCGGCGTCGGGGCTGGCGGTTCGGACCTCGGCGCAGGCGCGGCGGTCGAGGCCGCCGGCTCGGCGAGCATGACCTCGGGCCGGGGCGGGATGCCGCGCAGCTGCATGACGAAGAGGCCGAGCAGCAACAGCGCCACGACGCCGCCGCCCACGACGGCCACGCCCTGCCAGGAGCGCGGCCGGGACGACGCCGGCTGGTCCGGCCCGGTGGCTGACCGCGGCGGAGGCGATGCCTCCCGGCGCAGCGGCATCACGACGGTGGCAGCGGGATCGTCCGCCTGCGACGGCTCAGTCTGCCGGCTGTCGGCGAATTCGATATCCAGCGGCGCGGTCCGTGGCGGCGCCGGCTGGGCCGGGGGCACGCCGGCGTGGCCGTCAAGCACCTCGCGCCAGGCAGTCACGCTTTGCGGCCGCTGATGGGGCGGCACGCGCAGTGCCCAGTCCAGTCCGGCGAGGAACGCCTTCGAATAACCGACCACGGCCAGCGGCATGAGTTCGTCGCCCATGGCCCGGGCCGTGGCCGGTGGCGGCGGCCGACCGGTCAGCAGTTCGTGCATGGCGGCGGCCAGCGCGTAGAAATCCGTCCACGGCCCCTGGCGCAGCGACGTGGCCTCGGCGTACTGCTCGATGGGCGCGAAGCTGGGCTTGAGGATGGCCGTGAAGATCTGCGTGCGGCCGCTGATGGTCTGGCGGGCGGCGCCAAAGTCCAGCAAGATGGGTGGACTGCCATCGGCCGGCAGGAAGATGTTGTCGGGCGCGACGTCGCGATGCCAGACCTGCTGGGCGTGAAGGGTTTCCAGTCCGTCGAGGACAGCGTCGAAGATGCGCCGCACCCAGGCCTCCGGCGGCGGCGTCGGGCGCGTCTTGCGGGCCTCCCGCAGATTCTGGCCGACAAGGCGGGGCATGGCCATGTAGGCCGTGCCGTTGGCTTCCCAGAAGCGGTAGACCTTGAGCAGGGACGGGTGGTCGAAGCGGGCCAGCAGCTTGGCCTCGTTGACGAAGCTGCGCCGGCCGAGCTCGAAGGTCTCCTTCATGGACACCGAACGCACCGACACTTGGGACTGCCCGTCGCGCGACGCGAACTGGCTGGGCATGTACTCCTTGATCGCGATCTCTCGCTCCAACGAGTGATCTCGTGCCAGATAGACGATGCCGAAGCCGCCCACGCCCAGCGTGCCGAGGATCTCCAGCTCGCCAAAGCGCGTGCCGACAGGCAGCGCATTGATGACGGCATCGTGGTCGTGCGCGTCGCTGCTCACCGACGCCCCCCTGCGCGCGGCGCCGCCAAGCGGAATTGGGCCCCTTCGGGCGGCCGTGCGTTGGTCATAGGCGGGCGAGGGTAACGCAGCCGCCCCCCGTGGGCAGCCCGTAAAAAGCCCGGTCAGCGTGGCGGAGTGCCCATTCCGGCCGCACTCAGCTGCCTTGCCAGGAGCCGGCGCTGGTCGCCATCCTGCCTCCAGGCCTCTTGCGCGGCGTCGCCGTGCTTGACCGCCAGTCCTTCCTCGTGCAGACGGGCATAGACCTGGGCCAGGCGTGCATGCAGGGCGGCGCGCTCGTCGAGGTCGCACTGTGGAGAGTCCTCGGCAAGCACCTCGACGGCGGCCTGGTCAGCCAGCGCACGGGCGCGGGATGCCTCGCCGGTGTTGGCCCAGCACCATGCCAGGTCGGCGAGCAAGCTGCCGCCCGTGCGGGCCAGACCAGCGGCCACGGCCTCGGGCAGGTGCGCTTCCAGCAGCGCGGCGGCGGCGGGAAAGTCGCCCTGCACCGTCAGCAACTGGGCACGCAGCAACGGCGTCAGGTCGGCGCGGGCCGAGCCGCCCACGGCGTCATCAAAATGGCCGATCGAGTCCACGCCCAGCAGCACCGCGGGTGCCTCGCCGGGCTCCCCGGCCAGCGCCGCGTGGCGGATGCGCAGTGCGCGCATCTGCATCTGGTTGTAGAGGAGGGCCGCGAGGCCGGCGTCGTCGCCATCGGCACTGGCGGCGCGGCGCCCCCAGGCATACCAGGCGGTGGCGGCGGCCTCGTCCTGGGCAAGGTCCCAGGCCATCCCGAGCGCCGAGGCGACCCGACAGGCAGCGGCGTTGTCTGGCGGTCCGGCGAGCACCGCGGCGGCGTGGACAACCAGACGGTCGAAGTCACGGTCGACGAAGGCCATTTGCGCCAGCCATGCATCGCACAGGGTCCGCAGCGGGGCCAGACCAGCCGCCTGGGCCATCACGTGAGCGCGGCGCATGCGCTCACGGGCACCGCCGCCGAAGGCGCTGAAATACGCCGTCAGCCCCTCGGCCAGGTGCAGCCACGCGGCCAGCTCGACCCGCGGGTGTGCCAGCGCGCTGGCCTGCAGCCGGTCGAGCTCCTCGCGCGCCTCGGCCTCACGGCCATGGCGCAGCCACAGGATGGCGCGTTGGGCCTGCAGCACGGCAGCGCGCGGTGGTATCGCAGCCGCGGCGGCAATCTCGGCATCGAGTCGCTGCGCCAGCCGGCTGCGAAGCTTGACGCTCATGCCGTCAGCCGCTGTAGCGCCTCTTCGTACTTCTGAACCGTGTTGGCGATGACCTCGGCGGCGAGTGCCGGCGCGGGCGCCTTCTTGCCCCAGGGCTGGCCGTCGATGCGCACGGCCTCCAGCCAGTCGCGCACGAACTGCTTGTCGTAACTCGGGGGGTTGCTGCCCGGCGCGTAGCTCTCGACGGGCCAGTAACGCGACGAATCGGGCGTCAGCACCTCGTCCATCAGCGTCAGCGTGCCGTCGGCGTCAAGGCCGAACTCGAACTTGGTGTCGGCAATGATGATGCCCTTGGTCAGCGCAAAGTCCGCGGCACGCCGGTACAGCTGGATCGAAATGTCGCGCACCCGGGCGGCCAGGTCGGGACCAATGATGGCGGCGGCCTGTTCGAACGAGATGTTCTCGTCGTGGTCGCCCATCTCGGCCTTGGTGGCAGGCGTGAAGATGGGCGCGGGCAGCTTGTCGGCATTGCGCAGGCCCGGCGGCAACGGGACGCCGCAGACGCTCTGCGTCTTCTGGTATTCGGCCCAGCCGCTGCCGGCCAGATAGCCTCGCACGACGGCCTCGATGGGCAGGGGCTTGAGGCGCTTGACCAGCATGGCGCGGTCGCGGATCTGCTCCCGCTCCTCGCCAGTGACGACGGACAGTGGGTCCTCGCCGGTCAGGTGGTTGGGGACGATGCCGTCCAGCTTGTCGAACCAGAACAGCGCCATCTTCGTCAGCAGCGCTCCCTTGCCCGGGATGGGCTCGCCCATGATGACGTCGAAGGCCGACAAGCGGTCGCTGGCGATCATCAGGATGCGGTCCTCGCCGACGGCATAGTTCTCGCGCACCTTGCCGCGGCCGAGCAGGGGGAGGGACTTCAGGCTGGATTCGTAGAGGGCTTGGGGCATGGCGGAGATTTTAGTTGCCCCCACCCCCGGACGCTCCGGGCCGATCGACCGCCCCCCCGAAGCCGACCCGCCCTGGCGATACGGGCGGCTCGATCCCAAGGCGCTCATCACCTCCTCGGGGCCCGGGGAAGGACGAGTCCAGCGGAGGTCGGCCCCGGCGAGGCCTCACAGATAGCTGCGCACGCTCGCAGCAAAGCTGTACACGTCGATGGGCTTGCTCAGATAGCCGTCGCAGCCCGCCGAGCGGAAGCGCTCCTCGTCGCCCTGCATGGCATAAGCGGTGAAGGCGATGACGGGCAGGTCGGCGAGGTCGGGCGTGGACTTGATGGCCCGCACCAAGCTCAGTCCATCGGCGCCGGGCAGCTGGATGTCGACCAGCGCGATGTCGGGCCGGCACGCACGCAGTCGGGCCCAGGCTTCATCCACGTGCAGGGCGCGGTCGACCACAAAACCGTCGGCCTCCAAGATGTACTGGGCCAGTTCGAGATTGAGTTCGTTGTCGTCGACGACGAGGACGCGTTCTCCTGCCATGGTCAGCTCCCTGCGCGGCGACGGCCGCGACGCTCCAGGCGGGCGGCGCGAAGCAGGGCGTCCCGCACCTCGGCCAGCGGCCGCGCCTGGTCCTGCGCCGTGCTGCCCGCGATGGCGCGGGCCGAGCGCGCCAGCACCTCGATCTCCTCGACCGCCAGGGCCAGCGCCGTCCAGACGATGACGGGCAGCTCGGCCCAGCGCGGGTCGGAGCGCAGCTCGTGCAGCACCTGGAAGCCGTCGATGCCCGGCATCATCAGATCGAGCACGACGAGCGCAGGCTGCAGCGTCTGCAGGCGCTGCAAGGCCTCGGCGCCGCCAGGCACGGCGACAGCCTCGACGCCGACGGCCTGCAGCGCGGCGCACATCAACTCACGCGACATCGCTTCGTCGTCGACAACCAGCACGGGTCGGCCCGGACCAAGGCGCTCGCGCAGCGGCACGAGCGCGCGCGCCAGGGCGGTACGGCGCAGCGGCT
>NZ_DASWYS010000385.1:0-18317 GCF_036404855.1 Roseateles sp.
GGACGCGGTGAACGCCAAGATGCAGGAGATCGGTGCCTTGTCCGTCAGCGAGCAGCCGGAGATCCACATCAAGCCGAACAAGCTGGTGGACTATGGTGTTGTCGCTGCCGTGATGGCCTCGGCCCAACGCAACAGCGTGAAGAAGATGGGCATGGTCGGTAACGAGCAATACGTCAAGTGACGTGACCTCGGGACCGCAGACACCGATACTGTGATGCGCGCTGCCCGAAAGGGCGGCGCGTTTTTGCTTTGCAGGAGAGCAAGTTGAAGACTTTGAAAACCATGGTGGCTGTCGCCGTTGGCGCCCTGGCCCTGACCCTGAACGGCGCGCCCGGCGCCGAGTTCGGCTTCAGCCAGGCTGCCGCCCAGGACAGCGTCCGCAAGGAAGTCGGCACGCCGCTGACCGAGGCCAGCAAGTTCGTCAAGGCTGGCAAGTACAAGGAAGCCCTGGCCAAGCTGCGCGAGGCCGAGGCCGTGGGTGGCCGTACCGCGGGCGAGAACAATGCGATCGAAGGCGTGCGCTTCTCCGCCGCGATGGGCGCGAACGAGCCCGACACGATGGCCCGCTCCTTCGATGTGCTGAAGGGCGCCGGCAAGCTGTCGCAGGCTCAGCAGCTGCAATACATGGAAGCCATCGCTGGCACGTACCTGCGCACCCGCGACAACGCCAAGGCCCTGAACTGGGCGCAGCGCTACTTCAAGGAGGGCGGCAACAGCCCGACGATGAAGCAGGTGCAGCAGAACGCGCAGTTCCTGTCTGGCGACATGACGGCCACCATCAAGGACACGCTCGACGAGATCGCAGCCGACGAGCGCGCCGGCCGTGCGCCGTCCAAAGACAAGCTCAACCTGCTGCTGTTTGCGGCCCAGAAGAAGGGCGACGCGAATGCCGAGGCCGTCGCGACCGAGAAGTTGCTGAACTTCTATCCCGATCCCAAGCTGTGGGCGCAGATCCTGGGTGGCCTGCCGCAGAAGAAGAGCTTCGACAGCAACCGCTTCCAACTGGACCTCTACCGCCTGCGCCTGGCGACCGGCAACATGTCGCGTGGTGCCGAGGACTACATGGAGATGGCGCAGCTGGCCGCTCAGGCCGGCTATCCGGAAGAAGGCAAGCAGGTCGTCGACAAGGGGTTCGCCGCGGGCGTGCTGGGTCAAGGTGCCGAAGGTGCCCGCCACAAGCGCCTGGCCGACCTGATGGTCAAGAAGATCGGCGAGGCCAAGGCTTCTGCTGTGGCCAGCGAGAAGGCCGCCAACGATGCCAAGGATGGCAACGCCTTCGTGTCGCTGGGTCTGGCCAACGCCTTCGGCGGCAACGCCAAGAAGGGGATCGAGCAGATCGAGCAGGGCATTGCCAAGGGCAATCTGAAGCGCCCCGAGGATGCCAAGCTCTACCTCGGCATCGCCCACATGGTGGCTGGCGAGTCCGCCAAGGCCCAGGCGGCCTGGCGTAGCGTCAAGGGCACCGACGGTGCTGCCGACCTGGCCCGCCTCTGGATCATCCAGTCGCGTTCGGCCAAGCGCTGATCGGCGCGGCACCCGCCGCGCAACAAAAAAGCCTGGGCGAGAGCACCAGGCTTTTTTTTATGCCGATGCGGGCATCACTTGGGTGCCAGGCGGATGGCGCCGTCCAGGCGGATCACCTCGCCGTTGAGCATGTCGTTGGTGACGATCTGGTGCACGAGCTTGGCGTAGTCCTCAGGCTTGCCCAGGCGGCTGGGGAAGGGCACGCTGGCGGCCAGCGCATCCTGCACCTCCTGTGGCATCCCGAACAGCATGGGCGTGCCGAAGATGCCGGGTGCGATGGTCATGTTGCGGATGCCGTTGCGGGCCAGATCGCGCGCGATGGGCAGCGTCATGCCGACCACGCCGCCCTTGGAGGCCGCGTAGGCCGCTTGGCCGATCTGGCCGTCGTAGGCCGCGACCGAGGCCGTCGAGATCAACACCCCGCGCTCGCCGGTCGATTCGGGCTCGTTCCTGGCCATCGCCTCGGCGGCGAGGCGGATCATGTTGAAACTGCCGATCAGGTTGACCGTGATGGTCTTGCTGAAGGCCGCCAGCGGGTGAGCACCGTCCTTGCCGACCGTCTTGATGGCGGGCGCGATACCAGCGCAGTTGACCAGACCCACCAGCTTGCCGAGGCCCGTCGCGGCGGCCACGACCGACTGGCCGTCCGCTTCCTGGCTGACGTCGCACTTGACGAAGACGCCGCCGATCTCGGCCGCGACGGCCTGGCCGCGTTCGGCTTGAAGGTCGGCGACGACGACCTTGGCGCCGTGGGCGGCCAGCATGCGAGCCGTGCCTTCGCCGAGGCCCGAGGCGCCGCCGGTGACGATGAACACCTTGCCTGCGATTTCCATGATGAGGATCTCCTGGGTTGATTGGTTGACGTAAACGTCAATTGTGGCCGACAAAAAAGCCGCGGCGGGGCGCGGCTTGGTTGTCCGGGACGCTGGCTTCAGCTCAGCGCCGCCAGGGCCTTCTTCATGATGTCGTCCACCGAGCCCACGCCCTCGATGCGGCGGTACTTGGGCGCGCTGGCGTCGCCCGTCGCGGCCCATTGCGAGTAGTAGTCGACCAGCGGGCGTGTCTGGGCCTGGTAGACGTCCAGACGCTTGCGCACGGTCTCTTCCTTGTCATCCTCGCGCTGGATCAGTTCCTCGCCGGTTTCGTCATCCTTGCCGGCGACCTTGGGCGGGTTGAACTTGACGTGGTAGGTGCGGCCCGAGGCCACGTGCACGCGGCGGCCGCTCATGCGCTCGATGATGGCGTCGAAGGGCACGTCGATCTCCAGCACATAGTCCAGCTTCACGCCAGCGGCCTTCATCGCGTCGGCCTGCGGGATGGTCCGGGGGAAGCCATCAAACAGGAAGCCCTTGGCACAGTCGGCCTGCGCAATGCGTTCCTTGACGAGGCCAATGATGATGTCGTCGCTGACCAGGGCGCCCGAATCCATGACGGCCTTGGCGGCCAGGCCCAGCGGCGTGCCGGCCTTGATGGCGGCGCGCAGCATGTCGCCGGTGGAGATCTGCGGAATGCCGAATTGCTTGCAGATGAAGGCAGCTTGGGTGCCTTTGCCGGCGCCAGGGGCGCCAAGAAGGATCAGTCGCATGGGTCTCCTCGTCCTATTCGTGCATGAAGTGGTGCCGTTAAAAACCCCACCTCAGCTCAGCGGTCAAGTATCGCATGCGGACTTTCGCGGGCCTGACGCTGCGGCCCGTGGATCAGGCCTGCAACAGCCGCCTGACGCGTTCCAGATCCTCGGGTGTGTCGACGCCCGGCCCCGGCCGCTCGGCACTGACATGCACCGCGATGCGTTCGCCATGCCAGAGCACGCGCAGCTGCTCCAGCGACTCGATCTGCTCCAGCGGGCTGACGGCCAGCGTGGGGAAGCGGCGCAGAAAGCCGGCACGGTAGGCGTAGAGGCCCACATGGCGCAGCGCCTGGTTGGGCTGGCCGGCGCCGTCGCGCCACCAGGCGATGGGCGCACGCGAGAAATACAGCGCCCGCCCGACCTTGTCGGTGACGAGCTTGACGACGTTGGGGTTCGCGAACTCGGAAGGATCGGTCAGCGCATGTGCGACGGTGGCCATCACGCAGTCGGGCTGGGCGGCCAGCGTGGCGGCGCAGGCGTCGATCATGGCCGGCGCGATCAGCGGCTCGTCGCCCTGCACGTTGACGACGGTGGCGTCGTCCGCGAGCCCCAGTTGCTCGACGGCCTCGGCCAGCCGGTCGCTGCCAGAGGGATGGTCGGCCCGCGTCATCAGCGCCTGCACGCCATGCACTGCGCAGGCGGCGGCGACCTCGGGCGCATCGGTGGCGACGACGACCCGACCCGCGCCCGACTCTGCCGCCCGGCGCGCTACGCGCACGATCATGGGCAGGCCCGCGATGTCGGCCAGTGGCTTGTTCGGCAGGCGGGTCGACGCCAGACGCGCCGGGATGATGACCGTGTAGCTCACGGTGCCAGCGGCCTGAGGGGGGCAGGGGCGCTGGCGGTGTCGGGGTCCCAAGGCTTGGCTTCGTTCTCCAGCATCAGTGGGATGCCGTCGCGGATGGGAAAGGCGAGGCGGTCGGCGCGGCAGCCCAGCGCCGGCAGTTCCAGGCCGGCGCCCTCGCGCAGCAGTGTCAGCGGCCCCTTGCAAAGCGGGCAGACCAGCATTTCGATGAGGCGGTGATCCATCAGGCGGGCGCGAAGAGTTTTTGCAGTTGTTCGTCCAGCGCGGCGGCGAAGCCGGCACCGGGCGCGAAGTCTAGCGCCACGACCCAGACGGGCATGGCGCCGACCCGTGCTGGCGGCAGCTTCACGGCGTCCTTCTCGGTAAGCAGTATGCCGGCGGCGTCGGCCGGCCAGGGCAGTTCGGCGAAGTCGGCGTGGTCGGGCAGGGCCCGGGCGTCGAAGTCGAGGCCCAGGCCGGCCAGCATGTCGAAGAAGCGCTGCGGCCGGGCGACGCCGGCGACCGCCAGCAGGCCAGGCTTGCCGCGCAGCGCCATCAGCGTGTCCATGCGGGCCGGCCGGCCGGCCCACCAGTCGGCGAGCGACACGGCCCCGGCCAGCCGGCGTTCGGCGACGAAGCCGGGCAGCGTGGTGCTGGCCCGTGGCGCGTTGTAGACGACGAGCTGGTCCGCCGACAGCGCCTGCGGCGGCTGGCGCAGCGGCCCGGCGGGCAGCACCCGGCTGTTGCCCAGCCCGCGTTCGTCGAAAACCAGCAGGCTCAAGGCGCGCGGCAGTCGCCAGTGCTGCAGGCCGTCGTCACTGACCAGCAGTTGCAGCCCAGGTTCGGCGGCCAGCAGCGCGCGTGCCGCGGCGACGCGGTCACGGCCGACGGCCACCGGCGCACCGCTGCGCAGGTGAATGAGCAGCGGCTCGTCGCCCACCTCGCGCGCCGTCGACACCCGCGTGACGAGGCGCACGCCGTCGCCGTCACGCCCATAGCCGCGCGAGACGACACCGACGCGCAGGCCGCGCTCGCGCAGCAGCGCCAGCAAGGCCAGCGTGGTGGGGGTCTTGCCGGCGCCACCGACGATCCAGTTGCCGACGACAACGACCGGCACGGGCAGCGTCGCGACGCTTTTGAGGCCGGTGCGGTAGGCGAAGGCGCGCAGCGCCAGCAGCACCCGGTACAGGCCGCTCAGCGGCAGCAGCGCGGCGGACAGCGGTCCGCCGGTGAGCCACTGCTGCTGCAGTCGGTCAGCGAGCGTCGGTCTGCGCGGCGAAGGTGACACGCGTCAGGCCGACGCGGCGCGCGGCGTCCATCACGTTGATGACGGCCTGATGAGGCGTGGCGGCGTCGGCGGAGATGATCAGCGACGCCTCCGCGTTGCCGCCCGAAGCCTGGCGCAGCGCACCGACCAGGATGTCCACCGAGCGGCCTTCCACGGCCTGGCGGTTGACGACGAAGCGACCGTCGGCGGCGATGCCGACGATGACCTCCTGCGGTCGGTCTTTGAGCTTCTCCGCGTCGGCCGAGGGCAGGGTGATCTGCAGCTCGGTGAACTTGGAATAGGTCGTCGAGAGCATCAGGAAGATCAGGATCACCAGCAGCACGTCGATGAAGGGGATCAGGTTGATCTCCGGCGGCTCGCTGTGCGGGGGACGGAAGCGCATGGCTCGCAATCCTTGGCGGTCAGGCCGTGTAGCGGCGCAGTTGGCCCAGCAGGCGGTCGGCGGCAGCTTCGAGCTCCAGCACGTACTCCTCGATCCGGCCGCGGAAGTAGCGATGGGCGATCAGTGCCGGGATGGCGATCATCAGGCCGAAGGCGGTGTTGTAGAGCGCGATGGAGATGCCGTGCGCCAACTGGGCGGGGTTGCCGCCGCCGGGCGTCTGGCTGCCGAAGATCTCGATCATGCCCACCACCGTGCCCATCAGGCCCAGCAGCGGCGCGGCCGTGGCAATGGTGCCTAGCGTGTTCATGTAGCGCTCGAGCTGGTGCACGGCGCGGCGGCCGGCGAACTCGAACACCTGGCGCAGCTTGCTCTCGGGCATTTGCGGCTCGGCCGTCACGGCGCGCAGGCCGGAGGCCAGCACCTCGCCCAGGATGGAGTTCTCGGCCAGGCGGTCAACCATGTCGGGTGCCGGCAGTTGCTGGGCGCTGACGTTGAGCACGTCGTCCAGCAGCCGTGGCGGCATGATGCGGCTGGCGCGCAGGCTGGACAGCCGCTCGATGATCAGGGCCAGGGCCACCACGGAGCACAGGAGCAAGGGCCAGATCGGCCAACCGGCGGCTTGTATGATCGAAAACAAGGTCGTCCCCGTCGAGAAGGCGGCCGCTGGCCGGCCGCAAAAACGGCCGTCGACCGGCCGGGAAAGTGCGCGGGATTATGGCCCCAGGCTTGCCGGCCCCAGTCCAGTCCCAAACCCCAGGTCAGCCTCCTCACAATCCACCGTTGCTGTGGACAACTTTGTGGGCAAGGTCGGGGTCGGGGGCGGCAGAGGCCGTCAAATCAAGGCCTTGGACAACTTGCCTCAAGTTTGAGCAGCGGAATTCGAATTGAAAAACAAGGCCTTATGTGCTCATGACGGCGCCGTGACAGGCGCGATGGACCGGAATCGCCCGCCAGCCCAGTGCCAGCGCGGCTGTGGACTTCCCGGCCCGCGCCGGCATTGGGTTTGCGCGTGATTGAGCCTCGCGAAGCCGCATCGGGCCGACGTGTCTGGGGCGTGGCGGGCCTGCTGGAGGCGGTGAGCCAGAGCCTGGCCGAGCGCTTCTCGGTCGTCGTCGTGGGCGGTGAGATCAGCGGCTTCACGCGCGCCGCCAGCGGCCACTGCTATTTCGGCCTGAAAGATGCCGACGGCCAGGCTGCCAGCCTGCGCTGCGCGATGTTCCGCCGCGCGGCGGCCCTGCTGGACTTCGCTCCGGGGGAGGGCCTGCGGGTCGAACTGCGAGGCCGCGTGGCCGTCTATGAGCCCCGCGGCGAACTGCAATTCGTCGTCGAGGCCATGCGCCGGGCCGGTGCCGGTACGCTGTACGAGCAGTTCCTGAAGCTGCGCGCGCGGCTGGCGGCCGAAGGCCTGTTCGACGCCGAGGCCAAGCGCGCCCTGCCCAGCCACCCGCGGCGCATCGGCGTCGTCACGTCGGCGGCCGGCGCGGCCCTGCACGACGTGCTGACCGCGTTGGCGCGGCGTGCCCCCCAGGTCGAGGTGGTCGTCTACCCGAGCCCCGTGCAAGGCGTGGAGGCGCCGCCGGCCCTCGTGCGGGCCTTGCAGACGGCCAATGCGCGGGCCGAGGTGGACGTGCTGCTGCTGGTGCGCGGTGGCGGCTCGCTGGAGGATCTCTGGGCGTTCAACGATGAACGCGTCGTGCGCGCCGTGGCGTCGTCGGCGCTGCCGGTGGTCTGCGGAGTCGGCCATGAGACCGACGTGACGCTGTGCGACCTGGCTGCCGACCTGCGCGCACCCACGCCCACCGCCGCCGCCGAGCTGGCGGCGCCGGGGCGCGAAGCGCTGCTGTTGCAGCTCGCCGGCCTGGAGCGCGGCCTGATGCTGCGCACCGACCACCGCCTGCAGACGCTGGCCCAGCGCCTGGACCGCCTGGCGCTGCGCCTGTCCCGGCCCAGCGACGCGCTGGCCCGCCAGCGCCGGCTGCTTGAACTGCTGGCCCAGCGAGCTGCCGCGGCGCCGCGGCGCCGCGTTGAAATGCAAGGTCAGCGGCTGAGCCACCTTGAGCAGCGTCACGAGCGCGCCCACCGCGACATCCTGGCTCGCCAGCGGACCCGGCTCGACGCGCTGGAGGCCCGCTTGAAGGCCCTGGACCCCCAGCACGTCCTTGCGCGGGGGTACGCCTGGCTGGATGACGGGCAGGGCGGTGCGATCACGTCCGTGCAGGCCCTGCAGCCCGGGCGCGAGCTGCGCACGGTGCTGGCCGACGGTGCCGCCGACATGCAGGTCCTGCGGGTACGGCCTTTGCCGCAAGGGTGATTGGCGCTCCCTACAATCCGCCGCGTTTCCTTTCCCCCCAACACTCTGAGGTTCACACCATGGAACACACGCTGCCCCCGCTGCCCTATCCCATCGACTCGCTGGCTCCGCACTACAGCAAGGAAACGCTGGAGTTCCACCACGGCAAGCACCACAACGCTTACGTTGTGAACCTCAACAACCTGCAAAAGGGCACCGAGTTCGAATCGATGACGCTCGAGGAGATCATCAAGAAGAGCTCCGGCGGCATCTACAACAACTCCGCCCAGATCTGGAACCACACGTTCTTCTGGAACTGCATGAAGCCGCAGGGCGGCGGTGAGCCCAGCGGTGCGCTGGCCGCGGCCATCAACGCCAAGTGGGGCAGCTATGCCGCCTTCAAGGAAGCCTTCGTGAAGAGCGCCGTGGGCAACTTCGGCTCGGGCTGGACCTGGCTGGTCAAGAAGCCTGACGGCACGGTCGACATCGTCAACACCGGTGCCGCTGGCACGCCGCTGACCACGGCCGACAAAGCCCTGCTGACCGTCGACGTGTGGGAACACGCCTACTACATCGACTACCGCAACCTGCGCCCCAAGTTCGTCGAGACCTTCCTCGGCAACCTCGTGAACTGGCAGTTCGCTGAAGCCAACTTCGCCTGAGCGAAACGCTGTTGACGCGTCGCTCCGGCTGATGCGCCAGAGGGAACGAAGCGTCTTTCTGCGTCAATAGCCCAGGTGGCTTTCTCTCCCCAGGAGAGCCGAAAGGCCCGGCCTCGTTGCATGCAACGGCGCTGGGCCTTCGCCGTTTGGCGGCCCGGAGGTCTGGGATCTCGCGCCCGGCAGAGTCCGTTTCGTGGGCAGCCCGATCGCCGGGTGCTTTGCGCGGGTGCAGCGCGACCGGCCGAGGGGACTATTGAGACACCTGGATCACATGCCGCACCAGCGGATAGACCTGGTGCTGCCAGCGCCGGCCGCTGAACACGCCATAGTGGCCCACGTTGGGCTGGATGTAGTGGGTGCGCATGTAGGCCTTCAGATTGGAAGCCAGGTCCTGCGCGGCCAGCGTCTGGCCGACCGAGCAGATGTCGTCGCGTTCGCCCTCCACGGTCAGCAGTGCCGTGCGGCGGATGGCCGCCGGGTTCACGCGGCGGCCCCTGAAGCGCAACTCGCCGCGCGGCAGGTCATGGGTCTGGAACACGCGTTCGACCGTCTCCAGGTAGAACTCGGCCGCGAGGTCAGCCACGGCCAGGTATTCCTCGTAGAACATGCGCGTGACCTCGGCCCTGTCGAACTCATCGGCGACGAGGTGCTTGTAGTAGTCCTTGAAGGCGTTGGCGTGCCTGTCCTTGTTCATGCTCATGAAGGCGGACAGCTGTACGAAGCCCGGATAGACGCGCCGGCCGGCGCCCATGTGCTGCCAGGGTACGTGGCTGATGAGGTTCTTCCTGAACCAGCTGATGGGCTTGCTGGTGGCCAGCTCGTTGACCGCCGTGGGACTGACGCGGCAGTCGATGGGGCCGGCCATCAGAGTCAGGCTGGCGGGCGTGGCAGGGTGGTCCTCCTCGGCCATCAGCGCCACTGCCGCCAGTGCGCTGACGCATGGCTGGCAGACGGCCACCATATGGGCCTGCGGGCCGATGGCGGCCAGGAAATCCATCAGGTGCGCCGTGTACTCGTCCAGCCCGAAGCGGCCGGCGGCCAGTGGCACGTCGCGCACGTTGTGCCAGTCCGTGACATAGACGTCGTGGTCCTGCAGCAGCGTGCGCACCGTGTCGCGCAGCAGCGTGGCGAAGTGGCCGGACATGGGCGCCACCACCAGCACCTTGGGTCCAGCCGGCGCGCCCTCCTTGCGAAAGCGCAGCAGCGTGGCGAAAGGAGTCGTCAAGGCAGTCTCCTCGGTGACGGGCCAGCGCTCGTCGCCGTTCACGATCTCGCCGATGCGCCACGGCGGTCGGGAATGGGTGATCTGGGCCAGCTCGAAGAGCTGGCCGGCCGCCGCCAGCTGGCGGGCCGGCAGCCAGCTGGCGTTGACGACGCCGGGTTGCTGCAGCAGGGGCAGGGACAGACGCGTCGCGGCACGCAGCGGCCACATCAGATCGACATGGGCCTGGTAGGCGGGGTACACGGCATCTCCTGCAAGGCCGGGGTGGACAGAGCGACGCAAGGAGCGCGCCAGCATGGCATGGGCCTTGCGTCGCTGGCCTCATCCAGACCGTCAAGGAGAGGACCATGCCCGTTGCCACGCCGCCCAAGCCCGCCGCCCGCAGGCGGGCCAAAGCCGCGCCGGCGCGCCAGCCCAAGGCCACTCCCGCGCCGGCCGCCACGCTGACCCTGAGCAGCAAGAACTACTCGTCCTGGTCGTTGCGGGGCTGGCTGCTGGCCCGCTTCGCCGGCCTGGACTTCGAGGAACTGATGCTGCCGCCGGACGATGAGGACGCGCGCAGGGAACTGCTGCTGCTGGCGCCGTCTATCCGCGTGCCCTGCCTGCGCCACGAAGGCGTGACGGTGTGGAACACACTGGCCATCGCCGAGTACCTGGCCGAGAGCTTCCCCAATGCCGGACTGTGGCCGGCCGATCGCGTGGCCCGCGCCCATGCCCGCGCCGTCTGCGGCGAGATGAACTCGGGCTTCGCCAACCTGCGCGCCTCGCTACCCATGAACCTCAAGGGCCATTTCCCGCGTCACCGGATCTGGGCCGGCGCCCGCCCCGACATCGAGCGCATCGAAGAGATCTGGACCGAATGCCTCGCGCGCTATGGCGGGCCTTACCTGTTCGGTGCCCGGCGCGGCGCGGCCGACGCGATCTTCGCGCCGGTGGTCACGCGCTTCCTGACCTACGACGTGCCGCTGAACCCGGCCTGCCTGGCGTACTGCCAGACCATCGCCGCCATGCCCGAGCTGCAGGCGTGGGCGGCCGACGCCCGGCTGGAACCGGACGAGATCGAGCAACTGGACATGGACTTCTGATCAGGCCCAGGAAGAGGGGGCCGGGACCTCGCAGGGCGCCGGCATGTCCACCGTCCCGAAGTTGGCGGGCGACACGATCTCCAGGTACTCCATGTCCGGCGAGTAGTCGAACAAGTAGTGGACGATGCCGGGGCGTTGGTGCACGCAGTCGCCGGCCTCCACCAGCGTCACCTGGTCGCCGTACATGAACTTGGCCCAGCCCTTGGTCATCAGCACGATCTGGAACTCCGCCTCATGGCGGTGCCATCCCGTGCCCCTTTCAGGGGCCATGTTCGCCTTCACAAGGTGCGCGATGACGCGGCCGCCGGTGGCAGCGGCCACGCCGAGGTCGCGGTAGAGGAAAAAGTCTCTCAGGCCGTCGCTGCGCCAGGGCGTGTCCCCGGGCTTGACGTGGGAGAACTGCGTGGTGGACGCGTCCACGGGTATCGACAGATCCGACATGACCAGGGCCTCCTGAAAAGCTGCAGGCCCGGGGGGAGACGCAATATGCGTTCCCGCCGGCCGGCGCCGGACGGGATTTCGGGTGAAGTTTGTGAACGCCTTGATTCAGGTCATGCGCGCCGCTGGACGGGCAGGCAAGATGGCCGGTGTGAGCGCTACGCCCCCTGGCCTGCGTGCGGCCGATGCCGACGCCAGGCTTCTCGCCCCCTTCACAGCCTGGCCCGACGGCCCGGCCGGGGCTGCGCTGTCGCAGTTCCAGGTGGCCGGCATGCATTGCGCGGCCTGCTCCGGCATCATCGAAGGCGCCCTGCTGAAGTTGCCGGGCGTGGAGGGCGCCACCGTCAACGCCGCGTCGGCCCGGCTGGCGCTGCGCTGGCAGCCCGCGCGCGTCGCGCTGGCCGATGTGCTGGCCGCGCTTCAGGCCGTCGGCTACCGGGCCGTGCCTGATGTCGCAGCACCCGCGCGCGAGCTGCGCCGCCAGGAGAGCCGGCAGGCGCTGTGGCGGCTGTTCGTCGCGGGCTTCCTGATGATGCAGGTCATGATGCTGGCCACGCCGGCCTACGTGGCCGAGGCCGGCGAGCTGTCACCCGACCTGGACCAGTTGCTGCGCTGGGGCAGCTGGGTGATGACGCTGCCCGTCATGGCCTTCTCGGCCGGCCCCTTCTTCAGCGGCGCATGGCGGCAACTGCGCGCCCGCCGGCTCGGCATGGACGTGCCGGTCGCCATTGGCATTGCGGTCACCTTCGTTGCCAGCACCGGGGCGCTGTTCGACCCGAGCGGCCCGCTAGGCCACGAGGTCTATTTCGATTCGCTGACCATGTTCATCGCGCTGCTGCTTCTGGCGCGCTGGTTCGAGCTGGGGGCGCGCCATCGTGCCGCCGAGGCGCTGGAGGCGGTGGCCGGCGCGCTGCCGACGGCGGCCGAGCGGCTGCGCGATGACGGCACATCTGAGCGCGTACCGCCCGAATCGCTGCGACCGGGCGACCGCATCCGCGTGGCGGCGGGCGAGGCCTTCGCGGCGGACGGCTGCATCGTCGAAGGGCAGGGCTGGGTCAACGAGGCGCTGCTGACGGGCGAGTCCGTGCCGGTGGTCAAGAGCATGGGCGACGCGGTCGTGGCCGGCAGCCTGAACCTGGACGGCGTGCTGGTGGTCGACGTGCAGCGCGTGGGAGCCGACACGACGGCCCAGGGCATCGTGCGGCTGATGCAGCAGGCGCAGAGCCAGCGGCCGCTGGCCAGTGGCGTGCTGGATCGCGTGGCGGCCGGCTTCACGGCCACCGTGCTGCTGCTGGCGCTTGCGGCGGGCCTGGCCTGGTGGTGGATCGAGCCTTCGCGCGCGGTTGCCGTGGCAGTCGCCGTGCTCATCGTGACCTGCCCGTGCGCGCTGACGCTGGCAGCCCCTGCCGCCTGGCTGACGGCCAGTGGCGCCCTGGCGCGGCGCGGCCTCCTGCTGGCCGACCTGTCGGCGCTGGAGCGGCTGTGCGCAGTGGATACCGTCGTTTTCGACAAGACCGGCACGCTCAGCGAGGAGCGCCTGCAGCTGCGCCGCTGGTGGGCCGAGGGTGCCGAGGCCGACGCCTTGCTGGCCAAGGCGCGCAGCCTGGCCGGCCTGTCCCGCCACCCGCATGCCCAGGCCTTGGCCGATGGCAGTGGCGCCGGCGACTGGAGCGAGGTGCGCGAGGTGGCGGGCCGTGGCGTGGAGGCCCGCGATGCGGCCGGGCGGCTGTGGCGCCTGGGCGCGCCTGCCTGGGTCGGCGAGCGGCCCGACTCAGATGCGCGGCTGGGCTTCGGCAGTGGCGACTGCGTGCTGTGGCTGGACCTGGCCGAGGCGCCGCGGGCCGATGCGGCCGAGGCGGTCGCGGCGCTGCAGGGCCAGGGCCGGCGCGTGCGCCTGCTGTCGGGTGACCAGCCGGCGGCGGTCGCGCGCATGGCCGAGCACCTGGGCATCGCGGACTGGCGCGGTGGTGCGACCCCCGAGTCCAAGCTGGCTGCCCTGCGCGAATGGCAAGCCCGCGGCGAGCGGGTGCTGATGGTGGGCGACGGCATCAACGACGCGCCGGTGCTGGCCGCGGCGGACGTGCGCGTCGCGATGGGGCAGGGTGCCATGCTCGCGCGCAACGCCGCGGATGCGCTGTTGGTGTCCAACCGGCTGATGGCGCTGCCGCAAGCCCTGGTGCTGGCGAAGAAGACCCGCCGCGTGCTGCGCCAGAACCTGGCCTGGTCCGCGCTCTACAACCTGGCCTGCGTGCCGCTGGCGTTGGCCGGCTGGCTGCCGCCGCTGGCCGCCGGCATCGGCATGGCCAGCAGCTCGCTGTTCGTGGTGCTCAACGCCCAGAGACTGAATCGCTGATGGACATCCTGTACTTGCTCATCCCTTTCTCGGTGGTGCTCGTGCTGCTCATCGTGGCCGTGTTCGGCTGGGCTGTGAACTCCGGGCAACTCGAGGACCTCTCCCGTGAGGGTGAACGCATCCTGCTTGACGAGGATCAAAGCCCCTAGGGGCGTGGGGACGAAGAATGGTTCGCATCAGACTGAAGGAGTCGCGATGGCGAACGAAAAAGCCCTGGCCACCGGGGCGGTATACGAGGACGGACCGGTACGCGCGTTTGCGCTGGCCTCCGTGCTTTGGGGGGTGGTCGGCATGGCCGTGGGCGTATTCATCGCCGCACAGCTGGCCTGGCCGGAACTGAATCTCGGCATTCCCTGGCTGAGCTACGGACGCCTGCGTCCGCTGCACACCAACGCCGTCATCTTCGCCTTCGGCGGTTGCGCGCTTTTCGCGACCAGCTACCACGTGGTGCAGCGTACTGGCCAGACCGCGCTCTTCCTGCCCAAGCTGGCCTGGTTCACGTTCTGGGGCTGGCAACTGGTCATCGTTCTGGCCGCGCTGTCGCTGCCCATGGGATACACCTCCGGCAAGGAATATGCCGAGCTCGAGTGGCCCATCGACATCCTGATCGCAGTGGTCTGGGTGGCGTACGCGGTGGTCTTCTTCGGCACCGTGGGCATCCGCAAGATCCGCCACATCTACGTGGCGAACTGGTTCTTCGGCGCCTACATCATCGCTGTGGCTCTGCTGCACATCGTCAATAGCGCCGAGATCCCGGTCAGCCTCACCAAGAGCTACTCCGCCTATGCCGGCGTGCAGGACGCCATGGTGCAGTGGTGGTACGGCCATAACGCGGTGGGCTTCTTCCTGACCGCCGGCTTCCTCGGGATGATGTACTACTACATCCCCAAGCAGGCCGAACGTCCTGTCTACAGCTACCGCCTGTCCATCGTCCACTTCTGGGCGCTGATCTTCACCTACATGTGGGCGGGTCCCCACCACCTGCACTACACGGCGCTGCCGGACTGGGCGCAGAGCGTCGGCATGATCTTCAGTCTGGTGCTGCTGGCGCCGAGCTGGGGCGGCATGATCAACGGCGTGATGACGCTGTCGGGCGCCTGGCACAAGCTGCGTGACGACCCCATCCTGAAGTTCCTCATCGTCGCCCTGTCGTTCTACGGCATGTCGACCTTCGAGGGCCCGATGATGTCGATCAAGACGGTCAACGCGCTGTCGCACTACACCGACTGGACGGTGGGCCACGTGCACAGTGGCGCGCTGGGCTGGGTGGGGCTGATCTCCATGGGGTCGCTCTACCACCTGATCCCGCGCATGTACGGCCGAACGGAGATGTATTCCAAGCGGGCCATCGAGCTGCACTTCTGGATTGCGACGCTGGGCATCGTGCTCTACATCGCCGCGATGTGGATCGCTGGCGTCATGCAGGGCCTGATGTGGCGCGCGGTCAACCCCGACGGCACGCTGGTCTACACCTTCGTCGAGAGCGTCAAGGCCACCTGGCCCTTCTACGTGATCCGTCTGGGTGGCGGTCTGCTCTACCTCGCCGGCATGGGCGTCATGAGCTGGAACGTCATCAAGACCGTGCAGGCCGGCAAACCGCAACCCGTGCGCATCCCGGCCCCGGCGCTGGCCCACGCCTGAAGGAGATTTCATGAGCAATAACACCCAAGCCGTCTCCGGCCACCAGCGCATCGAGACCAGCAATCTGCTGATGATCGTGCTGGTGCTGCTGACCGTGCTGGTCGGCGGCGTCGTCGAGATCGTGCCGCTGTTCTTCCAGCGCTCCACCACGCAGGCTGCGCCGGGCCTCAAGCCCTACACGCCACTGCAGCTCGCCGGGCGCGACATCTATCTGCGCGAAGGCTGCTACAACTGCCACTCGCAGATGATCCGCCCGCTCGCCGCCGAGACGCTGCGTTACGGCAAGTACTCCACTGCGGGTGAGTTCGTCTACGACCATCCCTTCCAGTGGGGCAGCAAGCGCACCGGTCCCGACCTGCACCGCGTGGGCGGCAAGTACAGCGACGACTGGCACCGCATCCACCTGATCAACCCGCGGGATCTCGTCCCCGAGTCCAACATGCCGGCCTACCCGTGGCTGGAGAAGTCACCGGTGGACGCGGCTGGCATGCCGGCCCGCCTGGCGGCGATGCGCATGCTGGGCGTGCCCTACACCGAGGACGAGGTGAAGGCCTCGGCCCAGGAGGTGACGGGCAAGACCGAGCTCGACGCGCTGGTGGCCTATCTGCAGGTGCTCGGCACCGCGAACAAGTAAGGAGCCCGCACCATGGGCATCAACGAACTCCGTGTGGCCGTGACCCTGGTGTCGCTGGCCGTCTTCGTGGGCATCATCGCCTGGGCCTGGCGCGGCCGCTTCGACGATGCCGCCCGTCTGCCCTTTGAAGGGGGTGAGCAATGAGCGACTTCTTCAGCAGCGGCTGGTCACTCTTCATCGCCATCGCCACCATCGGCGGCCTGGTCTTCTGTGGCGTGCTGCTCATCATTGCGAGCCGCCGCCAGGTCATGGCGGCCGACAACACGACGGGCCACGTCTGGGACGAGGACCTGCGCGAACTGAACAACCCGTTGCCAGCCTGGTGGATGGGCTTGTTCGTGCTGACCGTGATCTTCTCCGGCATCTACCTGGCGCTCTATCCGGGCCTGGGCAGTCAGACCGGCAAGCTGGGCTGGACCAGCCTCGGTGAGCACGCAGCCGACACCGCCAAGGCGCGGGCTGCGATGGCGCCGGTCTACGCCGCCTTCACCGACCTGTCGCCCGAGCAACTCGCCAAGGACCCCAAGGCCCACGCCATCGGCGAGCGCCTGTTCGCCAACAACTGCGCGCAGTGCCACGGCGCCGACGCCAAGGGCTCCAAGGGCTTCCCCAACCTGACGGACAGTGACTGGCTGTGGGGCGGTACGCCCGAGGCCATCACCGAGACCATCACCAAGGGTCGCGAGGGCAACATGCCCCCCATGGCCGCGGCGGTCGGCAGCAGCGACGACGTGCGCAACGTCGCCCACTACGTGCTGTCGCTGTCCGGCAGCCCGCACAACGCGTTGTATGCCCAGCTCGGCAAGCCCAAGTTCGTCGTCTGCGCGGCCTGCCACGGCCCCGGCGGCCAGGGCAACCCGGCCTTGGGTGCGCCCAATCTCAGCGACAAGATCTGGCTGCACGGCTGGGGTGAGGCCGCCGTCATGGCCATGGTCAACAACGGCAAGCACAATGTGATGCCGGCCCACGGCGAGCGCCTGACACCCGAGCAGATCCGCGTGCTGGCGTCCTACGTCTGGGGTCTGTCACAGTCGCAGAGTGTTGCCGCAGCTCCCTGATTTTCCCGATGCCTGATCCCACCGCGTCCGGCCCGGGTGATGCCACCCAGGTCATCCGGCTCTACCGTTCGGAAGACAAGATCCATCCGCGCGCGGTGGATGGTTTCTACGCCCGCTGGCGCTGGGCCATCGTCGCGCTGACCCAGGCTGTGTTCTACGGCCTGCCATGGCTCGCCTGGGGCGACCGGCAGGCCGTGCTCTTCGACCTGGAGGCGCGGCGCTTCTACATCTTCGGCCTGGTGCTCTATCCGCAGGACTTCGTGTACCTCACGGCCCTGCTGATGATCTCGGCCTTCGGTCTGTTCCTGTTCACGGCCGTCGCCGGACGGCTGTGGTGCGGATTCGCCTGTCCGCAGACGGTCTACACCGAGATCTTCATGCGGGTGGAGCACTGGTTCGAGGGCGACCGCAATGCGCGTCTGCGCCTGGCCAAGGCACCCTGGTCCTTCGACAAAGTTTGGCGCAAGAGTGGCAAGCAGGTCGTCTGGATCGCCCTGGGGCTGTGGACGGGCTTCACCTTCGTCGGCTACTTCACGCCCATCCAGACGCTGGCCCGCGAGGTGCTCGCCTTCGGGCTGGGGCCCTGGGAGACCTTCTGGGTGCTGTTCTACGGCTTCGCCACCTATGGCAACGCCGGCTACATGCGCGAGCAGGTCTGCAAGTACATGTGCCCGTATGCGCGCTTCCAGAGCGCGATGTTCGACCGCGACACCCTCATCGTCAGCTACGACCCGGTGCGCGGCGAGCCGCGCGGCAACAACGCCAAGCGCGGCAAGAAGGGCGAGGAGCGCGCCACGCCGCTGGGTGACTGCATCGACTGCGGCCTGTGCGTGCAGGTGTGCCCCACCGGCATCGACATCCGCGACGGGCTGCAGTACGAGTGCATCAGCTGCGCGGCCTGCGTCGACGTCTGCAACGGGGTCATGGACAAGATGTCCACGCCGCGCGGCCTGATCCGGTTCGACACCGAGAACGGTCTCGAGCAGCGCCTGAATCGCGTCCAGCGCTGGCGGCGCGTGTTGCGGCCGCGCGTGCTGATCTACACCGGCGTGCTGCTGGTCGTCAGCTCGGCCCTGCTGTGGAGCCTGGCGTCGCGGCACGGCTTCCGCGTCGACGTCGTGCGGGACCGCGCCTCGCTGGCCCGCCTCGTCGAGGACGGCTGGGTGGAGAACGTCTACCGGCTGCAAATCATGAATGCGACCGAGTCGCCGCAGCAGTACCGCATCGAAGCCGATGGCCTGCCCGGGTTGGTGCTGACCCGGGCGATGACTGTGGACCTCGGGCCGGCCGAGGCACGGTGGGTCGCGGTGTCCCTGCGCATGCCGCCGG
>NZ_DASWYS010000386.1:0-2152 GCF_036404855.1 Roseateles sp.
GCCTGACCAACGAGGCCATGCGCGAGGAGCAGGACCGTGGACAACTGGCGCTGGGCATCCCCGGCTCCCTGTCCAACCGTCCTGTCAACGCACCCAACCCCGCCGCTGCCGCGTCCGCCGTGGGCGCCGACGCGGGTGCCAACGCCACGCAGGCGCGGAAGAACGCGTCGACGCGCCAGTACGCCTATGACCGCAGCATCACGCAGGTGAAGAAGAGCCGCGGCCGGCTGGCGCGGCTGTCGGTCGCCGTCGTGTTGAACAACGCCGTTGCACCGGGCGGCGCCAAGGCCTGGACGCCTGAGGACATCAGCAAGGTCGAGACCCTGCTGAGCAACGGCCTGGGCATCAGCGCCGAGCGCGGCGACAAGCTGGTGGTCTCGACGCTGAACTTCCCGGTGCCTGTGCCGGCCGCGCCCTGGTACGAGCAGCGTGACAACCTTATCGATATCGGCGGCTGGGTCGGTTGGGCGCTGGCTGCCCTGCTGGGCTATTTCCTGCTGGCGCGCCCCGTGCTGCGCCTGGCCCAGCAGGCGGTACAGCGTCGCACGACCGCACCGGGCCGGCTGGACCCACTGGAGCCGGCTGCCCTGGCCGCCGCGGGCGGCGCGACCGGCGAGCTGGCCGGGCCGGCTGGCGCGGCGTTGCCGGCACCTGCTGGACAGACGGCCGTCGATCGCCCGATGTCCGTGGTGCCGCTGCTTGAGAACTATGAACTGCCGCCCCCCGGTTCTCCGGTGGATGTCCTGGTCGACCATCTGAAGGTCCTCGCCTCCAAGGAACCGGAGCGCGTGGCCGAGGTGGTGAAGCAATGGGTGCAGAAGAAAAATGCCTGAGGCCACCGATTTCATTCCCGCAACGACCGCCGCCGGCCTGACGCCGGTGGAGCGGGCCGCCATCGTGCTGCTGAGCATGGGTGAAGAGCCCGCAGCAGCCGTGCTGCGCTGCCTGTCGCGTGACGAGCTGCTGGACGTCACCCAGGTCATGTCACGCATGAGCGGCATCAAGGTCGACTGGGTCAAGACTGCGCTGCAGGGCTTCTTCGACGACTACCGCGAGCAAAGCGGCGTGCACGGTGCGTCGCGCAGCTACCTGAAGCGCTCGCTGGACATGGCGCTGGGCGGCGACATCGCCACCAGCGTGCTCAACAACATCTACGGCGACGCCATCCGCCCCAAGATGCAGCGCCTGCAGTGGGCTTCGCCGAAGTGGCTGGCCGACCACATCGTCGATGAGCACGTTCGCATGCAGGCCGTGTTTCTGGCCTTCCTGCCGCCCACACTGGCCAGCGACGTGCTGGGCGCGCTGCCGGCCGCCGGCCGCGACCAGGTGCTGCTGAATGTGGCGCGCCTGTCTGAGGTGGACGCCGACCTGTTGGCCGAGCTGGAGCAATTGGTCGAGCGCTGCCTGGCGGGCCTGGGTCACCAGGGGGCCAACGTGGAGGGCGTGCGCCAAGTCGCCGAGATCCTGAACCGTCTGCCGGCCGAGCGCCAGCAGATGGTGGAGCTGCTGCGCGCGCAGGACCCCGACGTCGTCAGCGAGATCGAGGTCAGCATGTACTACTTCTTCATCCTGTCGCGCCAGAGCGAGGCGGTGCTGACCCGCATCATCGAAGAGGTTCCCATCGAGCTGTGGGCCGTGGCGCTGAAGGGCGCCGAGCCCGCGGTTCGCAAGGCCATCCTGGCCGCGATGCCGCGCCGCCAGGCGCAGAGCTTCGAGGACCTGATCCGACGCAGCGGTCCCATCCCGCTGTCGCGCGCCGAGCAATCCCGCAACGAGGTCATGACCCTGGTCAAGGACCTGGTCGACGCTGGCGAGATCCAGGTGCAGCTGTTTGCCGAGGCGACCGTCGAGTGAAGCCCGTCCTGCGCCCCCACCGCTTTCCGCCGCTGGCGCAGCTCAGCGCTGCGCGCGAGCTGGCCGGCAGCTCTCCGGCCCAGTTGCAGCAGGTGTTGGCCCAGGGCTTCCAGGAAGGCCTGGCCAAAGGCTATGAGGAAGGCCACGCCAGCGGCCTGGCCGCCGGTCGTGAGGCCGCCCAGGCGATCGGCCGGGAAGAGGGCCGCGAGCAGGGCCGGCGCGAGGCGCAGGAGCGTTTCGCCACGCTCTCCCGCCCCGTGGACGCGCTGCTGGCCGAGCTGCACCAGTTGCAGGCGGA
>NZ_DASWYS010000387.1:0-7700 GCF_036404855.1 Roseateles sp.
GAAGAAAGACGAGGGTGGTCTCACCCGCAAGCCGCAGTCCCGCCGCGGGGAGATCGACCGTGCCACTGTGGACGCCCTGTCCCAGCTCCAGCTCATCAAAGCGGACCTGGAGAAGATCAGCCTGGCCCTCGTATCGAACGAGCCCAAGCTGACCGATCCGCGCCGGGCGGAGTGGGAACAGCAACTCGACAAGGTGGACCTCGCCATCTCGCGCGCGCGCTCCGCCCTGCTCAACGGCTTGTCAGCCGCCTTCGAGAAGGAAGTGCCCGACATCGAGGCCGCAACGGGACAACTGGCCGAGTCTCTTCAGCGCTTGAAGAAGGTCGCCGAAGTCATTGACGCAGTCGCTGGCGTGCTAGGCATCGTGGAGAAAGTCATCGCCTTGGGACGCTGAATGGCCCCTACAGCGACGGATTCAACCCCGTCCATGCGGCGCGCTGATCTTCACCCGCACTGCCCCCAAAAGCCCGCCCAGCCAGCGTCGAGTGGCTTCGAGTGGCCGTATGCCCGAGCGAGCGATCCCAACCGGCCCGCTTTACGGGCTCAACAACTGAATCGGGCTCAGGCTCCGCAGCCTTGCGCGACGACGTGCGGAAGTGGATGCGCTCCAACCGGCCATCTGACTCCCACGTTTCAACTTGTAGGCCGCTTTCCGCTCAACGCATCCACTGTGACTCTGAACGCCACCCTCCCGGGGACGCAGTGCCGGTGGACATGCCGGCTGTCCAAGCGTGCCGCCGGACCATAAGAACTGGCGACCAACGGGCCTCTATCTCACCCTCGCACGAGCGCGTTGTCTGGCTTGCATCGCGCGAGTGCGACGCCGTACTTGAAGCTCCATCAATCCCCAGACGATCGCAAGCGGGAGTGCAACTGCGCCCAGCGCCAGCAGCGCATAAAGGTAATCCATCTCCGTGCCTCAGTGCGTCCCGGCAGGGCCCGCCAGCGAGACAGCCGTACCGAGGGGTGGCTGCGCCTGCGTTGCCGGCGCAATGGAGACGACGGGGGCGGCATGTTGGCTGCGCTGAACGCGGCCGGCGTTCCCGAAGGCTTGGACGGTCAGGATGGAGCCGGCCGTCCTGCTGTCGAACACGACGAGGATGCCGTTGGTCCGGCCGTGAAACACCCACGGCGCCAAACCTGAACGGACCAGTGGGTAGGCCAGGGCGGCAGCAGAGCTGAGCACAACGATCAGCGTCGGTGAGAGGTGTCGCCGCAGCGCACCAACTGCGGTCGCCTTGGTAGTGGGGGTGGAGAACGTCGTTGTCACGACTGAATTCCACACCGGCGAGCATCAAAACGTTGTCAATAGTTTGGCAGCCGATATCAAGGTCTCGTAAAGCCGCCCACAAGGGGGAGCACGCAGTCGTTCTACCGGCGGTTGATCTGCGGCCGTCAGGTTTGCACGCAGGCGCCGAACTGGACCACGGTGTTATCGGGGAAGCGCAGGAACCTCGCGATGCCTCTTCGCGTGAGGCTGAGCGCCGCTGGCATGCAGGGCCGAGGCCACTTCCCGAATCGATTCACTCCGATGGCACGCACGGCCCGCCTTTACGGTTTCTTGATACCCGCACCCGCAACTTCTACGCCACCTTGATGCGGCCAAAACTACGCTTTCGTCCATTGAAACTCTTCTTGCAACGAGGACCAAATGGACCTGATCTTCCTGGGGCTCAGCCTTGCGCTGTTCGGCCTCGCCATCGGCCTGGCCATAGCCAGCCACAAGCTGGAAGGCGGAAAAAAATGACCGTGCTGTACTGGATTTGCGGGCTGGTCGCTGCGGGCCTGTTTGCCTACCTGCTGTACGCGATGTTCCGCGCCGAGGAGTTCTGACATGGACAAGCTCGGATGGATCAATCTTGGCCTCTTCATGGTCGTCTTGCTGGTGGCTGCATGGCCAGTAGCGCGCTGGCTGCATCGAATCGCCGACGGCCGCTTGCCGCGGTGGATGCAGGTCGTGGAGGGGGGCTTCTTCAAGATCGCCGGTGTTAGGCCTGACGAGGGGATGCACTGGAAGAGCTATGCCGTCGCGCTGCTGCTGTTCAACTTTGTTGGCGTACTGGCCGCTTATGCGCTGCAACGCTTCCAAGGCGTGCTGCCGCTGAATCCCCAAGGCATGGACGGCGTCTCGTCAGATTCGGCGTTCAACACGGCCATCAGCTTCGTCACCAACACCAACTGGCAGGGCTATGGTGGCGAAAGCACCATGAGCTACCTGACCCAGATGCTCGCGCTGACGGTGCAGAACTTCGTATCCGCAGCGACGGGCATTGCCGTCGTGTTCGCGCTGATCCGTGGTTTTGCAGGCAAGCTGCAGAGCACCGTCGGCAACTTCTGGGCCGACCTGACCCGGGTGACGCTGTGGGTGCTGGTACCGCTGTCGTTCCTCTCCGCGATCTTCCTGGTCGGACAGGGCGTGATCCAGAACTTCGACGCCTACAAGGACGTGACGACGCTGGAGGCCAATGCCTATCAGACGCCCAAGCTTGACACCGATGGCCAACCGCTGATGGACGAGAAGGGGGCGCCCGTCACCGAGGACGCCTCGACGATTACGCAGCAACTCGCCATGGGCCCGGTCGCTTCGCAGGAGGCAATCAAGATGCTGGGCACCAACGGGGGCGGTTTCTTCAACGCCAATTCAGCCCACCCGTACGAGAACCCGACACCGCTGAGCAACTTCGTGCAGATGCTGTCGATCTTCCTGATCCCTGCGTCCTTGTGCTTCGCTTTCGGCTTCATGGTGGGCGACTCCCGGCAGGGCGTCGCAATCCTGTCCGCCATGAGCGTGATGTTCATCGCTGGAGTGATCATCTGCACGGGCGCGGAGCAAGCCGGCAACCCGCAGTTGAGCGCCCTCGGCGTCGACCAGGTACAGAGCGCGCTGCAGACGGGCGGCAACATGGAGGGCAAGGAAACCCGCTTCGGCATCAATGCCAGCAGCCTGTTTGCGGTCATCACGACGGCGGCCTCCTGCGGCGCAGTCAATGCGATGCACGATTCGCTGACGCCCATCGGCGGCATGGTGCCCATGGTGATGATGCAACTGGGCGAAGTGGTGTTCGGCGGTGTGGGGACCGGCCTGTACGGCATGCTCGTTTTTGCGATCCTGGCGGTATTCATCGCCGGCCTGATGATCGGCCGCACGCCGGAGTACCTGGGCAAGAAGATCGAGACGTACGAAATGAAGATGACGTCCATCGCCATCCTCATCACGCCGCTGGCCGTCCTGATCGGCACTGCAGTCGCAGTGATGGCAACGGGCGGCAAGGCCGGCATCGCCAACCCGGGCGCGCATGGATTCTCCGAGATCCTGTATGCGCTGACCTCGGCCGGCAACAACAACGGCTCCGCATTTGCGGGCCTGTCCGCCAACACGCCGTTTTACAACACGCTGCTGGGCATCGTGATGTGGATGGGCCGTTTCGGCGTCATCGTGCCGGTGCTGGCCATGGCCGGCAGCCTGGGTGCCAAGAAGCGCCTCCCGCAGGGGCCGGGCACTATGCCCACGCACGGCCCGCTCTTCATCGCGCTGCTGATCGGCACGGTGCTGCTGGTCGGCCTGCTGAACTACGTCCCTGCGCTGGCCCTCGGCCCGATGGTCGAACACCTGATGCTGTGGGGAGCCTGATCCATCATGACAACCACCCAATTCAAACTGTCATTCCTTGATCCGATGCTGGTCAAACCAGCGATCAAGGCGTCCTTCGAGAAGTTGAGCCCGCAGGTGCAGTGGCGCAACCCAGTGATGTTCGTCGTCTACGTCGGCAGCATCCTGACCACTGGCCTGTGGGCCGCGAGCCTGTCCAAGCCGGAGTTGGCCGGCACGGAAGGTTCGTCCTTCATGCTCGGCATCTCACTGTGGCTGTGGTTCACCGTGCTGTTCGCCAACTTCGCCGAGGCCATCGCCGAAGGCCGCAGCAAGGCCCAGGCGGCTTCGCTGCGCGGCTTGAAGGCCAAGACCTGGGCCAAGAAGCTGCACGAGCCCAAGTACGGCTCGCAATGGCACCCGATGCAGTCCGACGAGCTGCGCAAGGGCGTCGTCGTGCTGGTCGAGGCCGGCGACATGATCCCGCTGGACGGCGAGGTGATCGAAGGCGTGGCCTCGGTGGACGAAAGCGCCATCACCGGCGAATCGGCCCCGGTGATCCGCGAATCCGGTGGCGACTTCTCGTCGGTGACCGGTGGCACGCGCGTGCTGTCCGACTGGCTGGTGGTGCGCATCGGCGTCAATCCGGGCGAATCATTCCTGGATCGCATGATCGCGATGGTCGAGGGTGCCAAGCGCCAGAAGACGCCCAACGAGATCGCGCTGACCATCCTGCTGGTCGCGCTGACGCTGGTCTTCCTCGTCGTCACCGTGACGCTGCTGCCTTACTCCATCTTCAGCGTCGAGGCAGCCGGCGCCGGCACTGTGGTGTCCATCACCGCGCTGATCTCGCTGCTCGTCTGCCTGATCCCGACGACCATCGGTGGCCTGCTGTCGGCCATCGGCGTGGCCGGCATGAGCCGCATGATGCAGGCCAACGTCATCGCCACTTCGGGCCGCGCGGTCGAAGCCGCCGGCGACGTGGACGTGCTGATGCTGGACAAGACCGGCACCATCACGCTGGGCAACCGACAGGCCAGCACCTTCGTTCCCGCTCCCGGTATCACCGAGAAGCAACTGGCCGATGCAGCCCAGCTCGCGTCGCTGGCCGACGAGACGCCCGAAGGCCGCAGCATCGTCGTGCTGGCCAAGCAGAAGTTCAGCCTGCGTGAGCGCGAGCTGAGCACGATGGACGCCCACTTCGTGCCGTTCACGGCGCAGACGCGCATGAGCGGCGTCGACCTCGACGGCGGCGCGCGTCAGGTGCGCAAGGGCGCCGGTGATGCCGTGCGCCGCCATGTCGAAGAGCTCGGCGGCAAGTTCCCGACCGAGGTGACCCAGGCGATCGAGGAGATCTCCCGCCGCGGCAGCACGCCGCTGGTCGTCAGCGACGGCGCGCGCGTCATGGGCGCCGTGGAACTGAAGGACATCGTCAAGGGCGGCATCAAGGAGCGTTTCGCCGAACTTCGCCGCATGGGCATCAAGACGGTCATGATCACCGGCGACAACAAGCTCACGGCCGCCGCCATCGCAGCCGAAGCCGGCGTCGATGACTTCCTGGCCGAGGCGACGCCGGAAGCCAAGCTCAAGCTGATCCGCGACTACCAAGCTGAGGGCCGCCTGGTGGCGATGACGGGCGACGGCACCAACGACGCCCCCGCGCTCGCCCAGGCCGACGTGGCCGTCGCGATGAACACCGGCACGCAGGCCGCGAAAGAGGCCGGCAACATGGTCGACCTCGACTCGAACCCGACCAAGCTGCTGGAGGTGGTGGAGACCGGCAAGCAGCTGCTGATGACGCGGGGCTCGCTGACGACCTTCTCCATCGCCAACGACGTGGCCAAGTACTTCGCCATCATCCCGGCGATGTTCGTCGGCGTGTACCCACAGCTCGGCGCGCTCAACGTGATGGGCCTGCACAGCCCCAGCTCGGCCATCCTGTCGGCGGTGATCTTCAACGCATTGATCATCGTGGCGCTGATCCCGCTGGCGCTCAAGGGCGTGCCCTACCGCGCCGTCGGGGCCGCCGCGCTGCTGCGCCGCAACCTGGCCATCTACGGCCTCGGCGGCCTGATCGTGCCGTTCATCGGCATCAAGGCGATCGACCTGCTGCTGGTCGCCACCCATCTCATCTAAGGAGAGCATCCATGAAGACCATGCTCCGCCCCGCACTGACCCTGTTCGTGCTGCTCAGCGCCGTGACCGGCGTGCTCTATCCGCTGGCCGTCACCGGCGTCGGCCAGGGCCTGTTCCCCAAGCAGGCTGCTGGCAGCCTCATCGAACGTGACGGCAAGGTGGTCGGTTCCGAACTGGTCGGCCAGAACTTCACGTCACCCAAGTACTTCTGGGGCCGTCCGTCGGCCACGGGGCCGATGGCCAACAACGCTGGCGGCTCCTCAGGCTCCAACCAGGGGCCGTTGAACCCCGCGCTGAAAGACGCCGTGAAGAGTCGCGTCGAGGCGCTTCGCGCCGCCGACCCTGGCAACAACGCGCCGGTGCCAGCCGACCTGGTGACGGCCTCCGCCAGCGGTCTGGATCCCCACATCACGATGGCCGCCGCCCGCTACCAGGCGGCGCGTGTTGCCCGTGAGCGCAACCTGGCAATGCAGGAAGTGCAGCGCCTGATCGACGCCAACACCGAGGCCCGCGACCTTGCCGTGCTCGGCGAGCCGCGCGTCAACGTGCTGAAGCTGAACCTGGCGCTGGACAAAGCCAAGTCCTGACGCGCCCCACACAAGTCTCCCTACCCCCCGGCGGGCGCCCGACGCGCCCTGACGAGGTCTTTCGGCCGCGCCACAGCGCGCGGTCGGAAGAGCTTCCTCACCCCTCTTCTTCTGCCTTCCGCAGTTCGAGACTCCCATGAAAAAGAACCTTCTGACCCTGATCTCCATCGCCACCATGCTGAGCGGTGCGGCCCGTGCACAAACCGCGGCCGCGCCTGCCGCCACCCCTGAACACACGCTGACGGGCAACCTCACGCTGGCCAGCGACTACCGCTTCCGCGGCATCAGCCAGACCTACAAGCTGCCTGCCATTCAGGGCGGCCTCGACTACTCGCACAGCAGCGGCACCTACCTCGGCACCTGGCTGTCCAATGTCTCCGGCAACAGCTACAACAACGGCGCCGGCCTGGAGTGGGACCTTTACGGCGGCTACAAGTTCGCCGTCGCGGAAGGCATCACGCTGGACCTCGGTGCCCTGGCCTACCTCTATCCTGGCGCACGCCTGAACAGCGCGCCCGGTGTGGCGACCGGCGAGAAGTACACCAACGTCGACGTCTACGCGGGCATCAGCGCCGGTGCCTTCAGCGCAAAGCTGTCCGTCGCGGCCACGGACTACTTCGGCCTGAACAGCACGACGGCCGGCTATGCCTACTTCAGCGCCCTCAAGCCGGCAGGCAGCTCCAAGGGCAGCGCATACCTTGACCTGAACTACAACTTCGACCTGGGCTCTGGCGTCACGCTGGGCACCCACGTGGGCCACATGGCCGTGAAGCGCTACAGCGATCTGTCGTACACCGATTTCAAGCTGTCCCTGTCCAAGGAGATGTACGGGCTGGTCGTGACCGGCGCGGCGATCGGCACGGACGCCAAGCGCGACTTCTACCAGGCCGCCAACGCCGCCGGCCAGAACCCCAAGCGCCTGGGCACCACGGGCTTTGTCCTGACCATTGGCAAGACGTTCTGAAGTCGATTCGGGCGGGGCGATGCTGATCAACTGCGCAGCCTATGCGGCGGGCGTCAAGCTCACCGACCTCTCGCCCGACGATCCTGAGGAGCTGGCGAGCTACCTGGTGCGCCCGGACTGCTTCGTCTGGGTGGCTCTGAGGGACGCCGACGCTGCCGAGCTGGGGCCGTACAGGAGGCTTCTCGAGCTGCATGAGCTGGCCGTCGAGGATGCAAGCCATGGGCATCAGCGGCCCAAGGTCGAGGAGTACGGAAGCACGGTGTTTGCCGTCATCCAGCTCGTCGACTGGGTGGCGGGTGACCTGAGCGTCGGCGAAGTCGCGGTGTTCTGCGGCAGGAACTTCGTGCTTTCGGTGCGGCGTGGCAGCAAGACGCATTTGCTGGGCGTGCGCGAGCGCTGCGAGCGCGAGCCCGAGCTGCTGCGC
>NZ_DASWYS010000388.1:0-24720 GCF_036404855.1 Roseateles sp.
GACGCTGGGCGAGCGCGACGAGCGTCGCGGCGAGGTCGTGATCGTCTCGGGCCTGGCCCTGGGCGACGAGGTGCTGCGCGCGCCCACCGGCACGCTGACGGACGGCGCGCCGGTGCAGCGCGTCGCCGCGGGCGTCGGGGCCGCTTCGGCCGTCGCCGCCGCTGCGCCGGCTCCAGCCGCCAGCAAGTAAGCAGGAGGTCCCTCATGTTCCTCTCCAACTTCAGCATCAACAGGCCCGTCGCGACCGTCGTGATGGTCATCGGGCTGATGCTGGTGGGCCTGCTTGCACTGTCCAAGCTCAAGGTCAACCAGTTCCCCGAGGTCGAGCCACCGGTGCTCGTCATCAACATCCCCTATCCGGGTGCCTCACCCGAGACGGTGGAGCGCGAGGTCGTCAACCGCATCGAGAAGGCGCTGCAGAGCATCTCTGGCGTGGACCGCTCCAACTCCACGTCGCGCGAGGGCAGTGCCACCATCGTGCTGGTCTTCGATTTCTCGAAGAACATGATCGAGGCCGCCGACGAGGTGCGCAACGCCATCGCTTCGGTGCGCTACAAGCTGCCGACCGAGATCCGCGAGCCCATCATCACGCGGGCCGACCCGGGTGCCCAACCCATTCTGCAGCTGTCGCTGTCCAGCACGACGCTGACCCACGCCCAGCTCAGCCGCCTGGCGGAAGACAAGCTCGCCGAACGCTTCCGCGGCATACCGGGGGTGTCGACCGTCAGCGTCAACGGCGCGCTCAAGCGCGAGTTGTCCATCCTGCTGCGCGCCGACAAGCTGCGTGAGTTCGGTGTCTCGGTCACGGAAGTGCTGAATGCCGTGCGCGCTCAGAACACGACGGCGCCGGTCGGCAAGGTGCGCGGCGCGCTGGAAGACCAGAGCATCCGCCTGTTGGGCCGCCTCGAGTCGCCCAGCGAGTTCGAGCAGATGATCATCAAGCGCAACAGCGGGATGGTGGTGCGACTGGGCCAGGTGGCCGAGGTGAAGGACGGCTTCGCCGAGATGACCGGCTACTCGCTTCGCAACGGCCGACCCAACGTGGGTATCTCCATCACGCGCTCGCGTGACGCCTCCACCGTCAGCGTCGCCAACGACTCGCGCAAGCTGGTCGACGAGATCAAGAAGGAGCTGCCCAGCGGCACCACGCTGGACGTCACGCAGGACGGCGGCAAGGACGCCGAGGACAGCCTGCACAACGTGACGCACGCACTGGTCTTCGGTGCGGGCCTGACCATCTTCGTTGTCTACGCCTTCCTCAACAGCTGGCGCTCGACGCTGATCACTGCGCTGTCCCTGCCCACCTCGGTGCTCGCGGCCTTCATCGCCGTCTGGCTGATGGGCTTCTCGCTGAACTTCATGAGCCTGCTGGGCCTGAGCCTGGCCATCGGCGTTCTCATTGACGATGCCATCGTCGTGCGGGAGAACATCGTGCGGCACATGGAGCGCGGCAGCGACCGCGTGACCGCAGCGCGCGAGGGCACGGCCGAGATCGGCCTGGCCGTCGCCGCGACCACCTTCGCCATCGTGGCCGTCTTCGTGCCGGTGGCCTTCATGGGCAATGGCCCCGGCCAGTGGTTCAAGCCCTTCGCACTGACCGTGGTGGCCTCCGTCATCGTGTCGCTGCTGATCAGCTTCACGCTGGACCCCATGCTGTCGGCCTACTGGGGTGACCCCCCGGGCTACCACGAGCAGCCCAAGAAAGGCTTCGGCAAACTGCTGCAGCGTTTCAACCACTGGTTCGATGGCGTCGCCAATGGCTATGGCCACGTCATCGCCTGGGCGCTGCACCACCGCCGCTGGATGGCCGCATTCGCCGTGGCGAGCTTCATCGGCGCCATCGCGCTGCAGGCCACGGTTGGCGGCTCCAGCTTCCTGCCGCAGGCCGACGCCGGCTTCCTCGCCATCGAGGTGCGCAGTCCGGCGTCCAGCAGCCTGGACTATTCCAAGCTCAAGCTCGACGCCGCCGCAGCCCTGGCCTCGACGATGAAGGAGACCAAGGCGACGACCGCGTACCCGAACGCCAGCGGCGGCCGCATCTACGTCGATATCGGCAAGAGCACCGAACGCCAGCGCTCGGCCGCCGAGGTCGCCAAGGAACTGCGCGAGAAGGTCGGCCGCCTCGTCGGCGCCGAGTACGTGGTGCTGGACGACCTGAACAACGGCGCGCAGAAGCCCGTGCAGATCCGCTTCTACGGTGCGGACTCGCGCAAGCTGCAGGAGATCACGCAGGAGTTCCAGAAGACGATGCAGGGCATCAAGGGGGCCGTCGACATCGGCTACTCCGAGCAGGATCCGCAGAACGAGCTGCAGATCGAGCTGGACCGCGGCCTGGCCAACCAGATGGGCATCTCCGTCAACGATGCTGCCCAGGCGTTGCGCGTGGCATTCGCCGGTGTCGAGGCCGGCGACTGGATCGACCCGACGGGCGAGGCCCGCGACGTGTCCATCCGCCTGCATCCGGCGGACCGCGTCGATGCGGCCAACATCGAGCGCCTGCCCATCGCCGTCTCCGGCACGAACCGCATGGTGCCGCTGGACCAGATCGCCACGGTCACGATGGGCAAGGGTCCCGGTCAGATCCAGCACGGCGACGGCAAGCGCACCATCACGGTCAGTGCGAACGCCCAGGGCCGCTCGCCCGGCGAGATCACGTCCGAGGCGAAAAAGCTGGCCGAGAAGATCAACTTCCCGCCCGGCTTTGGCATCGAGCTGGCCGGCGCGGCGCGTGACCAGCAGGTCGTCTTCACCGCCATGATCACGGCGCTTCTCTCTGGCATCGCACTGATGTACTTCGTGCTTGTCATCCAGTTCAACAGCTTCACCGCGCCGCTGGGCGTCATGTTGTCGTTGCCGCTGAGCCTGATCGGCGTTGTCCTCGCACTGATCCTCACGGGCGGCACGTTGAACCTGATGAGCCTGATCGGCGTCATCATGCTGATGGGCCTGGTCGCCAAGAACGCCATCCTGCTGCTGGACGCGACGCGCCAGGAGGAGGCTGCCGGCATCGACCGCGAAGAGGCGCTGATGCATGCAGGTCGCAAGCGCTTCCGCCCCATCCTGATGACGACGCTGGCGCTGATCGCCGGCATGATGCCGGTGGCCATCGGCGTGGGCGAGGGCGGCGAGTTCTACCGCCCTATGGCCGTGGCCATCATCGGCGGCACCATCACGTCGACGCTGCTGACGCTGCTGATCGTGCCCACGTTCTACGACAGCATCGAGATCGCTCGCGACAGCGCCATGGCCAAGTTCCATCGCCGCACGCCGCGTTTCACGATGGCTGGCGCCTTCGTGCTGACGCTGATAGAGGCCGTGCTTGCCCTGGTGTTGGTGCGCTTCGCGTTCCGGATGCTGATGCGCGTGGTGCGCCGTCCGGCCACGCTGCTTCAGTGGCTGACGCTGGGCTTCGCGTTCAAAGCACCCGCCCAGGGTTAAGCAGGTCGAGCGGGTCCAGCGCCCGCTTGATGGCTCGCATCAGCGCGAGGGCCGTCGGGTCCTTGCGCGCGCCCAGTTCCTCGCGCTTGAGCCGGCCGATGCCGTGCTCGGCCGAGATCGAGCCGCCGCGCCGCTGCACGGCGTCGTAGACCCTGGTGTTGATCGCCGCCTCGTGATCCGCCAGGAAGGTCGCGGGCGCCACGCCGGCGGGCGCCTGCACGTTGTAGTGCAGGTTGCCGTCGCCCAGGTGGCCGAAGTCGATCACCTCGATGCCGGGCAGGTAGGCCGCCAGCGCTGCGTCCATCTCAGTGACGAAGCCGGGAATGCTGGACACCGGCAGCGAGATGTCGTGCTTGATGTTCAGCCCGGCCTGGGCCTGGGCCAGCGGGATGGATTCGCGCAGATGCCAGAAGGATCTGGCTTGATGGAGGTTCTGAGCGATGGCCGCGTCCTGCACGCAGCCGCGCTCGACGCCGGCTTCCAGCAGGCCCTCGAAGACACCGCGCGCGTGTTCAGCCCCCTCGGCGTCCGACAGCTCCAGCAGCACCGTCCACGCGGCATGGGCCAACGGCTGGGCGAGTTGCGGCAGTTCGCGTGCCACCAGTGCCAGCGAGGCGCGGTTCATGACCTCGTAGCCGGTCAGCGCATCGCCGGAGCGCTCGCGTGCCAGACCCAGCAGCGCGACCGCATCTTCCAGTGACGCGCAGGTGGCCAGCGCCGTCAACCGTTCCCGGGGTTGTGGATAGAGCTTCATCGTCGCCGCGGTGATGACGCCCAGCGTCCCCTCGCTGCCGATGAAGAGATCGCGCAGGTCGTAGCCGGTATTGTCCTTGCGCAGGCCCGACAGGCCGTGCCAGACCTCGCCGGTCGCAGTCACCACTTCCAGCCCCAGGCACAGCTCGCGCGCATTGCCGTAGCGCAGCACCTGTGTGCCGCCGGCGTTGGTCGCCAGGTTGCCGCCCAGCGTGCAGGAGCCCTCGGCCGCCAGGCTGAGCGGGAACAGCAGGCCCGCCCGTACGGCCGCGGCCTGCACTTCCGCCAGCACGCAGCCGGCCTCGGCCGTCAGGCTGGCGTTGGCGACGTCGACCTCGCGCACGCGCTTCATGCGCGCCAGGCTCAACACCAACTGGCGGCCGCTGTCGTCTGGCGTCGAGCCCCCCACCAGGCCGGTGTTGCCGCCCTGGGGCACGACGGCCACGCGATGCTGGTGGCACAGCCGAATGACGGCCGCGACGTCGTCCGTCGATGCGGGTCGCGCGACGGCCAGGGCTCGACCCGGGTAGCGCTTGCGCCAGTCCTGTTCATAGGCCGAGAGATCCCCGCCCCGCAGCAGCCCGGCCTCGCCGAGTCGCTGTTGCATGGCGTCGAGAAACTCGTTCACGTCGTCTTGGCGGCCGCGAGCCGCAGCCGGATCTGGGCCGTGCAGGCCGTGAAGGCGACGATGGCGAGCAGCACCTCGCCGAGCGCCAGCCACTGGCCCAGGCCTCCCTCGCTGGTCGCCCGCACCAGGCCTTCCAGCACATAGAGCCAGATGACGAGGGCCACCCAGCGGTAGGTGTACATGCGATAGCGCCACAGGCCGATGGGCGCCGGCAACAGGGGCAGCACCTTCACCGCCAGAGTGCCGCGGCCCGTAGGGGCCAGCCACAGTTCCCAGGCCAGGCAGAGCACGATCAGCGCGACGACGCTGGCCAGGGCGAGGTTGCGCGAGAGGCGCTCGTTCGCGCGGGGCTGGGTTCTTTCGAGGGCAGAGGACATAGCTGCGGCATCATAGAAGCCATGTCCTCGACACCTCTCCCGCCTGCTGCGCCCGCCAAGCCGGACGATCTCGACGCGCCGCTGGCCCGCAATCCCATCGCCTTCGCCAGCGATTTCATCGCCGATCTGCTGGCCTGGCCCTGGTTGCAGACGCTGCAGACCTTCCGCCAGCGCTTCCGCGAGGAGAAGCTGGGCCTGACCGCCGGCAGCCTGACCTTCACGACGCTGATCTCGCTCGTGCCGCTGCTGACGGTGATGCTGGCCATCTTCACGGCCTTCCCGATGTTCTCGAGCTTCCAGTCCGCGCTGGAGCAGTACTTCCTGAAGAGCCTGATCCCGCCCAACATCGCCAAGCCCGTGCTGGCCTCGCTGACGCAGTTTGCGGCCAAGGCCAACAAGCTGGGCGCGGTGGGCCTGGTGGCCCTGGGCGTCACGGCGCTGGCGCTGATGCTCACCATCGACCGCACGCTGAACGCCATCTGGCGCGTGCAGCGCCCGCGTCCCATGGCACAGCGCGTGCTCGTCTACTGGGCCGCGCTGACGCTGGGCCCGCTGCTGCTGGGCGGCAGCCTGACGCTGACCAGCTATGCCGTCAGCGTCGGCCAGGGCCTCTTCACCAAGCTGCCAGGGGACCTGGCAGCGCTGCTGGGTGGCGTCGACATCGTGCTGCTGGGATTTGCCGTCGCCGGGCTTTTCCACTACGTGCCCAACACCCACGTCCGCTGGCGTCATGCACTGCTGGGCGGGGCCTTCGTGTCCATCGGCTTCTCGCTCGCCAAGTCGCTGCTGGCCTGGTACGTGAAGCAGGTGCCGACCTATTCGACGCTCTACGGTGCCTTCGCGACCGTGCCTGTCTTCCTGATCTGGGTCTATCTCGGCTGGGTCATCGTGCTGCTGGGCGCCATCCTGGCAGCCAACACGCCCAGCCTGACCGGTCGCCTGCACCTGCGCCCGGACACGCCGGGCCAGCCTCTGGCGCTCGCGCTGGAGGTGCTGCGCGAGCTGTGGCGCGCGCGCGAGGCGGGTCAGCGCGGGCTGTCCGACCTTGGCCTGGCCGCTGCGCTGCGGGTGGATCCGTTGCAGCTCAGCCCCATCGTCGACAAGCTGCTCGCCATGGACTGGGTGGGGCGGCTGGAGGAGGAGGGCGCCCAGCGCCTCGTGCTGCTGTGCGCGCCCGAGCGGGCGCTGGCGGGGCCGCTGGTCGAAGCCTTCCTGGCCGGCCGGCAGGGTCTGCTCGGCAACCTGTGGACGCGGGGCGAATGGAGCGGCCTGACGCTGGACCGCCTGCTGGTCACTGAGGCTGGAAGCCCCCAGCCTTGATGAGGCGCGCCCAGACGGCCGAGTAGGCGCGTTCGCGCGCCGCCAGTTGGGCTGCGCTCATCATGCCGACTGACAGGCCGAGCTCGGCCAGCCGCTGCTTCACGCCGTGCTGGCCGAGGACACCTGCCAGCGCGTTCGAGAAGCGCTCGATGACGGCGGGCGATGTGCCCGCAGGCGCAAAGATGCCGTAGTAGGGCAACTCCTCGAAGCCGCTGATGCCGAGTTCCGCGAAGGTCGGCACCTCGGGCAGCACGCCCTGGCGCTGCTGGCCCATGACGGCCACGATGCGCAGCTTCTTTTGCTGGTGGTTGGCGATGAGGTCAGGCACGGAGCCCACGCCGGCGCTGATCTGGTTGCCCAACATGTCGGCAATCATGGGCGCGCTGCCGCGGTAGGGCACGCTGAGCAGGCTGAGACCATTCTTCTCGCCCAGCAGCTTGACGAGGAACTCCGGCACCGACGCCGGCGCCGGCACGCCCACGTTGCCCTGGCCCCCCTGCTTCTTCACCCAGGCGAGGTATTCCGGCAGGCTGCTGGCCGGGGTGCCGCCCGACAGCGCCAGCGCATTCGCGAACGTGGCGAAGCCGGCCACGGGCACGAAATCCCGGACCGGGTCGAATCCGGGGTGCTTCAGCACCAGCGGCAGGATGGAGATGGTGTGGTCGTGCGTGACGAAGAAGGTCGTGCCGTCGGGGGCGGCCGTCTTCAGCGCTTGCGCCGCAATCTGTCCGCCGGCGCCGGGCCGGTTGTCGACCAGCACCGTCGTGCCGAGCGAGGCCTGCATCGCCTCGCCGAGCAGCCGAGCGATGGCATCGGTGCCGCCGCCGGCGGGGAAACCGACGAGCAGGCGGATGGGCCGGTCCTCGGCATGGCCCGCGAAGGGCAGGGCGGCCAGCGTGGCCAGGGTCGCGCGACGGGTGATCTGCATGCATGCCTCCTTGAGCGGAGGCTGCAGTCTACGGATGAAGAACCACCAGCAGCGCTGTCGCCGCCGACTTCGTTGGGTTGCGGATCGCGTGCGGCCCATCCACGGCATAGCGCGCGGTCTCGGCGGCCTTGAGCTTGCTGGTCACCCCCTGGGCCGTCACTTCCAGGCTGCCGGACAACACACTGAGATGTTCGCGCGAGCCCGGCTCGTGGGCCTGCGAGTCCAGGACGCCGCCGGGCTGCACCGTGAGCTCGTACCACTCGAACTGACCCGCCAGCTCAATCGGGCCGAGGATGCGCAGCTTGCACAGGCCGTCTGGGCTGGTCAGCCCGGGCGTCGCGTGCGCCGGCACCGTCTCGATGGCGGGTGTCGCGGCGCGCTCGCCCCCCAGCAGTTCGCCCATCTCCACGCCCAGCGCATTCGCCAGCCGCCACACCACGGCCACCGTGGGATTGGCCTGGTTGCGCTCGATCTGCGACAACATCGACTTGCTGACGCCAGCCCGCTTGGAGAGGTCGTCCAGCGACAGACCGCGGCTGCCGCGCAGTGCCTGCAAGGCGGCGCCGACGCGGGGCGGTTCGAGATCGGTGGCGGGCTTGTTCATGCTTGACGGCGATAGACGTTTTCCGGATACTGCACGAAAGTTCGATATATCGAACGAGTTCAATTTACTGAATTGTGCATCAGGAGCGGCGCCATGAGCCAAGCCTTCTATCAACATCTGCAGTCCGAACTGGACGGCATCCGCGCCGCCGGCCTCTTCAAGGCGGAACGCATCATCACCACGCCGCAGGGTGCCGTCGTGAAGACCAGCGACGGCCGCGAGGTCATCAACCTGTGCGCCAACAACTACCTCGGGCTGTCGTCGCATCCCAAGGTCATCGAGGCTGCGCACGAGGCGCTGCGCACGCATGGGTTCGGCCTGTCGTCGGTGCGTTTCATCTGCGGCACGCAGGATCTGCACAAGGCGCTGGAGCAGCGCATCGCGCGCTTCGTCGGCTGCGAGGACGCCATCCTCTACGCCGCCGCCTTCGATGCCAACGGTGGTCTGTTCGAGCCGCTGCTGGGCGAGCAGGACGCCGTCATCAGCGACGCGCTCAACCATGCCTCCATCATCGACGGCATCCGCCTGTGCAAGGCGCAGCGCTACCGCTACGAACACAACAACCTTGACGATCTGGAGCGCTGCCTGAAGGAAGCCAAGGCCAAGGGCGCCCGCTTCACCCTGGTGTTCACCGACGGCGTCTTCAGCATGGACGGCACCATCGCCCAGCTCGACAAGATCCGCGAGCTCTGCGACCGCTATGACGCGTTGCTCGGCATCGACGAATGCCATGCCAGCGGCTTCATGGGCAAGACCGGCCGTGGCACCGCCGAGCACCGCGGCGTGTTCGGCAAGATCGACATCATCACCGGCACCTTCGGCAAGGCGCTGGGCGGCGCGAGCGGTGGCTTCACGGCCGCGCGCAAGGAAGTCGTCGAGCTGCTGCGCCAGCGCTCGCGGCCCTACCTGTTCAGCAACACGCTGGCGCCCAGCATCGCGGGCGCTTCGCTGGCGGTGCTGGACCTGCTGGAGGGCTCCACGGCCCTGCGCGACAAGCTCGAGGCCAACACGGCCTACTTCCGCGAAGCCATCCAGGCTGCCGGCTTCGAAATCAAGCCCGGCACGCACCCCATCGTGCCCATCATGGTCTATGACGCGGTGCAGGCGCAGGCGCTGAGCAAGCGCATCCTGGAGCTGGGCATCTACGCAGTGGGCTTCTTCTTCCCCGTCGTGCCCAAGGGCCAGGCACGCATCCGCGTGCAGGTCTCGGCCGTGCACGAGCGCGAACACCTGGAGAAGGCCGTCGCCGCCTTCGCGCAGGCCGGCCGCGAGCTGGGAATCGTCCAATGACGCGGATCCTCATCATCGGTGCCAATGGGCAGATCGGTACCGAGCTGGCCGCCGAACTCGCCCGGCTGCACGGCAACGACGCCGTCATCACCAGCGATCTCAGCCCCCAAGGCCGCGTCCCCACGCTCAAGCACGAGATGCTGGACGTTACCGACGCCGGGGCCCTGACCACCATCGTCAAGCGCCACCACATCACGCAGATCTACCACCTGGCCGCGGCGTTGTCGGCCAACGGCGAGAAGCACCCGATGTGGGCCTGGGACCTGAACATGAAGGGTCTGCTCAACGTGCTGGAGCTGGCGCGGCACGAGAAGCTGGACCGCATCTTCTGGCCGAGCTCCATCGCGGCTTTCGGCCCCGGCACGCCGGCCGTGGACACGCCGCAGACGACGGTGATGGACCCCACGACCGTCTATGGCATCTCCAAGCTGGCGGGCGAACGCTGGTGCGCCTGGTACCACGCCAAGCATGGCGTGGACGTGCGCAGCCTTCGCTACCCCGGCCTCATCAGCTGGAAGACGCCACCGGGGGGGGGAACGACGGACTATGCCGTCGAGATCTTCCACGCCGCCCTCCAGGAAGGCCGTTACACCTGCTTCCTGGAAGCGGGTCAGGCCTTGCCCATGATGTACATGCCCGATGCGCTGCGCGCGACCATTGAGCTGATGAATGCGCCGGCCGATACCGTGAAGCAACGCGGCAGCTACAACCTCGCTGGCGTGAGCTTCACGCCGGAGCAGATCGCCGCCTCCATCCGCCGCCGCCTGCCGCAGTTCACGATGGACTGCGTGCCCGACTTCCGCCAGGCCATCGCTGCCAGCTGGCCGCAGCGCATCGACGATGCCGCGGCCCAGGCCGATTGGGGCTGGACGCTGAGGTATGGCCTGGATGCGATGGTGGACGACATGCTCGACGAGCTGACGCGCCAACTGAAGAGGAACTGAAGGTCGGCAGACAGCCCCGAATGCTAGGCTGGCGACCATGAAATCCGCGCTGCTCCTCCTTGCCGCCGGCGTTGCGGCGATGCCTGCGGGCGCCCAGCAGACCGAGCAGGAGCCCGAGAACCAGCCCGCCCGCTACCTGCTGGGGGTTTCCGTAGCAAGCCGTCCGGAGTACGACGGCGCCAGCGCGCGCCAGACCAAATTCAAGCCCCTTTGGGCCTTCCAGTGGGGCCGCTGGCGCATCAGCACCTCGGGCGGCAGCGCGCTGTTGGGCTTTGGCCGCGAAGGCGGAGGCGCGGGCGCGAGCACCCTGCTGGTGGATCGCGACAAGCTGCGCCTTGGCGTCTCCCTGCGGGTGGACAGCGGCCGCAGCAGCGGCGACGCCAGCACCACGCAAGGCCTGCCGGACGTGAGGCGCACGCTGCGCGCGCGGCTCTACGCCAACTACAGCCTCACCCCCGACCTGAACCTGGGTGCCAACCTGTCCCAGGACCTGCTCGGCCGCAAGGGCGGCCTGACGGCCGGGATCGACCTGGGCTGGCGCTTCTACCGCAGCCCCACGCTGGAGTGGGCCAGCGGCATCGGACTCTCCGCCGCCGATGCACAGAACATGCGCAGCTATTTCGGCGTGCCCGAGTCTGCAGTGGTCGCCAGCGGCAAACCGGCCTACATTCCGGGCGCAGGGCTGCGCGACCTGCATGCCGGCGTCAGTTTCACGAAACCGCTGTCCAAGCACTGGTTCGCCTTCGGCGGCGTGGGGGCCAGCCGCCTGCTCGGGCCCGTCGCGGACAGCCCGCTCACGCAGCAGCGCAATGGTAGCTACGCCAACGTGGGCATCGCCTGGCGCAACTAGAGCTTGATGCGGCCGAGCCAGATGTCGCGGTACATCGCCCAGTCGCCCATGAGGCTGTAGAGCGGGTACTTGAAGGTGGCCGGCCGGTTCTTCTCGAAGAAGAAGTGCCCGACCCAGGCAAAGCCATAACCGCACAACAGGCCGTACAGCAGCCAGACGAGCGACCCGGTGCTGAACAGTTGCCACAGGCAGACAAGAACCAGCGTCAGGCCGACGAAGTGCAGGCGTCGGCAGACCTTGTTCTGATGCTCGCCCAGATAAAAGGGATAGAAATCGGCAAAACGGGTGAAGCGTTCATTGCTCATGCGTCGATTCAAGCGCGGGTTGCACCCGGGCGGCAAGCGGGGATGCCCTCGCAATAATGAGCCCATGGATTCGCCGTCTGCGGTCGATTTCGAGGTGGTCATCCTCGGCGCCGGCATGTCCGGCCTGTGCATGGCCATCCAGCTGCAGAAGGCCGGCATCCGGGACTTCGTCGTCCTCGAGAAGTCCGCGGGCATCGGGGGCACCTGGTGGGACAACCGCTACCCGGGCGCCCAGGTCGACGTGCCCGCGCCGGCCTACAGCTTCAGCTTCGCACCCAACCCGCACTGGACACACCGTTTCGCGGATGCGCAGGAGATCCACGCCTACCAGCAGCGCCTGGCCGAGGATCATGGCCTGCTGCCGCGCATCCGCCTTGGCCACGCCGTTGTCGAGGCGCAATTCGATGCCGCGGCGGGCCGCTGGCGGTTGAGCCTGGACGACGGCAGCGCCCTCAGTGCCCGCTTCTTCGTGTGCAGCACCGGGCCGCTGAGCCGGCCACGCTGGCCGGACATCGCCGGCCTGGCGGACTTCCGCGGCCGGCTGCTGCACTCCGCGCGCTGGCCCGCGGATGTCGACCTGGCGGGCCGGCGCGTCGGCGTCATCGGCACCGGCTCGACCGCGGCGCAACTGGTACCGGCGCTCGCCGCTGCCAGGGCGCGCCTGAGCGTGTTCCAGCGCACGCCCAACTGGGTCCTGCCGCGCATGGACCGGCGCTACGGCCGGCTCGACCGCTGGCTGGTGCGGCGGCCGGCGTATGCCGCGCTGGCCCGCCATGCCTGGGTTCAGGTGCTGGAACTGGGGCGACGCGGCTTCGACGAGGGCACGCTGGCGCGAGGCCTGATGACCCGCACCGCTGTCGCTCACTTGCGGCGTCAGGTGGCCGATCCCACGCTGCGGGCGCGGCTCACGCCGAGCTATCCCCTGGGCTGCAAGCGCATCATCTATTCCAACGATTACTACCCGGCACTGGCGCTGCCGCAGTCCGAGCTGGTGACGGCGCCGATCCAGGCCGTCACGGCCACCGGCGTGCGGACCGCGGACGGGCGCGAGCACGCGCTGGAGGCGCTGGTCTGCGCCACCGGCTTCGACACGGTGCGACCGCTGGCCGGACTGCGAGTCATGGGCCTGGGTGGACAGACACTGGACGAGGCCTGGCGGGGCGGCCCCAGCGCCTACCTAGGCCTCACGGTGCCGGGCTTCCCCAACCTCTTTCTGATGCTGGGCCCCAACACCGGCACCGGACACACCTCCACCTTGCTGTTCATCGAGCCGCAGGTCGGTCATGCACTGGCCTGCATGCAGCGCGTGCAGCGCGAAGGCCGGCGCTGGATCGCCGTGCGGGCCGGCGTTTTCGCGGCGCAGGACGCCGCGGTGCAGCAGCGCCTGGCGGGCTCGGTATGGAGCCACTGCAGGTCGTGGTACCGCGACGAGAACGGCCGCATCTTCGCGATCTGGCCGGGTTTCACGGGCGAATACGTGAGGGCCGTGCGCCGGCCCGACGAGACGGCCTACGAACTGGGCTGAAGTGCCGCCCTCAGCGCCGCCAGCACGGCGTCCGGTGCCTCCGCCATCAGCGCATGGCCGGCCGGCACCGTGTGGATGCGCGGCTTGAGCAGGCCGCTCAGGACGGCGTTCTGCCGGGGTGAGGTCATCTGGTCCAGCGAGCCGAGGATGAAGTGCACGGGGCAGTCGACCCGTGCCGCCGCCGCCTCGCCCGCGGCATAACGGTCGCAGACCTGGAAGTCGTTCTCGAACAGGTTGACGGCCGTCTGGCGAGCCTGCAGCCGTCGCATCAACGCCATGGCGCCGCCACGCAGCCAACTGCCCGGGCCGGGGTAGCCGGGCTTGGCGCTGGCCAGCGAATGCGAGAACGCCGTGACCATGGCCATGGCGGCCTCGGGCTGATCGCGCGCGGTCGTCAGCAGCGCTTCTGAGACCTTCATGGGATACGCCGTGCCCACCATGACGAGCTTGGACGCCCGCCCGGCCGCTTCGAGCGCGATCAGCGAGCCCATGCTGTGGCCCACGAGCGTGGCTTTGCCTGCGCCGGCCGCGTCGAGCAGCCGGTGCAGCCAGGCGGCGATGGCCTCGACACTGGTCAATGGCGTGCCGCCACTGCGGCCATGGCCCGGCAGGTCGACGGCCAGCACGCCGTAGCCGTGGTGGGCGCACCAGCGCGCCAGCAGCGTCCAGACGCTGTGGTCGTTCAGCGCACCGTGGATGAAGACGATGCAGGGCAGGGCGGGGTCGAAGGTCTTGCCGCCCGTGTAGGCATAGGCCTCGTGGGAGTCGATGGTGAGCTTCATGCCGCACCGCCCGACTTCGCCGCCAGCTTGAGCGCCCGCTTCAGGTCGTCGATGAGGTCGGCCGGGTCCTCCAGGCCGATCGAGAGGCGGATGGTGCCGGGGCCGATGCCGGCCTGTTGGAGCGCCTCATCGTCCATGCGGAAATGGGTGGTGCTGGCCGGATGGATGACCAGGGACTTGGCGTCGCCCACGTTGGCGAGGTGAGAGAAGATTTTCAGCGCTTCGATGAAGGCGCGGCCCTGTTCGCGCGTGCCCTTGAGATCGAAGGAGAACACGGCGCCGGCACCGCGCGGCAACAGCTTCTGCGCCAGCGCGTGGTCGGGATGGGAGGCCAGGCCGGGATAGCCCACCTTGTCCACCAGGGGCTGCGCGGCCAGGAACTCAGCGACGGCCTGGGCGTTGGCGACATGCCGCTGCATGCGCAGCGGCAGCGTTTCCAGCCCCTGCAGCATCAACCAGGCGGTGTGCGGGCTCATGCAGGCGCCGAAGTCGCGCAGGCCTTCGCGCCGGGCGCGCAGCAAGAAGGCGCCGACCGTGCTTTCCTCGGCAAAGACCATGCCATGGAAGCCGTCGTAGGGTTCGCACAGCGTGGCAAAGCGGCCGCTGGCCGCATGGGCGGCCTCCCAATCGAACGAGCCGGCATCCACCAGCACGCCCCCGACGACGGTGCCATGGCCGCAGAGAAACTTGGTGGCGGAGTGGTAGATCAGGTCCGCGCCCAGCTCCGCGGGGCGCTGCAGATATGGCGTCGTGAAGGTCGCGTCGACCAGCAGCGGCAGGCCGGCTTCATGGGCGATCGCGCTGACGGCCGGGATGTCCAGCACGTCCAGGCCGGGATTGCCCAGGGACTCGCCGAACAGCAGCCGCGTCTGCGGGCGGATGGCCGCACGCCAGGCCTCCAGGTCACGGGGATTGACAAACGTCGTCTCAATGCCGAAACGCCTGAGCGTGTAATGCAACAGGTTGTGGCTGCCGCCGTACAGCGCCGTGCTCGCGACGATGTGGCCGCCCGCGCCCATCAGCGTGCAGATGGCCAGGTGCAGGGCTGCCTGGCCGCTGGCCGTCGCGATCGCGCCGACGCCGCCATCCAGCGCCGCCATGCGCTCCTCGAAGACGGCGGTCGTCGGGTTGGAGAGCCGGCTGTAGACGTGCCCTGACCGTTCCATGTTGAACAGCGAGGCCGCATGTTCGCCGGATTCGAAGACGAAGGAGGTGGACAGGTGCAGCGGCGTGGCCCGCGCGCCGGTGCCCGGGTCGGGCGCGGCGCCGGCATGCAAAGCCAAAGTATCGAAGCCCGGCATGGTGTTTTCTATGGTGTGGATGCGCAGGCATTGTGTGCTATGTTGATCGGGCGTTCTTCCCTGGAGGCCCCCTATGAAAGTCGTCGATATCCTGCGTGTCAAAGGCGGCACCCTGTTCACCGTTTCGCCGGACGAGGCGCTCAAGGCTTCGCTGGCCATCATGGCCGAGCGCGACATCGGCTCCCTCGTCGTCATGGAGCATGGCGAGCTGGTCGGCATGCTGACCTTCCGTGAAGTCATCCAGGCCGTCGTCAAGAACGGCGGCGAGGTCGGCATCACCATCGTCCGCACCGTCATGGACGACCACCCGTTGACCTGCACGCCGGAGACCGAGATCGATGAGGTGCGCCGCATGATGCTGGGGCGGCACGCTCGCTACATGCCCGTCATGAACGGACGCACGCTGATGGGCGTGATCTCGTTCTACGACGTGGCCAAGGCCGTCGTGGACAGCCAGGACTTCGAGAACCGCATGCTCAAGGCCTACATCCGCGACTGGCCGCTCGAGGAGAACCCCGCCGAGGCCGAGCCCAAGTTGTGAGTCGAGCCCTGGCCTGCGGGCCGGGGTGCATGGGGATCTGATTCGCATCCCGTGAAGGCGGCCTTGAGGGCCGCTTTTGTTTTGGGGGCGCACCTAGAATTTGGCGATATGTCAGGCAGCACCTTCGGCGAACTCTTCCGCGTCACCAACTTCGGCGAAAGCCACGGGCCGGCCATCGGCTGCGTCATCGACGGCTGTCCGCCGGGTCTGCCGCTCAGCGAGGCCGACATCCAGCCCGAGCTGGACCGCCGCCGCCCCGGCACCAGCCGCCACGTGACCCAGCGCAACGAGCCGGACGCCGTCAAGATCCTGTCCGGCGTCTATGACGGCGTGACGACGGGCACGCCCATCTGCCTGCTGATCGAGAACACCGACCAGCGCAGCAAGGACTACGGCAACATCCTTGACACATTTCGCCCCGGCCACGCCGACTACACGTACTGGCGCAAGTACGGTGTGCGCGATCCGCGTGGGGGCGGCCGCTCGTCGGCGCGGCTGACGGCGCCCATGGTGGGAGCCGGTGCGGTGGCCCGCAAGTGGCTGAAACAGGCCTACGGCACCGAGTTCCGCGGCTGCATGACGCAGCTGGGCGAGATCGAGATCCCGTTCGAGGGCTGGGAGCACGTCGGCCAGAACCCGTTCTTTGCCGCCAACGCCAGCACGATCATCGAGCTGGAGGCCTACATGGACGCGCTGCGCAAGGCTGGCGACTCGGTCGGCGCGCGCATCCGCGTCGAGGCCACGGGCGTGCCGGTGGGCCTGGGCGAGCCGCTCTTCGACAAGCTGGACGCCGACATCGCCTACGCGCTGATGGGCATCAACGCCGTCAAGGGCGTGGAGATCGGTGCCGGCTTTGGCGTCGTGGCCCAGAAGGGCACGGAGCATGGCGACGAGCTGAGTCGCGAGGGCTTCGCCAGCAACAACGCGGGCGGCATGCTGGGTGGCATCTCCACCGGCCAGGACATCGTCGCCAGCATCGCGATCAAGCCCACCAGCTCCATCCGCAGCCCCAAGGCCAGCATCGACCGCGCCGGCAACCCCGCGACGGTGGAGACCTTCGGCCGCCACGACCCCTGCGTGGGCATCCGCGCCACCCCCATCGCGGAGGCCATGCTGGCCCTGGTGCTGATGGACCATGCCCTTCGTCATAGGGCGCAATGTGGCGACGTGGTGCTGCCCATCGCCCCGATTCCGGCGACTCGCCCCACCTGATCTGCAGTTCATCCGCGCCGGCGCCGGCCTGATCGCCGACCGGTGCAGCTCAGCCCTCGCAAACCGCGTTTCGTCACAAGCACGCTGCGCCGCAGCGCCCTGATTTCTAGACTGCAAAGGTCTGTATCAGAGAGCGTTTGGGGGAGCCATGCGTAAGTCTTGGAAGTTGGGCGGTGCGGCCGCCGTGGTGCTGTTGGTCGGTGGGGCCGGCGTGGCCGTGATGGCCAGCAAGGGTGACGGCCCGAAGAAGCCGGGCGAGGGCAAGCCCCAGACGGTGTTGGAGTTCGTGCCCAGCGAGGTGGTCAAGCCGACGCTGTCCGCCATGCCGGCGCAGATCGAGTTCAGCGGCCCGCTTGTGGCGCCGGGCACGGTCGTCGTGCGCGCCAAGTCCAACGGCACCCTGCTCAACCTCGCCGTCGGCGAGGGCAGCCGCGTGCGGGCCGGCCAGGCGCTCGGCCAGGTCGACCTGGAAGAGCTGCGTTATCGCATCGCCGAGCGCGGCGCCAGCGTGGAGGCCATGCGTGCGCTGATGGAGCAGGCCGAGCGCAGTTACAAGGCCAACGAAGGCCTGGCGGCCAAGAACTTCATCGCGCAGACGGCGCTGGACAACTCGCGCGCTGCCTACGAGTCGGCCCGAGCCAACTGGCATGCCGCCAAGGCGCAGCTCGACACCAGCCAGGTGACGATGCGCCAGGCCGGCCTGGTGTCGCCCATCAACGGCGTCGTCGCCAAGCGCCATGCGCTGCCGGGCGAGAAGCTGGCGGCCGAGCAGCAGATCCTGACCATCGTCGATCTGGCCAAGCTGGAGCTGGCGGGCCTGGTCGGCACCCACGAAGTCAGCCGTCTCCAGCCGGGCATGCCCGTGCAGGTCAAGGTCGAGGGCGTCGATGATCCCGTCGAAGCCAAGATCGCGCGCATCGCGCCCAGCGCGGAGCCCGGGACGCGCTCCATCGGCGTGACGCTGGTGCTGGACAACCCCAAGGAGCTCTACCGCGCCGGCCAGTACGCCGTCGCCAAGGTCGTGCTGCAGGACGATGTCCAGCGCCTGACCGTGCCCATCGCCGCCATCAGCCGCAACTCCGGCCAGGAGCAGGTCTGGATGATCGAGAACGGCGCGCTGGTGCGCCGCATCGTGACGACCGGCCGCAGCGACGCCCGGGAGGGCCGCGTCGAGATCCTGAACGGCCTCAAGCCCGAGGCGCAGGTGCTGGCGGCGCGCTTCGACAACCTGCGCGAGGGCGACAAGGCCAGCGTCGTGGCGGCCAAGACTGCCAAGGTCGCCAGCGCCGCCGCATCCGCGTCGGCGCAGCAGTGAGGACGCCATCATGTGGATGACCCGCGTTTCCATCCAGAACCCGGTCTTCGCGACCATGGTGATGGTGGCCCTGTGCGTGCTGGGCCTGTTCTCCTACAGCAAGCTGGGCGTCGAGCAAATGCCCGACATCTCGCTGCCCGGTGCCTGGATCGACATCCGCTACCCCGGCGCCTCGCCCGAGGCCGTCGAGCGTGAAGTCGCCAAGCCGCTGGAAGAGGCCATGAACAGCATCGCCGGCGTCGACCGCATCCAGTCGCGCAGCTTCGAGGGCCGCGTCCAGGCCAGCGTCGAGTTCACCCTCAACACCGACATGGGCCGCGCGATGCAGGACCTGCGCGACCGCGTCGCGGCGGCGCAGGCATCCTTCCCCAGGGACGTGAAGCCGCCGACGGTGTCGCGCTTCCAGGCCGACAACGCCCAGCCCGTCGTCGTCATGGCGCTGCTCAGCGAGACACGTGGTGCGCGCGAGCTGTCCATGATGGGCGACCTCATCGTCTCCAAGCGCCTGGGCCGCGTCGAAGGCGTGGCCAAGGTCGACGTGGGCGGCATGGTCAGCCGCGAGGTGCGCATCGACCTGGATCCCATGCGCCTGCGCGCCTACAGCGTGACGCCGGCCGAGATCGCCAAGGCGCTGGCCGACGCCAACAGCGACCAGCCCGTGGGCCTGCTGTCCGACCAGACCTCCGATGCCATCCTGCGCGTGGAAGGCCGCGTCAAGGATCCCAAGCAGTTCGGCCAGATGGTCGTCGCGCGTCGCGGCAACCTGGCGCTGACGCTGAACGACCTCGGCACGCTGGTCGAGCGAGAGCGCGAGATCGACAGCATCGCGCGCATCAATGGCCAGCCGGCCGTGAGCTTCAATGTCTTCAAGCAGCAGGACGCCAACATCGTCGCCACCGGCGATGCCATCAAGGAGGCGATGGAGGAGCTGCGCAAGGTGCTGCCCAAGGACGTCGAGCTGCGCCTCATCTACGCCAATTCCGACTTCGTCAAGGGTTCGCTGACCGGCCTCAAGCACACGCTGGTGGAAGGCGCGCTGCTGACGGTGGCCATCGTCTTCCTGTTCCTGCACAGCTGGCGCTCCACCATCATCACGGGCCTGACGCTGCCCATCGCCGTCATCTCCAGCTTCATCGCCGTGCATGCCTTCGGCTTCACGCTGAACTTCATGACGATGATGGCGCTGAGCCTGTGCATCGGCTTGCTGATCGACGACGCCATCGTCGTGCGAGAGAACATCGTGCGGCACGTCGGCATGGGCAAGGACCACCACACCGCGGCCGCCGATGGCACCAACGAAATCGGCCTGGCGGTGATGGCCACCACCTTCGCCATCTGTGCGGTGTTCGTGCCCGTCGCCTTCATGGGCGGCATCATCGGCAAGTTCTTCTACCCCTTCGGCATCACCGTCGCGGTGGCGGTCCTCGTCAGCCTGTTCGTCAGCTTCACGCTGGACCCGATGCTGTCCTCGGTCTGGCACGACCCGGTCAACACGCGCATCAAGCACTGGCCCGTCATCGGCCACGCCATCCGTGCGACCGACTGGGGCATGGAGCATCTGCACGACGCCTACGAGCGCCTCATCAAGTGGGCGTTTTCCGGCCGCCGTTATCGGGTCTTCGTGCCACCCATCCCGGCCTACGGCCATCCCTTCGATGCCGACGGCAAGCGCGACAAGGGCGCCCGCCGCGTGTTCCGCTTCGCGACGCTGACGCCCCGCGGCCTGGTGATGTGGGGGGCCCTGGCCAGCTTCGTCGCCGCGCTGATGCTGGCGCCCTTGGTGGGCAGCGAGTTCGTGCCCGAGACCGACAACGGCTTTACCCAGGTCAACCTGCGCATGCCGGTAGCGTCCAGCGTCGAGCGCGGCAGCGCCAAGGTCGCCCAGATCGAGGAGATCCTCAAGAACTATCCGGAGATCAAGACGGTCTCGACCGTGGTCGGCAGCACTGGTGAAGGCCTCTCCACGGGCCGCAATCAGGCATCGCTGAACATCTCCCTCGTCGATCGCAGCGAGCGCAAGCGCACGCAGAAGGAGATCGAGGACGCCATCCGCGGCGACATCGCCAAGATCCCCGGCATCGAGGTCAGCGTGGGCTTCAACCGCCCGATCTGGGTGACCATACTCGGTACCGATCCCGAGGTGCTGACCCAGGTGGCCCAGGACTTCGTCGAGAAGCTGAAGAAGATCCCCGGCGCAGTCGACGTGGACACCACCGTCAAGCCAGGCCTGCCCGCCTTTGCCGTTCGGCTGAAGGACTCGGCCATCCGCGAACTGGGCCTGACCGCGCCGCAGATCGCCTCGTCCTTGCGCGCCTACGTCAACGGCGAGGTCGCGACCTACTGGACGACGCCGGACGGCAACCAGGTCGAGGTGCTGCTGCGCCTGCCGCGCGACCAGCGCGAGCGCATCGAGCAGATGAGCAAGCTGCCGGTGGCCTTCTCCAAGGACGGAGCGCCCATCACGTTGGACCAGGTCGCCACCATCGAGCCGGTGTTCAACCCCGAGGTGATCCGCCGCGAGAACCTGCAGCGTCGCGAGGCCGTGTTCGCCGGCGTCCAGGGCCGCCCGGGCGGCGACGTGAACGCCGACGTGCAGAAGCTCATCAAGGAGACCCAACTGCCTGCCGGCATCAGCTTCAAGGTGGACGGCGCCGGCAAGCAGCAGGCCGAGGCCTTCAACGGCCTGCTGGCAGCCATGGCGCTGGCTGGCATCTTCATCTACATCGTGCTGGCCAGCCAGTTCGGCAGCTTCCTGCAGCCCATCGCCATCATGGCTTCACTGCCCTTGGCGCTGATCGGTGTCATGCTGGCCCTGCTGCTGTGGCGCTCGACGCTGAACGTGTTCTCGATGATCGGCCTGGTCATGCTGATGGGTCTGGTGACGAAGAACGCCATCCTGCTGGTGGACTTCGCCAACCATGCCCGCAAGGCCGGCGCCACCATCGCCGATGCGCTGCTGCAGGCCGGCCTGATCCGCATGCGCCCCATCATCATGACGACGGCCGCCATGGTCTTCGGCATGCTGCCTATGGCGATTGCGCTCAATGACGGCGGCGAGATCCAGGCGCCCATGGGCCGCGCCATCATCGGTGGCGTCATCACGTCCACGCTGCTGACGCTGGTGGTCGTGCCGGTGCTGTATAGCTATCTGGTCCGCGACAAGAAGGCGGCCAAGCCGGCCGAGCAGGCAGGCGCCTCGGCGCTGCCGCTGCATGGCATGCCCGGCGCGATGCCGGCAGACAAGGAATGACACCGGCCTGAAACAGAATCCCTCGAGCGCTCACGCGCCTGGGCCGGCCGCTTCGGTGGCTGGCCCTTTTTTGTTTTCGCGAGGCCCGTGGGCTCAACGTTGCTGGCGGCCTGCGGCCAGTGCCGCGCACCGAGCCTGGATGCTGGCTGCGAGCCGCCGCAGTGCCGGCGTGAGGCGGTGGCGGCCCACGCTCATCCAGTGCAGGGGTGCGGGCTCGCCAATCCAGTCGGGGAGCAGGGCCACCAGCCGGCCGGCCGCCAGGTCGGTGGCTACGTCGAGGCGGCTCTTGTAGGCGATGCCCAACCCCGCCAGGGCCCATTCACGCACCAGGCCGCCGTCGTCGGCAACGCGGTTGCCCGTGACTTCGACCGCACTCGCACCGCCCTGTGCCGTCTCGAAGCGCCAACGGCCATGCAGGCTCTCGCCCAGCACGAAGCGCAGGCATTCGTGGTCGCGCAGCTCGGCCGGCGTCTGCGGGCAGCCGCGGCGGGCGACATAGGCGGGGCTGGCGCAGAGCACGCGACGGTTGTCGGGTGCCAGGGGCAGGGCGATGAGGCTGGAGTCCGGCGGCTCGCCGTAGCGCACGGAGTAGTCCACCGGCTCCTGGACCAGGTCGGCGAGGCGGTCGCTCAGGCGCAGCTCCAGCCGCAGGTCGACTGGGCTCTCCGTGGCGGCGAACTCCTCGATCCAGCGCCAGAGATGCTGGCGTCCGATGTCGCTGGGCAGGCTGACGCGAAGATGGCCGCTCAGGGGCCGGTCGGCTCCCTCGCTCAACGCGGCCCGGCCGTCCTCCCACGCTGCCACCAACTGGCGCGCGTGGGGCAGCCAGCGTTCGCCGGCCTCGGTCAGACGCAGGCGCCGCGTCGAGCGCTCGAAGAGGCGCACCCCCAGTTCGCGCTCCAGCCGCGCGATGGTGGCGCTGGCCTGCACCGGGCCCAGGTCCAGGCGACGGGCTGCGGCGGAAAAGCTGCCGGCTTCAGCGGCGGCCAGGAAGAGTTGCAGGGGGGAGAGTCGATTCATCTTCACGTTATAGATGAAACTGATTTGTTGATCCTTGTCTTTTCACGTCAGATCAGGGGCGGCAGCATGACGTCCATCGCTGTTTCGCCTTCCCGAAGGACACGTCATGAAAGCCATTGGCTATCTCCAAGCCCTGCCCATTACCCACCCCGAGTCCCTGATCGATCTGCAACTGCCCGATCCCGAGCCCGGGCCCCGTGATCTGCTGGTCCGGGTGTCGGCGGTTTCCGTGAACCCGGTTGATACAAAGGTGCGCCGCAGCCGCACACCGCAACCCGGACGCCCTGAAGTGCTGGGCTGGGACGCCGTGGGCGTCGTCGAAGCGCTGGGCCCTGCCGTCGAGGGCTTTGCGGTGGGGGATCGGGTCTACTACGCTGGCGCGATCAACCGTCCCGGATCCAATGCCGAGCTGCAGCTGGTCGACCACCGCATCGCCGCGCGCGCACCGCGAAGCTTGTCGGACGCCGAGGCCGCAGCGCTGCCGCTCACAGCGATCACCGCCTGGGAGCTGTTGTTCGACCGCCTGGGTGTGGCCGAGGGCGGCGGCGACGGTGACAACCTGCTGGTGGTCGGTGCGGCGGGCGGCGTCGGATCCATCCTCGTGCAGCTGGCTCGCCAACTGACGCGGCTGCACATCATCGGCACAGCCAGCCGGCCCGAGACCCGAGCCTGGGTGGAGGCGCTGGGCGCGCATGCCGTCGTCGACCACAGCCAGCCGTTGCGTGCCCAGCTCGTGGCGGCCGGCGTGCCCGAGGTCGGGTACGTCGCGAGCCTGACCCACACCGACCAGCACTGGGCCGCCCTCGTCGACGTCGCAGCGCCGCAAGGGCGGATCGGCCTCATCGACGACCCGGCCAGCCCGCTGGACGTGATGCTGCTCAAGCGCAAGGCGCTCTCGCTGCATTGGGAAATGATGTTCGCGCGGCCGGTGTTCGGCACGGCCGATGTTGCCGAGCAGGGCCGCCTCTTGGCACGCGTGGCCACGCTGGTCGACGAGGGCCGGTTGATCAGCACAGTCAGTGAACAGCTGAGTCCCATCAACGCAGCCAACCTGCGGCGCGCGCATGAACGGGTGGAGTCTGGCCGCATGCGCGGCAAGCTGGTGCTCAGCGGCTTCTGAGGCTCACCATTTGCAGCCCTTGCCGCGCGCCGCGTCCACGGCCAGCGGCAGGGCGGCCAGGAGGCCCGCGTTGGCATAGGCCTTGCGGCAATCCTGGTTGGCGGCCTTCTCTATGGACTGCTCCAGCCTGGACTTGCGCTCGGGCGGCTGCGGCAGCAGGTCGACGAGGCCGGGGCCGCGGCGGGCGGCGATATCACCGCCGCGCGGCAGCGACAGGTTGAGCGGGGCACGTGGTGCGCTGGCAGCCGCGGAAGGCGCAAGCGCCAGGTCGGGCCCCAGTCGTGAACCGGCGTCGGGAGACCCGGCCGAGGCCTTGGGGGCAGCGAAGGGATCCGCGTTGGGGTCGCCCCTGGCCGGCCCGCTGGGTCCCGCCGGCGCGCTCACCTGGCCGGGCAGGTCGCCCGACAGCGCCGGCAGGGCCGACCCAGCAGGTGTCGCCGGCAGCACGCGGGGAGCGGGCGCCGCCCGCAGCGGTGTCACGGCCGAGGGGCCGTCCGGTGCTTCAAGGCGTCGCACGGGGGTGGGCAGGTCACGGTCGCCGGGCAGCGAGGGCATCGCCGTGCCGGCCAGCATGCGCAAGTCGCTGGGACGGTTCAATGGCGTGACGCCTGTGCTCTCGGCCGCAGTCGCCTCCAGTCGCTGCACCGCCGCGGGTAGCGGCGCACCGGAAGGCAAGGGCTGTGAGGGCGCTGCGGGGGCGGCTCGCAACGCTGCCGCGCGGGGCAGGTCCGTCGGAACGCGCGCTTCGCCCTGGGCGTCCAGGCGGCGCACCGGAGGCGGCAGCTCGGCATTCGTTGACGGGAGGGCTGTCGGAGCCGGGACGGCACGCAGCTCGGCAGGGCGGGGCAGCGCGGTGGCCCGGGCGGGGACGGGGGTGGGCTCCAGGCGGCTCACCGCTGACGGCAGTTCAGCGGGCACGGTGGGCAGTTCTGCCGGGCGCGACTCCGCGCGCAAGCTGGGTGTGGGGCGCAGGACGTGGACGGCGGCCTCCGGCCGAGCCTCCAGCCGTCCCACGGCCGGCGGCAGTTCGACGGCCGGCATGGGGACCTGGCGCGGCACCGGTGTTGCCAGCTGCTCGCGCTCGATGGGCTTGAAGCCCTCGGGCAGCTCCAGCGTCGCAGTGCTGGGTGGCGCGTTGGAGACCTCGTCGGTCCGGGCCGCCTCCGGCGCCACCTCGCGCGGGTTCCAGCGGCCCAGTTCGGCGGACCCGGGGTGGG